>CAJMPK010000096.1 GCA_905215205.1 uncultured bacterium | reverse complement strand
CTTTACTTCTTTGTGAAGGGTACGCCTTCGCAGCAGGCGCAGAACTACATTGACTATGTGACGTCCGAGAAGATGGACAAGCAGATTCGCGAGGCGGGCTTTATACCCGTCACCAACGACGGAAAGGGGAGTGAGTAGCGTGGAAGCACAGGAAACCCCTCAGATTGAGCAGGAGGCTCAGGCGCCCAAAAAGCGTGAGTTGGCGTTGGTGTCGCGCAGCACCTATCTCAAGGAGAAGGCGTTGCAGTGGATCTTCTTTGCCTGCGCGTTCTTGGCGGTCGTTACCGTCATCTTGATTTTTGTCTTTACCACGTACTCGGCGCTTCCCGTCTTTACCGACATCGGTCTGGCGGACTTCCTTAGCTTTACGTGGGCGCCCTCCGAGGGTCACTACGGCATTATGTCGCTGCTGGCGGGCTCTGGTCTGGTGACGGTCGGTGCGCTCGCCATGGGCGTGCCCCTGGGTGTGGGTACGGCCGTGTATCTGGTCGAGATCGCCAACAAGCGCGTGCGCAGGCTCATCAGCCCCGCCGTCGACCTGCTGGCGGGCATCCCCTCTATCATCTACGGCTTCTTTGGCATGGTCATCATCCGCCCGTTTATCGCACAGCTGACCGGTGGTCTTGGCTTCGGTGCGCTGACGGCTTGGTTCGTGCTCGCCATCATGATCGTTCCCACCATCACGACGCTCACGATCGATGCGCTCAATTCCATTCCCATGGGCATTCGCGAGGCGTCCTATGCCATGGGTGCCACCAAGTGGCAGACCATCTACAAGGTCGTGCTGCCTGCAGCCAAGCTGGGCATTGTCGATGCAATTGTCTTGGGCATGGGTCGTGCCATCGGCGAGACCATGGCCGTGCTCATGGTCGTGGGCAACGCCCCGGTCATTCCGGACAGCATCTCGAGCCCCATCTCGACGCTCACGAGCCAGATCGCGCTCGACATGAGTTATTCCTCGGGCCTGCACCGCTCGGCTCTGTTTGGCATGGGTGTGGTCCTGTTTATCATCTCCGCTGCACTGGTGGGTATCGTCCGTCTGATTTCCAAGAAGAAGAGGGGGTAGGCTATGTCCGATTCCGTTGACACGACGGTCGATACGACCTCGTCGCGCGAGCGCATCAAGCGTGCCCTTTCCCACGGCAAGAAGGGGCGCATCAACAAGGACCTGTCCAACAAGATCATGCTTGGCGTGTTTCGTGCCGCGGCATACATCACCACGCTGGTACTGGTCGCTATCATCGCCTACGTGGTTGTTAACGGCCTGCCGCATATCTCGCTCGACTTTATCTTCGGTTGGCCCCAGGGCGTCAACGCCGAGGGCGGAATTTGGCCCACGATCGTCTCGACCGTCTATGTGACGGCGCTCGCCATGCTTATCTGCACGCCGATCGCTGTGCTGGCAGCCGTCTATCTGGCCGAGTACGCCAAGCAGGGCAAGGTCGTCGAGCTCATTCGCTACGCTGCTGACGCTTTGGCCTCGGTGCCCTCCATCGTTATGGGCCTGTTTGGCTACGCCTTGTTTGTCGAGGCCATGGGCCTGGGCCTTTCGATGGTCTCGGCCGCTCTGGCGCTCGCGCTCTTGATGCTTCCCATCGTCATGCGCACCACCGAAGAGGCCATTCGCGCCGTTCCGCGCTATATCCGTTGGGGCGCGTACGGCCTGGGCGCTACCAAGTGGCAGGTCGTCTCCAAGATCGTGCTTCCTTCGGCCTTTGGCCGCATTGCCACGGGCATCGTCCTTGCCATCGGCCGTGCCATCGGCGAGACCGCCGTGGTGCTCTACACCATGGGCCAGGCCATCAATCTACCTATCTCGCCGCTCGATTCCGGCCGCCCCATGACGGTTCACCTGTACCTGCTTGCCAACGACGGCATCAACATGAACGCAGCCTACGGTACCGCGCTCTTGCTGATGGTGATCATTCTGGCCTTCAACCTGTTTGCGCGCTTCCTGTCGCGCAAGCGTCGCTAGTTAAGGAGTCCCATGTCCGTCTATCAGTCCGCTCCCACGCCGGAGCAAGCGGCCATCACGGCCAAGGATTTCAACTTTTGGTATGGTGACTTTCATGCGCTGACGGGGCTTGACCTCAACATCGCCAAAAACGCCATCACCTCCTTCATTGGCCCTTCGGGTTGCGGAAAGTCGACGTTTTTGCGCTGCATCAACCGCATGAATGACCTGATCGAGGGTACGCGCGTCGAGGGCACCATGACGCTCGACGGCAACGATATCTATGCCGAGGGTGTCGACCCGGTCGACCTCCGTCGTCGCGTGGGCATGATCTTTCAGCAGCCCAACCCGTTTCCCAAATCCATTTACGAGAATGTCGCCTTTGGCCCTCGTCTGCAGGGCGTGACTAGCAAAAGCGACCTCGATGACATCGTGGAAGAATCGCTCAAACGCGCCAACCTCTGGAAAGAGGTATCCAATCAGCTCAACAAGGATGGTTTGGCGCTCTCGGGCGGTCAGCAGCAGCGTCTGTGCATCGCGCGCGTGCTTGCGGTGCAGCCCGATGTCCTTCTGATGGACGAGCCCTGCTCCGCCATCGACCCCACGTCCGTCTCTAAGGTCGAGGATCTGATGGCCGAGCTGGCGCCCGAGATGACGATCATCATCGTCACGCATTCAATGCAGCAGGCAGCTCGTATCAGTGACTACACCGCGTTCTTCTTGCAGGAAGTTGCCGGCGAGCCCGCCACGCTCATCGAGTATGGTCAAACCGACGCGATCTTTACCAGCCCGGTGGACTCGCGGACGGAAGACTATATCACCGGCCGCTTTGGCTGATCGGTGCGACTAGTCCCAAGCCGATCGGACCTGGTCCGGTGCGTATTCACTGTGCGGGCGGCATGACCGCACCCAACTGATTGGAGTGAACCATGCGAAAATTGTTTTCCCGTCAGCTCATCGAGGCCCGCCACGAGATGCTGAGCATCTACGAGGCCGTCGATCTGGCCCTCCACGATGCCGTGAAGGCCTATGTGACCGACGACCGCAAGCTCGCCACCAAGACCAAGAAGCGCACGCTTTCGATTGACGCGCGCTGCGCTAACTTGGAGGCCGTGTGCTACAACCTGATCGCCACGCAGTCGCCGGTCGCTTCCGACTTCCGCTTACTGCAGACGATCATCTACGTCGACTTTAACCTGCAGCGCATGACCGATAAGGTTCGCCAGATCTGCCGCGCCACGCGTCATATGATCAAGGCTGACATCTCGCTGCCCAAGGAGCTTGTCGGTACGGTCGAGGCCGAGGCTGAGGCCGTCTACCAGGTGTTGGGCTCTTCGCTTTCTGCGCTCGTCACCAATGACATGTCCATCATCTGCAACCTTGCCGTCGAGGACGAGCCGGTGCACGCGGCCTACGAGAAGTTCTTCCGTATCTTCAACCGCATGGATGCGGGCGAGTTTATGGATGACGATAGCAACTACGACGACCTGCGCCGCGCCATCATGGTTTCGCGCTACCTCGATCGCATCGCCTCGATTTCCATCGATGCCGCTTGCCGTCTGACCTTCCTGTTGACTGGTCAGCGCATGAATGCCGGCGATATCGCCCGCACTGATGAGGATGAGCTCGAGAGCATGCGCGTGCCTTCGGGCGAGGGCGTCATTATGAGGCCCGCCGTGGATGCACACTTTGTTGCCAAGGTGTCCGCTAACGAGGTGAGCGAGGGTCTTCGCTACTTGCTGAATCATCTTGAGGACGAGGATGATGGCGAGGACGACGAGGAGTAGGGTAGCTCCGTTCGTCGAAAGATTGTAAATACCTAAGTGGGCGCGGCCTTGCACATGCAGGGCCGCGCTCTTGCGTTAGCATGGGACTACTTGTTTGGCTGTCAGCGGAGGCGATTGGCAATGGATAACTATTTGGACTTGATGCGCGCTCGCCGCGAGCAGATTCTGGAACGTTTTTATGCGGCGCTCGATCGCGCAGGCCGTCCCCACGACGCCGCGAGCCTCATTGCCGTGTCCAAGACCGTTGGTGTCGATGAGACCGTTGCCGCCATCCAGGCGGGGTATCGCCATTTTGCCGAGAACCGCCCGCAGGAGCTGGTTCGCAAGCTCACGGGTCTGGCGGAGCATCCGGAGCTGCCCGAGGTGCGCTTCGATATGATCGGCAACCTGCAGACCAATAAGATCAATGCGGTGCTGGGCTCAGCCGAGCTGATTCACTCGGTGGGTTCGCTGCATCTGGCGCAGGCGATCTCGAGCCGTGCTGCCCGCAAGATTGAGGCAGGCGAGCTCGCCGGCCCCCAGCGTGTGCTCATTGAGGTCAATGTGAGTGGTGAGGAGTCGAAGGGAGGCTTTTCGCCCGATGAGATTCGCGCCGCCGCGGGTGAGCTTGCGGAACTTGAGGGAATTTGCGTACAGGGGCTTATGACTATGGCGCCCCGGGGGAATAAGGATGTGGCACGCCGCACCTTTGCGGGGCTTCGTGAGCTGAGGGATGAGCTGGAGGCGGCGCATCCCGATTTGAACCTGCCTGAGCTTTCCTGCGGCATGAGCGAGGACTTTGAGCCTGCCCTTGAGGAGGGCTCTACGCTCGTTCGCCTGGGCAGGGTAGTATTTAGCCCGGAGTTTGCAGTAAAATAAGGCTCTGAAGTGCGCACTGATTATCGGGGCGCCTGCACTAAACCGCGAGAGGACACAACCATGGGCTTCCTTGACGAGATTAAAAATAAGATGCACCTGGGCGGCCAGCAGGGTTACGACCAGGGCTATGGCCAGGATGACGACTACGGTTACGATGACGGCTACGACGATGGCTATCAGAACAACGGCTACAGCGGTACCTCGGGCGAGGGCTTCTATACCCAAGATGAGCCGAGCAACGGTCTGCTGGGCCAGACGCGCCGCGGCGAGGCCGAGTCGGTCGCCGTGTACACGCGTTCCGGACAGCTGGTCGGCGATGACTCGCGTCATGCAACGACGTACAATCCGCCGTCGCGTTCTCAGGATAGTGTCGCGGGCGGCTATCGTCCCGGCGCTTACGACACGCCGTCGAGCTATGCCGAGAGCGCTCGCGCTCGCGCCGCGGCACCTGCGACCGCTCCTGCGCCGAGCGACGCTTCGGCCTATGCGAGCAACATCATCAACGCCACGCCGCAGCTGCCTGCCTATGTTCTGCGTCCCGAGAGCTATGACGATGTCGAGACCGTTGTCCGCCGTGTGCGCACCAAGCAGCCCGTTGCGCTGATTTTTGTTGGAGTTCGCACCGAGGTCGCCAAGCGTGTCCTGGACTTTAGCTATGGCTTTGCCTGCGGCCTGGGCGCTACGGTCAAAGAGGTGGGCGATCGCGTGTTTATGGTGCTGCCCGCCGGCTGCGAGGTCAAGGATTCGGACCTCAAGAAGCTGCGCGCCGACGGCTACCTTAAGTAAACCCAAGGCGAGGAGATTCTCATCAACATCTACACCATTGTCCAGCTGGTCAACACGCTGTTCAACTTCTACTCCACGCTCATCGTGGTCTATTGCTTTATGACGTGGATTCCCATGAAGCAGGGCGGCCTGCTGCAGGATATCGCCGCGGTGCTCGATAGCGTCTGCGGTCCGTGGCTCAACCTGTTTCGTCGGTTTATTCCGCCGATGGGCGGCGTTGATTTTTCGCCGGTCGTTGCAATTATTGCGTTGCAGTTGGTGCAGAGGCTGATTCTGCAGCTTCTTATAGGTATACTCGTATAGTACTGGCTCAGTAACTTACGTCGGGCGCCCGGCGCCGAGG
>CAJMPK010000095.1 GCA_905215205.1 uncultured bacterium | reverse complement strand
CGTCGCGGCAGACGGAGAGCCGGCAATCTTAATGCCATAATGCAGAGCGCGCGTGACCAGCTCGTCGTCGGAGAGCACCTTGTCCCAGTCATGGATCAGGCCGGCGGCAGCGGCATCAAAGCGGTCGACACCGTATACCTCGGCTAGGTGCAGCGCAGTCTCGGCAACCCCGAGCGAATGCACATAGCGCTTACGTTTATCCTTCATGCGCACATCGAGCAACTCATGGATACGCGTCAAGAGCGCACGCTCGTCGCCCTCAAACTGATCTTCTACCGACAACGTTCTCCCCCATCACTCAAAATCGTCTTGCCTAAGATCGGCATACAGGCCGCGTTTACGGATATAGCCGAGCACGGACTCGCTCGTAAGATAGCGCACGCTCATGCCGCGAGCAACCCGCTTGCGAATGTTGGTCGAGCTAATCGACAGCGCCGGAATCTGGATATAGCGCACGTCGAATGGCAGTTCCGATTCCTTAATCCGCGCTCGGGCCATATCGATGTCAAAGCCGGGACGCGTCGCAGCAATAAAGGTTGCCAGTTCGGCAATCTCATCTGCATTGTGCCAGGTCACAATATCGATAATCGCATCGGCGCCCGTAATAAAGTAAAGCTTCACCTGTGGCGGGTAAAACTCGCGAAGAGCACGCAGCGTATCGGCTGTGTAGGTGACACCGGCACGATCGATCTCAAAGCGGCTTGCCAAAAAGGCCGGGTTCGCGGCGGTCGCGAGGACCGTCATGGCATAACGGTCCTCAGCAGGCGTCACCGGTTTGTCGAGCTTAAAGGCGGGAGAGCCGGCCGGCATAAAGAGCACGGCGTCCAAGTCGAGCGACTCGCGCGCCTGCTCGGCGGTAACCAAGTGCCCGTAATGAATCGGGTCAAAGGTGCCGCCCATAATGCCGAGCCTAAACTCCTGCCCGTCCTCTAGAGGAAGCTCGGGCAGACCGATTCCACCGCGCAGCGACATGGCTTACTCGCCCTCCGGGGTCTCAACAACGTCGACTTCGGTAGTGCCTTCGGAGCCCTCGGTGGCATCAACCACGTCCGCACCCTCGGCCGCTACGTCAATAACCTCAACGCCCGCATCCTCGAGCTCGTCCTCAAACTCCGAGAAGTCCTCGGCGCCCTCAAAGTCAAAGGCGCGCTGGCAAATGCGGACCTCGTCGCCCGCACGGCAGCCGGCCTTTTCGAGCGCATCGTCAACACCCATGCGGGAAAACTTATGCTGCAGGTAGATGACGGCTTCCTCGTTTTCCCAGTCGGTCTGGATGACCATGCGCTCAATCGCGCGACCAACCACACGGAAGGCATGAGGCTCTTCCTGGACAATGCGGAAACGCTTCTCACGCTGCAGGCGACGGCGCTCCCACTCATCGTCGCGCAGAGCGACCGGCTCATCAGAGACAGCCAGCTCGGCGCGGAGCTTGGCCACCTGCTCGCCCACGGCAAGCATCAAAGTATTGAGACCGGCACCCGTCACAGCAGACACGGCAAAGAACATATGTCCATCGTCGAGCGCAGCGCGTTTGAGGTCGGCAATCTTGTCAGCCGTGCCCGGCGCATCGCACTTGTTGGCAACGACGATCTGCGGACGCTCCGAAAGCTCGGCGCCATACTGCTCGAGCTCGCGGTTGATGATGCGATAGTCCTCGACCGGATCGCGATCCTCAAAACCACCCGTCATATCGACGACGTGCATGATGAGTGCCGTGCGCTCGATGTGGCGCAGGAACTGATGGCCCAGGCCCTTGCCCTCGCTCGCACCCTCGATGAGGCCGGGGACGTCGGCAACGACATAGGAGTACTCGCCGGCACGCACCATGCCCAGATTGGGCACGAGCGTGGTAAACGGGTAGTCGGCAATCTTGGGACGGGCAGCGCTCATACGCGCGATGAGCGAGGACTTGCCGACAGAAGGAAAGCCCACAAGCGCGGCATCGGCCATAAGCTTCATCTCGAGCTCGATCCAGTGTCCCTCGGCAGGCTCGCCGAGCTGGGCAAACGCGGGCGCGCGACGCACGGACGTCACAAAGTGCGTGTTGCCCAGACCGCCGGCACCACCGGGGGCCACGACAACGCGCTCGCCGTCGTGCACGAGGTCGGCAATCTCGAACATCGGAGTCTGCGTCTCGGGATCGAGCTCGCGGACTACGGTACCCATGGGGACTTTCAAAATCAGGTCCTCACCGCTTTTGCCGTTGCGGCGGGCACCCTGGCCATGCGTTCCGCGCTCGGCACGAAAGTGATGCTTAAAGCGGTAATCGATCAGCGAAGACAGCTGAGCATCGGCCTGGATGACGACATTGCCGCCACGACCGCCGTCGCCGCCATCGGGGCCGCCCTTGGGGACAAATGCCTCGCGCCTAAACGACATGCATCCGGCTCCGCCGTCGCCGCCGCACACGTTAATGCGGCTGATATCGGTGAACTGTGACAACAGAATCGCCTCCTACAAAAAAGAGGGAGACCCTTGAATCCTAAAACTCAAGTGCCTCCCACATATGTGCTCTATGAAGGGTGAATTACGCGTTCGCGAGCGGGCGTACGCTGACCCTGTGCTTGATACCCTTGTGGAACTCAACGGTACCGTCGACCAGCGCGAACAGCGTGTCGTCCTTGCCACGGCCAACGTTCTCACCCGGGTGGATGTGCGTGCCGTGCTGACGGACGAGAATCGTGCCCGTGGTTACCGTCTGGCCGGCATAGCGCTTCGTGCCAAGGCGCTGACCGCGGGAGTCACGGCCATTACGGGAGGAACCGAGTCCTTTTTTGTGTGCCATTGTGTATACCTACTCTTTCGTTACGAGTGTAATCTACTCGGCGACGGGAGCCTCGGCAACAGCCTCAGCCTCTGCCTTGACAGCCTTCTTGGCGCGGGAGGTAGCCTGAACCTTCACGATCTTCAGCTTGGTGAGCTGCTGACGGTGACCCTTCAGACGACGATAGCGCTTGCGCTTGTGGAACTTGAAGACCAGCTGCTTCTCGCCCTTGAACTGCTCAACGATCTGAGCGGTAACCTTGGCCTTGGCCAGCTTGTCGGGATCGGTGACGATCTTCTTACCATCGTTGAGGAAGATAACCGGCAGGGTGACCTTGTCGCCCTCATTGCCCTCGATCTTCTCGACGGTGATGACATCGTCGGTGGCGACCTTGTACTGCTTGCCGCCCGTGTTAACGATTGCGTACATGTTTACTTGCCCTTCATGCATCAGTTAGTGCAACAGCCGAATATAGTAGCAGGCGAAAATACCCCCGTCAACGAGTATGTGGAGCAAATCCACAAGTTCGCACAGGTATGGGGCTGACGAGTCGGCCCTCGTCGTCCTCGCATGCTTGATTCTGACGCTCGACATCGTAGGAGCAGATGGTCACGAGGTCTTGCATACCGGTGGAAACAATAGGTGCATCCACGCCCGGGGTCAAGCCCTGCAACAAAACATCAGCAGCGGAAAGCAAAATTTCCGGACGCATGGAGCCCTCGTTGTCGGCATGGGTGTCGAGCATGAGCACCAAATGGTCCGGACGCTCCCCTGCCGTGAGCTCATAGCCAACGAGCGTGTGATCCAAATCCAAGCGCTTGCTCTTTTGGCCGCGCGCGTAGTCGATGCCATGGTCCGCGCGCAACGCGTCGATCGCACGACGCACCTCGTCAGCGCTTACGGGTGCCTCGGGATCCAAGTGCAGGTCGATGCGATACGACAGGCGCGTGAGCTGCGCCGTCAACGCCGGCGTGCGCACGTCGATGTACGCCGCCTCGATAGGCGCCAGATCGGCCGGAGACGCCACAGACAGGCGCTCAAACGCCTCGTCGAGCGCCACGAACTCGGTCATAAACAGGTCATACCACTCGCAGGTCGACGACGTACCAACCGGTAGCGCCGAAGAGAAGCCCACGCGCATGTGCGGAGAGAAGCCCTGCGTGACGGCATAGGGAAGCCCCGCACGGCGCACGATGCGCTCAATGGTATGGATCACTTCGAGATGGCCCAGGTACTTAAGGCGATCGCGCTTGCCATAGCGAACACGAAGCCTAAAGAGCGAGGGGTTGTCGGTCAGGCGCTCACTCATGCGCGATCACCCATCAATACATTCTTGGCGTGGAGCGTGGGGCAGATCCCGCAGCCGGTGCACGACGTGCGGGTGCAGTCGGGAGTCGTGACGCCCTCGAGCGAGCGACGGTACTCGCGCTCGAGGAAGCCGCGCGTGCAGCCGGGACTCACGTGCTCCCACGGCAGGCGCCAGTCCAACTCGTAGGGCAGGTGCACGAGCTCATTAAGGTCGATGCCGTTTTTGGCAGCAGCTTCCTTCCAGTTATCGAGCGAGAAATGCTCTACCCAGGCGTCAAAGCGAGAGCCCGAGCGCCAAGCATCGATGATGACGGGCGTCATATCACGACCGGCGCGGGACAGCGCGGCCTCGATGAGCGAGGTCTCGGCATCGTGGTAATGCACACGGACGGCACGGTTGCGAACGCTCGTGATAAGCAGCTTCTGGCGACGCTTGACGTCGTCGTAGTCGAGCTGCGGGCACCACTGGAACGGCGTGGCAGCCTTGGGGATAAAGACCGAAACCGAGATGGACACCGAGATCGAGCCGCGACGAGCCTTGGGCACCACGGAACGACCGAGCTCCAGCACGTGATCGGCCAGATTGGCGATGGCCACGATGTCCTCGTCGCGCTCGCCGGGAAGGCCCATCATAAAGTAGAGCTTCATGCGGTTCCAGCCGGCCTCGAAGGCCGCCTTGGCCGCACGGTCCAGGTCCTCCTCGGTCACGTTCTTGTTAATGATGTCGCGCATGCGCTGGCTGCCGGCCTCGGGCGCGAACGTCAGGCCGCCCTTCTTTTCGCCGGCGACCGACTCGGCCATATCCACGCCAAACGAATCCAGGCGCTGCGACGGAATAGACACGCGAATACCCGTATCCTCCAGGCGACGGTTGAGTCTGCCGAGTACGTCACGAATGCAGGAGTGGTCGGTCGTGGAGAGCGAGGTCAGCGACACCTCGTCATAGCCGGTCTTTTCCAGACCCTGAATCACCGACGAGACGATCTGGTCGGCCGAGCGCTCGCGCACCGGGCGATACGTCATGCCGGCCTGACAAAAACGACAGCCGCGGGCGCAGCCGCGCAGGATCTCGATAGACAGGCGGTCGTGAACCAGCTGCGCATAGGGCACGCACGACTGCGACAACGGATTGGTAGCGCCAAAGTCCTCAACGACGCGCTTGTAGACTACCGGCGGGACGTCCTTACCTTCGCGCGGCACGGTGTAGCCATGCGGCGAGCAGGGCTCGTCGTGACGAACTTCATAGAGCGACGGCACGTAGTTGCCGGCAATGGATGCAAGCTGCTCGACAATCTGCGCGCGCGGGACCCCTTCGTCACGCAGGCGGCGATGCAGCTGGCAGGTCTCGAGCAGCGATTCCTCGCCCTCACCGATGAGGATGGCATCGAAGAAGGCCGCGTACGGCTCGGGGTTGTACACCGAGGGGCCGCCGGCGATGATGATGGGGTCGTCTTCACCTCGGTCGGCCGCTAACAGCGGAATGCCAGCGAGGTCGAGTGCCTCGAGGAAGTTCGTCACCGCCATCTCGTGCGGCACATGCAGACCGACGATATCAAACGAAGCGACCGGCGCTGCACCCTCGAGTGAGAGCAGCGGAATGCCCGCCTCGCGCATAGCGTCACCCATATCGGGCCACGGCACATAGCCACGCTCGCAGGAGATG
>CAJMPK010000094.1 GCA_905215205.1 uncultured bacterium | reverse complement strand
AAATCACAATTTAGCGGCCGGAGGTGCGCAGCGTGACAAGGTATAGGTTCGACCAAATAGCAGAGAACAGCACCGCGAAGAAGAAACCCGAGGACAGCGACCGCGAGCGATATGTCGGCCTCGAGCACCTAGACCCCGGCGCGCTCGAAGTGACCCGCTGGGGTGCCGAGGTGACGCCGAAGGGCGACAAGCTCCTCATGGAGAGGGGCGACGTGTTGTTCGGTCGTCGCAGGGCCTACCAGAAGAAGGTCGGCATCGCCCCGTTCGACGGCATCTTCTCGGCGCATGGCATGGTGCTGCGCCCGAGAACCGACGTTGTCGATCCGGACTTCTTCCCGTTCTTCATTAGCTCGGACGTGTTTCTCGATGAGGCCATCCGCGTCTCCGTGGGCTCGCTCTCGCCGACGGCGAACTGGAAGGACCTCAGGGTCCTGGAGTTCAGCCTGCCGACGTTGGATAAGCAACGCGAGCTTGCCGGCATCCTCTCTGAGGCCGAGCAGCTCAAGGGGTGTTACCGCGGCTTGCTTGCCACCTGCGACGACATCGTCAAATCACAATTTGTCGAAATGTTTGGGGATGAGAAATGGGGTTTCAAGCCCCTATCGGAGTGCGTTGATTCCATTGATACCGGTAAAAGTATGAATTGCGGAGAAGGCCCACGAGGAGTTGGTGGTTTTGGGGTCCTTAAGCTGAGCGCGCTATCTTCAGGTACTTTTGTCGCCTCCGAAAACAAAGTGATTTCTAAAGACAACTTCATGTCTATAAAAGAGGTCGAAAAGGGTGACCTCTTGTTTGCACGCAAAAATACGCCTGAGCTAGTTGGCACAACCGTTTATGTTCCAAACGAAGTGAAGGGCCTTATGTTTCCCGATCTCGTCTTTCGTATGAAACCGAAGGATGTCAACGCGCTGTATTTACTTGCGTACATGAGAAGTGACCGTGGCCTCGATTTAATTCAAGGCATGGCCCACGGATCGGCAAAATCCATGGTCAACATCCCTAAAACTCAGCTGGCAAGGCTGCCGGTTCCGGTTCCTCCGCTCGAGCTCCAACAGGAGTTCGCCGACTTCGTCGCCCAGGTCGACAAATCGAAATTTAAGTTAGGTACCTGCGGTGGGATGCTTTGACATTGCGCTGGTCGACCATTGCGTACCTTAATGTGGTGTCTATTTTTTTATGGCCAAGGAGCACCTGGACTTGTTCGATGGGCATTCCTTTGTCGATTGCCTTTGTAGCAAGCGTTCTTCTGAACTTATGAGGGTGGACCCTTCCTAAATCAAGCTCGCGCCCCAGTTTTCTAAGCAGCGCCTCGACGCCGCCAATTTGTAGCCTCTCGTGTGGCGCCTTGCTCGACACGAAGAGTGCTTCCGAGCTGTCCATTCGGGTTGACAGGTAATTCTCGATATGGACTTTAGTCTTTGCGTCAAAATAGACGATGCGGTCCTTATTTCCCTTGCCGTGTACGATGCACTCACGATTGATGGTGTCGACAGAGCTCCTGTCCAACGAGACAAGTTCGCCCACACGCATGCCCGTGGAGCGCAACAGGTCGATCAGGGCAAGGTTTCGGGGCGACCCGCAGTTATCACAAAGAATCTCAACGACTTCATCGCTATACGTTTCCTTAATGGGTTGTGGGGCCTTGACCCTTTTAATGCGTCTAACCGGACTCTTGATGATATGGTCTTCATCTTCGAGCCATGAGTAGAAGCTTGAGATGATTCTTCGGACATTGTCGACGGTGACGCGACTGACGCCGGCTTTTTGCTGATAGTCGGAAAGATAGGACCTAATCTCTTCGGTTCCCAGGTCGCAGGCTGGCGTGTCGAACGATTCAAGCAGTTTATTAATGGTTGCTTCGTAGTAGGCGACAGTCCTATCCGAGCAACCTTCGAGGCGTTTCGCGGACAGAAAAAGATCGAGGAATGATTTGTTGTCACTGTCGCCGCTGTTCTCAGCTAACTGGTTTTCATCGAAAAGGCAGTGCGATAAAACCTTTTTGAGCTGGCGGTTCTGCTGCGTGGTCAGGTAGGGGAGCATGAGGCGGGTAATTTCTCTAGCCGTTTTCGTGAGATCCATGGTGGCGTCCTTCCTTGCGCGGTGGGTGGCGCTATTTCCCTTTGTTTACCCGTGCGTTATGGAAGGGATGCCGGGTGGCACTTCCGCTAGGCAGCGTCAAGGGGACCCGTGAAACCCTGCGCAGGCCTCTGCATCACTCCGGTGCGGCTTTGCCTGCAAAGCGAGATGTTCAGAAGCGTTTTCTTAGCGGGGGATGTCTTTCGGATTCTTTTGATGGGGATGTGGAAACACTGATGAAGTTTACGAATGGCGAGGTTGAGGGGTTCGCCTGTGCCCATCGCCTCTCGTGTGCGGATGGATGGTGCCGGTGGTTGTTTGAGACTGCAGTCGCGCCGACGGGATTGGTTGGGGTCGGTACAAGGCGAGCACGCCCCATGCCGTTATGGTAGATGCATCTTTGTCGATAGAGCGCTCGATTAATCTACGCGGGAGCGCTGAGAAGATCTTCCAGCATCGGGTCTACCCCGGCGGCGACCATGCCCTCGATCAGGTGCTGGGCGTGGAACCGACCAACTGTCCATGCGATTTATGAAAGCGTCTGACAAGCGCGCTCCTTGATATCAAATGCAGCTTTGCTTAGAACGATTGCCTCTGCGATGTCGGCAAATACGTCGTGATCTCCCCATGTCTTACAGGCTTGTATCATGCCCTGGTCGATAGCATCCATAACAAAGGTGCCGGATCCGTCCGCAACGCACACGCCGTCGGCGAAGAGTTTCCAGCTGGACGGCTCACGCGAGTCGTTTCTGGGCAGCTTAATCTGTAGTACGTGCGGGTCGCCAGCAGCACAGAGCTCTTCCTCGAGCACCTGCACCGTAAAGCGCATCTGGTGGGAGAGCCTGCTCTTGACCATGGCCGAGGCGCAGCCGTTCGGCTTGTCCAGAAGATGCATTCGTTTTGGCTTGGCTGTCAGGTTGTGGAAATTGCGCTCGGTGCGCACGGAGAAATTGTCCATACGGACTCCTTTCATCGATGTTGGCAGGGCCACCGTGCCTCTTGGCCGGTTGGCGTCGGGATCGTGGAGCCAACTCTCTACCCCGACTCTGGATAAAACGCGCCCGCTCCTTACGGGCAAGAGAAAGTCTATCAACGTGTACGGACAGAAATCAAGCGCCGCCTGCGAAATGACGTGCAAGCGGCGCTTGATTTCGCCGGCTGCTGTTAGGCTTAAATTCGAAAAAGTGTCGAAATATCCCGTGTAAAAGTACGGAAAAGTGTCGTAATGCACACTTTAGAACTTCGAAAAAGTGTCGAAATGAGCACCTGATAACTACGGAAAAGTGTATCCTAGTGCTAAAACAGCACGTAATAAGGGGTGCGCTTATGCTACAGAGAAAAGCGAAAGCACAGTTTGAATCTTGGCTTGCCTCGTCGCCTAACAAGGCTCTTTTGGTCAAGGGCGCCCGACAGGTAGGAAAGTCATATTTGGTCAATGTCTTTGCAAATGAATCGTTCGAAAATGTCGTGACGTTCGACCTTATCGCCGACGCGTCCGTGCGCGATTCGTTTTTGGCGGCGAAAAGTGCGGATGACCTGCTTATGCGTATGTCTATTGCTGCAACGCAGGCGATGGTTGCGAACAAGACCGTTGTGGTTATCGACGAGGTGCAGCGATGCCCCAACGTGGTGACGTTTATCAAATACCTGGTCCAGCGCGGCGACTTTCGATACATCCTTACCGGATCGCTCCTTGGCGTTGAGCTCGAGGGCATCGATTCCCTGCCGGTGGGGTATGTCGAGCAGGTCCAGATGTACCCGCTCGACTTTGAGGAGTTTTGCTGGGCAAATGGCGTTGGTGCCAGCGTGTTTGACATGCTCAGGGGCTGTCTAAAGGATGAGGAGGAGCTCCCCGGCTACCTGTATGACCGCTTGCTCGATCTGTTCCATCAGTATGTGGTGGTGGGAGGCATGCCCGATGCGGTCAATTCCTTCTTGGCGACGCGCAATGTCGACGAGGTTCGAAACATCCACCGCGATCTTCACGCCCTGTATCGCGATGACATCGCAAAGTATGCTCCGCCCGAGCTACGCTTGGTTATTCGCGATATCTATGATTTGATTCCCAGCGAGGCCGGCTCCAAAAACAAGCGATTCAAGCTGTCATCGATTAACGGTGTCAAACGTTTTTCGCAGGTGACAGACCATTTTCTCTGGTTATCGGAGGCGGGTGTCGCACTTCCCGTGTATAACGTAACGGCGCCCGTGGCACCCCTTTTATTGGGAGAGCAACGAAATCTGTTCAAGCTGTTTTACTTGGACACCGGAATGCTCATGTCGTCGTATTCCAAAAGGGTCGCCCAAGGCGTTTTTGATGGGGAGGCGGAAGACGCCTTTGGCATGAACATGGGGGCGGCGTTTGAGGGCTTCGTTGCCCAAGAGCTCAAAGCTCATGGATTTAGATTGCGCTACTTTACGTCCAAAAAGGTCGGTGAGCTCGATTTTGTGGAAGAGACGCTCGATGGGGAAGTGATTGCCATCGAGGTCAAATCGGGCAAGAGCTTTAAGTCCCACGCGGCGCTCGATAACGCACTGGCAACGAAGGGTTACGGAATCGATCGTGCCCTGGTACTTGCGGAATGTAATCTTCACCGCGATGGTGACGTGCTGTATCTGCCCATCTTTATGGCAGGGCTTTTGGAGCCGTAACGTGCCGCCGGCTCTTCCGGCCCTCCCTTAACCCCCGCTACTCATCGTCCCCGTCGTTGGGGTCGCCCTTGAGGGTGTTGATGTCCAGGTACTGGTTATCGTCCTCTTTTTGCTGGGTCTCCGACTCCGCTTGGGTGGGGCCGCGGAACAGCTGGAATCCCTCAAACGCAATGACACCGAGCAGGGCAATGACAATGGCGATAAAGGCAACCTTGACTGCCTGCGGAAATTCCGAGAAACGCAGCGCCTTTTCCTTGGCGTAATAATCGGCGAAGCGCTCTTCGCCCGTGCTTTTGGTATACGCCGGCGCGGACGCGGCCTCCGGGTCATATTCCGGTGCGGGCGTGGCAGCGTACGGATCGTTGAGATAATCGCTCGATGCGGTGCCATAATCCTCGGTCTCGATGCGACCGTTGCCAGCATAGTCATCGGAATAATCGGAATATGCCGCACCGCCCTCATAGTCCGCGGCGCTCGTGTTGGCGGCAAAAAGCGGGTTAACTGGAACATCGAGCGCCGGCATGCCGGTAGAGGTCTCATCCAGATCGGCTGCAGCCCAGGAATCGTAGGCAACCTGACGGGCAACGGGCTCATCGAGCCTTGTAACTGGAGGCTTGCGTGCCGTAGGAACGGGCAACTGCTGGGCGTTGTACATAACGGTGCTGTCGGCCGATTTGCCCTGCGTCGCTGCAGCGAGAAATGCCGCCGTTTCGGATGGGTCGCTTGCGGGGCGGGGAGCGGGCGTGGGCGCCGAAGTGGGTGCGGGCGTAGACGCGGGTGTCGAAACAGGCGACTGCGCAGGAGCCGGCGCAGATGCGGACTTAGGCGCAAGTTCGGGATTGGGGCTTGACGGGCGAGCCCCGCCGCCCATGAGTTCGTCGGCGGTCCACGGGCGATCATCCATCACGTCGTCAAGGCTCAGTGAAAACAGGTCGTCTTCACCCTCATCGAACATGCGGTGCACATGTCCACCAATTGCCGGAATCAATCCGCGACCGGTGCACGATGCCTTGCTCAACGCCATTCTGTTCCATCCTTTCGAAATACTAATGACATCGATTATATGGAACTTCCCAAGCGGCTCGGTCTTGGATTCGTGCTTTCCAGAACTCGCGCCCAAAAGGGGAGGGGCAATCCAGACGAGTGCCTACTTGTCGCCGGCCGCCGCCTTGGCCTCATTGAGGTAGCTATAGAAGCTGTACTTGGAGATGCCAAAGAACTCG
>CAJMPK010000093.1 GCA_905215205.1 uncultured bacterium | reverse complement strand
ACCCCCAGCCTTGTGCGTGTAAAGCACCTGCGCTAACCGTTGCGCCAATCGCCCGCAGGGATTGAGTATAGCGGAAACCCTGCGTGGTTCACCGCTAATTCATAACGAAAACTAAGCGGAGACTTTAGCGCCCTTGTCCTCGTCGATAAAGAAGCGCTTGTACCAAATGAGGAACGTCAGCGTGGTATAGATCTTGCGCTGGTTGAGCGCGCGACCCTTAAAGTGATCGTCGAGCAGTTTCATGAGCGCATCGGTGTCAAAGAAATCAGCAGCCCACGGCGCGGTGAAGTATTCCTTTACGTAGTCGTAATACTTTTGCTCGCGCAGCCAGAACTTGACCGGTACAGGGAAGCCCACCTTCTTGCGCGTTGCCCACTCGTCGGGCAGCGTGCGGTTGGCGGCGTGACGCAGGACGAGCTTGCAACCTTCTTCGTTAACACGGTAGTTGGCGGGAATGTGCTCGGCAAACTCCATGACCTTCTTGTCCAGGAACGGGACGCGAAGCTCCAGAGAATGCGCCATGCACATCTTGTCGGCCTTGAGCAGAATGTCGCCCGGCAGCCACATGTTCATATCCAGATACTGTTTCTTGGAAAGCTCGCAGCAGTTGGGAACCTGCTTGTAGTACTCGGCGCACATCTCGGCGGCGTTCTTGCCGGTGTCGTAAGCGGGCTTGAGCACCTCGTCGACCTCGGAGGGATCGAACACCTTTGCCTGGCCCACATACCAGCGCTCGGGAACCTCGGCGCATTTCGTCAGGAAGTTGTGGCCCTTAAAGTAGGGGAGATGCTGAACGAGTGAGCCCAGGGCGCGACGTACGCCGAGCGGCACGCGCTTCTTAAAGGTGCGCATCTCGGGGGTGTCCTCGTACCACTCATAGCCGGCAAACAGCTCGTCGGCACCCTCGCCCGAAAGGACGACGGTGACCTCCTTGGAAGCCATCTGCGCCAGATAGTACAGCGGCACGCTGGACAGGTTCGATTGCGGCTCGTCCATGTGGTACTGGATATCGGGCAGTGCATCAAAGAACTCATCGGCGGTAATCATCTTGCGCACGTTCTTGATGCCCAGCTTGTCGGAAAGCTCGGCAGCGTAGTTGGTCTCGTTGAAGTTCTTGTAATCGAAGCCGACAGAATACGTGGTGTCGGGCATGAGACAGGCGGCAATGTAGCTGGAATCGACACCGCCAGAAAGGAACGAGCCCACCTTAACATCGGCGATTCGGTGCGCAGCGACGCTTTCGTGCACGACCTTGTCGCACTCGTCCACGTACTCCTCGAAGGTCTTGGAGTTGTCGTCGGTGAAGTCACAGCTCCAGTAACGCTTGATGTCCATGGTGTTGGTCGTCAGGTCATACGTAAAGCAATGCGCCGGGGCAAGCTTGAACACGCCCTTAAAGAAGGTCTCCTCCGTGGCAGGGAATTGCAGCGTCAGGTAGGGGCGCAGTGCGTCGTGGTTGACAGCCTTCTCAAACTTGGGATGGTCCAGGAAGCTCTTGATCTCGGAGCCAAACAGCAGCGAGCCATCGGATGCCTGGTAGTAATAGAACGGCTTGATACCAAAGATGTCACGAGCACCAAAGAGTTTGTTCTTGTTCTGGTCGTGAATCACGAACGCGTACATGCCGCGCAGACGGTTGACCAGGTCCTCGCCCCACTCCTCGTAACCGTGTACCAGGACTTCGGTATCAGCGTTGCAGTGGAAGGCGTAGCCGGCCGCCTCCAGCTCGGCGCGAAGCTCCTGGAAGTTGTAGATCTCTCCGTTGAAGACAATCGTGACCTTGCCGTCGTCGCTCGACATGGGCTGGGCTCCAGCTTCGGAAAGATCGAGAATCGAAAGACGACGAAAACCAAGGGCAACGTTGTCGACGATATGCTGGCCGCCCATATCGGGACCACGGTGGATGATGCGATTCATCATGGCCGTGAGAACCAGCTCACTCTGTTCATCTGTACCGGTAAAACCGACAAAACCGCACATGCAAGATCCTTTCTGCTGACGGCTCAGGTGTACTGCCGCAAGGATTGCGGCAGCTGATGTCAAATAATCTTTACTATCATGCCAATCTTTTGTTTCGTGATAGGGCATAAGCGCCGAGCGAACCGAAAAAACCACGCCCCGATCTTCAGGCGAAGCGGCGGGACGTGGTTGCGAACGCTATGTTAAAGAACAGCACCCAGATTTCCTTGGTTTTACACGGGGTGAACACTGTTGCCATTTATTAGACCACGGCACAGTCCATGCAATTTTTTAGAAGGCTGTGATGCGCGCAAGGTCAGGTGGCATATTAGGATGGTTGATAATACAGAATGTTTCATCGTTTCTGCCGCGGGACGTCTTCTGCCCTTTAAGGCTGAATTTAGCGAGAGAGGTCTTTGTATGTCGAGTTCGACACAAGAGAAGTTAACTCTGATGCGCTATATAGAGTTGCTCGAGGAAGATGACCTTGTTGTTTCCAGACCGAGCGCTTCGTGCGACCAGCGCATTGAGTTTGCGACTGATGACTCGCGCCAGGTGCGTCCGGGCACGTTGTTTGTCTGCAAAGGCCGTGCGTTTAAGCGCGAGTACCTGCTTTCGGCAATCGCCGATGGCGCCGTGGCCTACGTTTCCGAGGTCGATTACGATGTTGATCTTCCCGCGGTGATTGTGAGCGATATTCGTCGCACGCTCGCCGTGGTGGCAGATGCCTTTTATGGGCACCCGTCGGGTAAGGTGAAGGTCTGCGCCTTTACAGGCACCAAGGGCAAGTCGACCTGCAGCTTTTATCTGCGCGGCATCCTCGCCAACGAGGCCAAGCTTACGGGCTGTCATCGACCCGCTCTTAATACGGGCATTGAGTTCGACGACGGCATCGAGACGGGCCCTTCCAAGCTGACGACCCCTGAATCCTTCCTGCTGCAGTCTCGCATCGCACATGCTGCGGAGGCGGGTGCCCCGTGGCTGGTTATGGAGGCATCGAGTCAGGGCCTCAAATACGAGCGCACGGGCAAGATTGACTTTGAAGTCGGCGCCTTTACCAATATCGGCGAGGATCACATTTCGCCGATTGAGCATCCGACGCTCGAGGATTACTTTGCCAGCAAGCTCAAAATCTTCTTGCAGAGCCGTTTTGCCGTGGTCAATCTCGATATGGATAAGGTCGATCGCGTGCTCGAGGCGGCATCTCGTTGCGAACGTACGGTGACGTTCTCCCTGACCGACGAGCGTGCCGACGTGCTTGCGCTGGCGATTCGCAATGGCGACTGCGGCGTGGTGGCAACGGTGCGCACGCCCCGTTTTACGCGTGACATTGTGATTCCCACGCCGGTTAAGTTCAATGTCTCCAATGCGCTTGCCGCTATTGCCTGCGCCGAGGCCCTGGGCATTTCCGAAGAGGGTATCGTCCATGGCTTTGAGGGCGTCTTCGTTCCTGGCCGCATGGAACTCTATCCGTCCGTATCGGGCAAAATCCTGGGAATCGTCGATTTTGCACATAACGGCATGAGCCTCGAGACGCTCCTGCGTGACTTGCGCGAGAACTATCCCGAGCGCGAGCTAGCGGTTGTATTTGGCGCTACGGGCGGTAAGGGTGTCGATCGACGCACCACGATGGGCATCGCCGCTGGCAAGTATGCCGACCGAATCGTGATTACCGAGGATGACCCCGGCCCCGAGGATGTCGAGGATATCTGCGCCGAGATCGCGCGCAACGTTCAAGCGCAGGGAAATGATAACTGGCAAATCGTGACTGATCGCGTTGCCGCTATCGAGACTGCCGTGCGCGAAACCGTCCGTCCTGCCGTGGTCATCGTGACCGGTAAGGGCGAGGAAGAGTGTATGCTGCGCAAGAACGGACCCGAGCCTTGTGAGCGCGACGGTTCGATTCTCAAGCGCACCCTTGCGGCGTACGACGCCTAGACCAGCCCCTTCTATGTAAACGGAGTGACCATGTCCCACAACATCCTGCCGACCGTTGCCGAGCTTTCGGGCGAGGTGCGCGAGCGTCTTGCCAAGGTCAAGTATGTCTTTACCGATCTGGACGCCACAATGCTCGCCCCCGGCTCGTGCGTGCTGCGCGATAACGACGGCAATCCCTCGACCAAGCTCGTCGAGGCGGTTGTCGCGCTCGCCCGTGCCGGCATCCAGGTGGTCCCCACCTCGGGTCGCAATCGCACCATGATCCACGAAGACGCCCGCGTGCTCGGTCTCAACTCCTACATCGGCGAGATGGGCGGTCTGGTCATGTACGACCTCAAGGCCAACGACTGGGAGTACCTGACGGGCGACATGCCCTACGACCCCGCCTGCGGTCTCACGCCGCACCAGGTGATCGAGCAGACCGGTGTGTGCGAGAAGATCCTTGCCCGCTGGCCGCACAAGATCGAATACCACAACGACATGTCGACCGGCTACAAGTACCGTGAGGTCACCGTCGGCATGCGCGGCGATGTGCCCGACGATGAGGTTCAGGCCATCCTGGACGAGGCCGGCTGCGGTCTGGTCTGGGCTTGCAACGGCCATCTGACTCACCTGTCCAAGCCGACGACGCTCGAGCTTAATCGCGTCGAGGACGGCCGCGCCTTCAACATCAATCCGGCGGGTCTCAACAAAGGCGTTGCCATTGCGCGCTTCTGCGAGCACCTGGGGATCGAGCGCGAGGAGACGCTTGCGCTCGGCGACTCCGAGTCCGACTTCTACATGGCCGACCATGTTGGCATGTTCTGCCTGGTCGAGAACGGTCTGACGAGCGCCGGTGCCCCGGAGTTCTTGGACGCCTGCGACAATGCCTATATTACGCGCGGCAAGATTGTCGACGGTTGGGTGGCAACGGCCGAGCTGCTGGTCGCAGCCCGTTCGTAGCGCGACGCATCACGCGTGGTCGCATTTTTCGAGAGAGAATCTGGTGAGGTAATGTCCGATATCGATAATCTGGCCGGGGACACGCGTCCGATCGGCGTGTTCGACTCGGGCCTGGGCGGCTTAACGGTCGCGCGCGCGATTGCAACGGCGCTTCCGCACGAGTCCGTCTACTATTTCGGTGACACTAAGCGCTGCCCTTATGGCACCCGCACCGAGGACGAGGTTCGCTCGTTTGCGCTGCAGGCGGGCCGCTGGCTATCGAGGCACGACGTTAAGATCATGGTCATCGCCTGTAACACGGCGACCGCCGCGGCCTTGCGTCTGGCTCAGCAAGTGCTTGACGTTCCCGTGATCGGCGTGATCGCTCCGGGCGCACGTGCTGCCATCAACAGCACGCGTACGCGTCGCGTGGGCGTGCTCGCCACCAACCTCACCATTCGCTCGGGTGCCTACACGCGCGCCATTCAGGACTTGGATGCTGGTGTCGATGTGTATGGCTGCCCGGCCTCGAGCTTTGTCGAGGTCGTCGAGCACGAGCTCGCCTCGGGCGCGCACCTGCAGGAGCAGTGGCTCGAGAACGAGGATATTTTTGATACGCCAGCCGTTCGCGCGCTGGTCGGCGCCACAGTCGAGCCGCTGCACGATCGCGGCATCGATACCGTGGTGCTCGGCTGTACGCACTTCCCGCTGCTGGTGGGTCCCATCCGCCATGCGCTGGGACCCGGGGTGCGCGTGGTGAGCTCCGCCGAGGAGACCACCCGCGAGCTGACCGATATCCTCACGCGCCGTGAGCAGCTGGCGGGCGATACCGCCGAGCCACAGCATCGCTTTGCCACCACGTCTGACAACATTGCCGAGTTTGCGGTGGCGGGTAGCTTTATCTTTGGCCAGCCGCTCAAAAGCATCGAGCACGTCGATATCGACGAACTCGGTTAGGCTCGCAATGTCGCCGGAGTCTTCGCCACATCTTTTGCCGAAAGGATAGTTCCATGGAATACATGCAGGTCAACCGCGCCAACGGCCGCGCCGCCAACGAGCTGCGCCCCGTTAAGCTCACCCGCGGCGTCATGAAGCACGCCCACGGCTCGTGCCTGGCCGAGTTCGGCGACACGCGCGTACTGTGCGCCGCCACCATCGAGGAGGGTGTGCCGGGTTGGCGCAAGGGCGCCAAGGCCGGCTGGGTAACGGCGGAATATGCGATGCTGCCGG
>CAJMPK010000092.1 GCA_905215205.1 uncultured bacterium | reverse complement strand
GTATGTATAGGGGGCGGGCTTATGGCTGGGATGCGGAGGAGTAGTGTCCAGTTGATGCAAAAAACAGTGCGATCTATCAGGCTTTTCGGTCTTCTTGTTGCACAGCTGTGCGCGTATTCGATGTTGTCGGCACTGTGCTTTGCGTGCCCGCTTTACTTGTTCGATTGCAGCGGCTCGTCAACGTTATATGGTGCCGTCGCAGCGATAGCGTTCGTGCCGGGCGTGCTTGCGACTCCGGCTGGCGGAATTCTGGCGGATCGTGGGAGACACCGCGGGGTTCTTGTGGTGCTCGGCATTGTTCTGATGGCTGCATCGCTGTTGTTTATCCCCATGAAGCGGTCGCTGCCCCTTGCCGTTGTCGTGGCAGCAATGCTTTGCGTCCAATATGGCATCCAATCGCTGCTGAAACCGATGCTTCAAATTGAGACGGTGCACATGATGGGCCAAGAAAAGGTTGAGCGTGCCACAGCGTTGGTCTCGCAGATGACCATGGCGAGCAATATCTTGGGGCCTGTAGTCGGGACGGCAGTCTATGGGTGCTTTGGTATCGATGCCCTATGCGAAACCGCGGCGTTGACGTTTGCGATGTCAGCCCTGCTGTTCGGGGGCGCACTCAAGCGAAGCGCCTCATCTGGAATGGCAGGGGACAGTACGACTTGCTCGACATGCCGAAGCGATTTTCGGGAGTCGATTCGGTACCTGTTTCAAAACGCATCATTGCTCGTTGTGTTTTTGCTTGCAGCTATTTTGAACCTTGCGTTAGTTGGGTTAACGATTGGTGCTCCCGTTATTGTTGCAAAGCATCTCGGAATGCAGTCATCCTTTGTTGGGATTATTGAGGTGGCTATGGGCTTAGGTGGTCTTGTCGGCAGTGGTTTGGTCGGTATTTGGCCACATCGTTTTTCCTTCAAGGGCATATGTCGATATGTTGCGATGATTAGTTTTGGAGTCGTACCGATTATTGTCGCACTACTGAGCGGTCCTGATGAATTAGCGTTTGCCGCGCTTGCGGCCGGCTCGGCATGGGTTATGGCGTGGGCAAGCATTACATCGGTCGAAGTCGTTTCATTCGTTCAGCGGTCAGTGCTAAAGGAATTCTGCGGAAAAGTGCTGGCACTCGTTTATATGACGCTTTCCTGTGCAACGCCTATTGGCCAATTGGTTTACGGGCTCGCATATGATCGATGGACACCGGCGATTGTATTCGCAGGCATGTTGGCGGTGCTGACGTTGACGACGGCGCTGTTTAATCGGCTGATAAGTCGCTTATGGCGAATGTCTTAAGGCGCTGGGGGACCGTGAATTTGCGGAAGCATTGTCTCGCCGCGCCGGAACGCCATTGTTTGGGCATGCCTCTCCTTCGTCTACAATATCGTGCAGACGAAGGAGAGGCATGCTCATGATCAAGATGTTCGCGAGTGACTTAGACGGAACGCTGCTGAACGCCCTGCACGAGGCAGATGGGACCATCCGCCGTGCCATTCGCGAGCTGACCGAGGCCGGACTCCACGTGGTTCCCGCGACCGGACGCTCGACGCTGCCGATCGGCGAGCATGGCTTTACGGGGCTGGCACTCGATGCCTGCTGCTCTAACGGCTCCATCGTGCGCGACAGCCATGGAGAGGTGCTCAAGACCTGGACCATCGATCCGCAGACCACCGAGGAGCTGCTCAAGGCGTTCCCGGACATTTGCTTTGATTGCTCCACGCCCGATGGCATGTACTCGAGCGGCTCGTTCGAGATGCATCAGGCGGGCTTTAAAAAGGACAGCCCTATCAAGCGTATCGTGATGCGTGGCATGCGTGCACGTGGCGGGTATCACGAGGAACAATATTTCGACCAGTCGATCGGTGACATCCTGCGCCACGATGTGTGCAAGATCAACTGCCGCGTGACCTCGCCCGAGCTGGAGCGCGACCTTAAGGCGTATTTGGTCGAGCGCTCGGACCGCGTGGTCAACGCGCCGTTCGATCCGGTGATGTTCGAGATCACGGACGTGGCGTGCAACAAGGGCGAGAGCGTGGCCTGGCTGGCGGGTTACTACGGTATTGCCGAGGACGAGGTCGCGGTCTACGGCGACGGCGGCAACGACATTGCCATGCTCAAGCGTTTCCGCCACAGCTACGCGACCAAAAACGCAAGCGATGCCGCCAAGGCCGCCGCGAGCGCGACCATCGGCAGCTGCATGGTCCACGCCGTCCCCAAACACATGCTCGCCACCATGCACAAGCAAAACTCCCGCACCGTCATCGAATAATGTGACAAAGGGACAGTCACTTTGTCACAGGTGATGCTGGTCTCTTGAAATGCGAACAAACATTCGCATATCTAACTGCGCTTTGATAGAATCGGTATCGTTGACGGCAGTTCCATGTGCCGGGCAGCGCCCTCCATCCGATGGGAGGTGATGCCCATGACCGATCTGATTGATTTTGTGAGACTTCTGACCGCTTTGGTCTCGTTCTTCACAGCGCTCGTCGGGCTTTCCGAGGCACTCAAGCAACGTTCGAAGCAACGTAAAAGGGGTCGCCGCCGCTAAGGCGTTGACCCCTTAATCCAAGCAACGGCGCTGCCCAGCTTTCCAGAACTTGGGCTGCCGTCGACACTATTCTACCCACGAATGACATTTTGAACAATTGGCAATGCCGCTTCAAAAGCCAGGCACAACTGGCACAACCTAGGCGGTCGCTGAATGTGACAAAGGGACTGTCCCTTTGTCACATTCTAAATATTGCCTTTACGTGTTGATGCACACGGTGTGCAATAATACTCGCACTGTGCAATAGCGCACAGGCTGAGTAACAAGGAGGACGCTTGTCCCAGCTCGAGAAATGCGATCGCCGGTCCCTTCGCTCGCAGCGTGCCCTTCGCCAGGCACTTGCCAGCGAGCTTGCCGAAAGCGGCGACCTTTCGCGCATTAACGTCGCGTCGCTCACCGAGCGTGCCGGCCTTACGCGCCGCACGTTCTATTCGCACTACCGCGATATCCCCGACTTCATCAATCAAATCGAAGACGGCTTGCTGGCCGAGATCCGTGAGCGCATTGAGCTCATCACCGCAGCTCAGCTGCCCGATCTCTATCACAACATCGATGAGCTCGAGCCGGCGCCCGGTTCGGTTGAGCTGCTGCGTTATCTTGCGGCCAACCGCGACTTAATCGGTGCGCTGCTGGGTCCGGGCGGCGACCAGGCCTTCATTAAAAGGATCATCGACACCGCGCGTGAGGCTGTGGTGCCGCGTGCGCAGACGGGCATTTTGGGCCTGGCGCTGGGCACGTTCTTTGACTACTACGTCACCTACGTTGTGAGTGCCGAGGTCGGCATGATTCAGCGCTGGTTTGAACGTGGGCTCACCGAATCGCCCGAGGCCATGGCGCGCATTATGACGGTGCTCGCTTTTGTGCGCCCCGGTGACCTGTATGGCCAACCCATCGATATCAACGTGCCGGAATACGGCATGAAGCTATTGAACTTGCAGCTCGAGGACGCGGCCGACACCGCCGCAACCGTCGAGTCTAACAACTAAGAGGAGAGACAATGAGCAAACTCGTCGAGGGCATCAAGGACCGTATGGTCGCTGCCGCGCGTGAGGCTGCACCCGCCGTGGTGGACGCCGCGCAGAAGGCGGCGACCGCGGCTGCCGAGAAAGTTGCTGAGGCAGTTGCCGATGCCAAGAACGTGGCAGGGGAGACGTCCGTCGTCAGCGAGCCCGCCACCGCCGCTGAGCCCGTAGCCGCCGCCCAGGCCCCCGAAGGCGCGATCTTCAACCCCGAGGCCGCTCGCGGCAACCTGCACCTGGGCATCGACGTGGGTTCCACCACCGTTAAGCTCGCTGTGCTCAACGACGACAACCAGATTGTCTATGCCAAGTACCAGCGTCACCACACCGACGTCCGCGCTTGCGCCCGCGACTTGTTCGAGGGTGCCGCGACCGTGCTGCCGACGGCCCAAATGACCTGCGCCATTACCGGCTCGGGCGGCCTGCTGCTGTCCCAGTGGCTCGACCTGGAGTTTGTCCAGGAGGTCATCGCCAGCAAGCGTGCCGTCGAGACCCTCATCCCGGCCACCGACGTCGCCATCGAGTTGGGTGGCGAGGACGCCAAGATCATCTACTTCGACAACGGCATCGAGCAGCGCATGAACGGTACCTGCGCCGGCGGCACGGGCGCCTTCATCGACCAGATGGCCACTCTGCTGCACACCGACGCCAGCGGCCTTAACGAACTCGCGGCCAACGCCACCACCATCTATCCCATCGCCAGCCGCTGCGGCGTTTTTGCCAAGACCGACGTGCAGCCGCTGCTCAACGAAGGCGCCCGTCCCGAGGACGTGGCCGCTTCCATCTTCCAAGCCGTCGTGACCCAGACCATCTCGGGTCTGGCGTGCGGCCGTCCCATCCGCGGCAACGTCGCCTTCCTGGGCGGCCCGCTGCAGTACCTCTCCGAGCTGCGCCACCGCTTCTACCTCACGCTTAACCTAGACGAGGAGCACCGCATCGTGCCCCAAAACGCTCACCTGTTTGTGGCGAGCGGCGCCGCCATGGCGCGTGAGTCCAACAAGCTCAGCACGTTCCCGCAGCTCATCGAGGCCATCGACAGCTTGGGCGACACGCAGGGTGCCGAGGTCGAGCGTCTGGATCCGCTCTTTGCCACCGACGAGGACTTTGCCGAGTTCAAAACCCGCCACGACCAGGAAGTCGTCCCCAAGGGCAAGCTCGACGGCTACACCGGCCGCGTGTTCATTGGCATCGACGCCGGCTCCACCACCATGAAAGCCGCGCTCGTGGGCGAGGACGGCCAGCTGTTGCACACCTGGTACGGCAACAACAACGGCGACATCCTAGGCACGGCCAAGGTCATCATGGCCGATTTCTACAACCACATCCCCGCCGGCTGCACCATCGGCCACGTGACTACCACGGGCTACGGCGAGGCGCTGCTCATCGAGGCCCTCAAGGCCGACTCGGGCGAGATCGAGACCGTCGCGCACCTGCGCGGCGCCAAGGCGTTCCTGCCCGGCGTCGAGTTCATTCTGGACATTGGCGGTCAGGACATGAAGTGCCTGCGCGTGAAGGACGGCGTCATCGAGCACATTATGCTCAACGAGGCCTGCTCGTCGGGCTGCGGCAGCTTTATCGAGAGCTTCGCCGTGTCCATGAACATGGACGTGCGCGCGTTCGCCAACGTTGCCATCCATGCCAAGGCCCCCGTCGACCTGGGCAGCCGCTGCACGGTCTTTATGAACTCGCGCGTCAAGCAGGCGCAAAAGGAAGGCGCCACGGTGGGCGACATCGCGGCCGGCCTGTCCTATTCCGTCATCAAGAATGCCTTGTTCAAGGTCATTAAGCTGCGCGACCCCAAGGAGATTGGCAGCCAGGTGATCGTCCAGGGCGGCACCTTTATGTCCGATGCCACGCTGCGCGCGTTTGAGCAGCTCACCGGTGTTCATGCCGTGCGTCCCGACATCGCCGGTTGCATGGGTGCCTACGGTGCGGCCCTGCTCGCCCGCGATCGCGCCGGCGCCGACGGCACCTCGACCATCCTTTCGGCCGAGGACATCGCGCACCTTACCGTGACGCAAAAGCACGTCCGCTGCGGTCGCTGCTCCAACAACTGCCAGCTCACCGTCAACGATTTTGGCGGCGGTAGGCGCTTCATTACCGGTAACCGCTGCGAGAAGGGTGCCGGCCACAAAAAGCAGAAGACCGAGGCCCCCAACCTCTTCAAAAAGAAAAACGAGCTGCTCTTTAACCGCGAGGTCCTGAGTCCCGACGAGGCCCCGCGCGGCACCGTGGGTATCCCGCGCGCACTCAACATGTACGAGAACTACCCCTTCTGGCACGCGTTCTTTACCCGCTTGGGCTTTAGCGTGCAGCTGTCCGACCAGTCGAGCAAGAAGACCTACCAGGCGGGCATCGAGTCCATGCCGTCCGAGAGTGTGTGCTATCCGGCCAAGATGAGCCACGGCCACGTGATGAACCTTATCGACCGTGATGTCGACTTCATCTGGATGCCGTGCGTGCGCTGGGAGCGCAAAGAGGACCCGACGGCTGGCAACTGCTATAACTGCCCCATCGTCATGAGCTACCCCACGGCGCT
>CAJMPK010000091.1 GCA_905215205.1 uncultured bacterium | reverse complement strand
CGGTCGCGGCGGCGCTGCCTGGGAGTTCGAGGCCGACGATGCCCTGCCGATCATGACGGTGAAGGTCGCTGGCGGTAACACGGTGGCCGCACCGGGCGACTACTGGTATCCGCGCGACGAGTTTGTGCAGCTGCAGTTGAGCGGCGGGTCTATTCCGGGTGAAGAAATCGAACGCGTGACGTTTGATGAGGCACTCAAAACACTCACGGTGAAGCTCAAAGATCAGGGCGATGTGCCTACGACCATGGATATCGCTCTGACGGAGTGGCGTCTGAAACCTCCGTCGGGCGTTACGGTATCCGACGTAGAGCACGTTAAGATTACCTACCAAGATGGCTCGACGAGCGAGATTGCAAAGGCCGATGGCTTGGCGGAGTAATGGGGTGTTTGGAAACGGCGGGCTTATTGTGCCTGCGCGTTCATGAAAACCAGGGTGTTTTTGTCTGAAAGCTCGGGGATGTGCCGATAGCCGATGTTGAATGCGGTAAGTTCGCTTGCATCCTCGAGCTTGTTTTCTGCCATCCACCGCACCATGGAGCCGCGCGCCTTTTTGCTGGCGGTCGACCGTTGGATGGGCTTCCCGTTGCGGATACCCTCGCCAAAGAGGCATGTGACGGCCGTGGCGTCGTCCGCGAGGTGGGGCAGAACGGCTTTGGCATACTCTACGCTGGCGAGGTTGACGATCGTGGTGTTTGAGCCTGCCGGGGCGGTAGCCCGCGCGAGCTTGTCACCCCAAAACGCGTAGAGGTCTCGGGCATCGTCAACGGCGAGCTTCGCGCCCATCTCCAGCCGATACGGTTCGACGGCATGAAAGGGACGAACGCACCCGTAGAGGCCGGAGAGGATCCACAGGTGGCTTTGCAGCCAGGCGAGCTGTTCGGCATCCATTACCTCGGGTGCCATGCTCTGGTACTGAATGCCGTGATAGGACATGATGGCAGGGGAGATGCGGCGCGCGATACCGGAATCGGCAAGATCGCCGTTTCCCAAGATGGGCTCGAACTCATGCAAAATGTCGAGACAAGGGCCCAGCAGCTTGTTGCTGACGTTCCACAGAGCTTGTAGGCCGCTGTCGCCTTCGGTTCGTTCGATGTCCAAGAGCGCATGGTGCAGCTGGGCGGTCTCGCGCGCAAAGGGCGGAATCCCCTGAACTTCAAAAGCATCTTGTGCCGCGCGCATTTGCTTGGCGGGCGAAACGATGACCTGCAGCATGGACTCTCCTCTGCCAATAAAGAAATTGCGGTGGAATACGGTCTGTTTTGGTCGTTTATGGGCCAGTTTAGTCCGTATTTCACCGCAACTGATGAAGGGTTGGTTAGGCGCGCTCGAGGAAGGCCTTGTAGCCGCGGTAGGCCTCGTAGATATCGGCCTTGTTGGCGACCTCCCACAGGGCGTGCATGGACAGGACGGCAACGCCGGAGTCGATGACGTTCATACCGTACTTGGCCATGATGTAGGCGATGGTGCCGCCGCCGCCTGCGTTGACGCGACCGAGCTCGCAGGTCTGGAAGTCCACGCCCGCCTCGTCCATGATGTCGCGGATGAGGGCCACATACTCGGCATCGGCGTCGTTGGAACCGCCCTTGCCGCGGCTGCCCGTGTACTTGTTAAAGCACAGGCCACGACCCATAAAGGCGGCATTCTTGGTCTCGAACTTGCCGGCATAGCCCGGGTCAAAGCCGGCAGACACGTCAGAGGAGAGCATGCGGCTGCGGGCGAGCGCGCGGCGCAGGGCCAGCGGGCTATCCTCGCCGGCGAGCGTCATGATCTCGGCGACGGTGTTCTCGAAGAAGCGGCTCGTCATACCGGTGGCACCCACGGAGCCGATCTCCTCCTTATCGACGATGAGCGTGATGCTCGTGCGCTCCACGTTGGCGACGTCGATCTGGGCGAGCATGGACGGATAGGCACAGACACGATCGTCGTGGCCATAGCCCAAAATCATGGAGCGGTCGAGGCCCATGTCGCGGGCGGGACCGGCGGGCACGACCTCGATCTCGGCGGAGAGGAAGTCCTCCTCCTCGACGCCGTACTGCTCCTTGAGGATGTCCAGGAACATCTGCTTGACGGGCTCCTTGGGAGCGTCCTTGTCGTCCTCGTCAAACTTGACGGGACGGCCGCCCACGATCACGTCGAGGATCTCGGCGTCGACGGCGTCCTTGGCGGGCTTGGACATCTGCTCGCTCGAGAGGTGGATCAGCAGGTCGGAGATGGTAAAGACCGGATCGTCTGCCTTGTCGCCGATGTTGATGTCGACGGTGGTGCCGTCCTTTTTGCAGATGACGCCCACGAGTGCAAGCGGGGAGGCCACCCAGTGGTAGCTCTTGACGCCGCCGTAGTAGTGCGTGTCGAGGTAGGCCATGTCGCCGGCCTCGAAGGCGGGATTCTGCTTAAGGTCCAGGCGCGGCGAGTCCACGTGAGCACCCAGGATGTTAAAGCCCTGCTCGAGCGGGGCGGTGCCCAGGTTGACGAGCATGAGGTCTTTGCCGTGATTGGCGGCGTACACCTTGTCGCCGGCCTTGAGCGTGCGGCCCTCGGCAATCACGGTCTCCAAGTCGACGTAGCCCGCCTCCTCGGCCATCTTGATGCCGGTCTTGACGCACAGGCGCTCGGTCTTATTCTCGCTCAAAAACTGCTTATAGCCGCGGCAAAGCTCCTCGAGTTCCTCGACTTGCTGTGGCGTGTACTTTTTCCATGCGCAGGGACGCTCCATGACGCAGGCTCCTTTCGGATCGATCGTGCTGGTTGATGTACCGTGAGCCATCGTATCACGCGCGGGCCCGCGGCGGCAGGGAAGCCTGATGTGCGGTGGCCGCGGGGCGGGGAGCGTGTAAACTGGTGTGAGCAAACCGTGCCCAGCCCAAAGCGAGGTATTCAATATGTCTGACAAGCGCCGCACCTTTGCCGTTATCGACGGCAACTCGCTCATGCACCGCGCCTTCCACGCCGTGCCGCCCACCATGAATGCGCCGGACGGGCGCCCCACCAACGCGATCTTCGGCTTTCTGAACATGTTTCTCAAGATGATCGATGCCTTTAACCCCGACGGTGTGGTCGTGGCGTTTGATAAGGGCAAACCGCGCGTGCGCATGGAGATGCTGCCGCAGTATAAGGCGCAACGCCCGCCCATGGACCCCGATCTGCATGCGCAGTTTCCGATGATCAAGGAGCTGCTCACCGCGCTCAACGTGCCGATTCTGCAGTCCGAGGGCTGGGAAGGCGACGATATCCTGGGAACCATGGCGCGCCTGGGTGAAGAGGCCGGCTGCGACATGCTGCTGGTGACCGGCGACCGCGATATGTATCAGCTCGTGACCGAGCACGTCAACGTGGTCTCGACCCGCAAGGGCCTGTCCGACGTGGCGATCATGACGCCCGAGAGCGTGGACGACCTGTATCACGGCATTACGCCGGCGCTCGTGCCCGATTTTTACGGTCTAAAGGGCGATACGTCGGACAACATTCCCGGCGTACCGGGCATCGGCCCCAAAAAGGCGAGCGCGCTCATCGCACAGTACGGCAGCTTGGACGAGGTCATCGCGCATGCCGACGAGGTCAAGGGCAAGATGGGCGAGAACCTGCGTGCGCACATCGACGATGCGCTGCTGAGCCGCAAGGTCGCAACCATTCGCACCGATGCGCCCGTCGAGCTCGACTTTGACGAAACGTCCTTCCCGGCGTTTTCTGCCGACGAAGTGTCCGCGGCGCTGGGCACGCTTGGTATCACCGCCATGCAGAACCGTTTCTTGGCGCTGATCGGCGGCGAGGGCGGGGCTGCTGCTGCCTCCAGTGTGTTTGAGATACCTGCGATGGTTCGCGCAGCCGCCGGCGATGCCGACGCGCTTGGTGCCGTTGCGGCTGAGGTTTCCCGCGCGATTGATGCCGGCGAGTGGGTCGCCGCCGTGGTGGACGACGACAAGGAAGAGGGCGCGCTCTTTGGACTGACGCGCACGCTGTGGTTGGCGACGTCCAAGGGCCTGTTCGCGCTCGAGGAGGGCGACGGCGCCTCCACTGCCGTAGTCGATGGCTTCAACTTCGCCCACGGCGTGATTGCCGGCGTGCTTGCGCGCCTGTTTGTGGAGGGCCGCGTGGCGAGCCCGGATATGAAGGCGTTGTTGCACGAGCTTTCGCCCATCGATTCTTCTGAACTCGAGCTCATGGATCCGCTCGCTACCGATTCCACGCGTATCTTCGATACCGTGGTCGCTGCCTATTTGCTGGATTCCGATCGCTCCGAGTTTGACGAGACATATCTGGCCGATACGTATCTGCAGATGGCGCTGCCTGCGGCGCGCGGCGCAGAGGGTGCTGGTGAGGACGCTCCGGCGCCTGCCGCCCGTACTGCGGCTCTGACGCTGGCGCTCGTGGCACCGTTGCGCGAGTGCATGGCCCGTGAGAATGCCGCCAACGTGTTCGATGGCATCGAGATGCCGCTCGTTCCGGTACTTGCCAAGATGGAGCGCGCGGGCATGCTCGTGGACCCCGATCGCCTGCGCAGTCTGTCCGAGGGTCTGGCGACCCAGATTACCGAGGTTGAGCGCAGTATTCGCGACCTGGCGGGTGACGAGACCTTTAATATTGGCAGTCCCATGCAGCTGTCGCATGTGCTCTTTGATGTGATGGGGCTTCCGACCAAGGGCCTCAAGAAGACTAAGCGCGGCTATTATTCGACCAACGCCAAGGTGCTGAGCGACCTTGCGCGTGACCACGAAATCGTGCGTCTGATCTTGGACTGGCGTGAGAAGTCTAAGATCAAGTCCACCTATCTGGACACCCTGGGCCCGCTACGCCGTGGTGACGGTCGCGTACACACTACGTACAACCAGACCATCACGGCAACGGGGCGTCTGTCCTCGAGCGACCCGAACCTGCAGAACATCCCGACGCGCTCGGAGCTGGGTCGTACCGTTAAGACGGCGTTTTCGGCAGGCGAGGGAAGCGTCTTTTTGGCGGTGGACTACTCGCAGATCGAGCTGCGTCTGCTGGCGCATCTCTCAGGTGACGAGCACTTGGTGCGCGCCTTTAACGAGGGCGAGGACTTCCATGCCGAGACGGCGGCGCGCGTGTTCGGTGTGCCGGTGTCCGAGGTAACGCCCGACCTGCGCAGTCGCGCCAAGGCCGTGAACTTTGGCATCGTGTATGGTCAGCAGGCCTACGGCCTGTCGCAGTCGCTGCATATCTCGATGGCCGAGGCGCGCGACATGATCGACCGCTACTACGAGGCCTACCCGGGCGTGCGTACGTTCCTCGACAACGTGGTAGCACGTGCCAAGCAGACGGGCTACGCCGAGACCATGTATGGCCGCAGACGCCATATTCCCGAGCTCAAGGCCAAAAATCCGCAACTTCGCGGCTTTGGCGAGCGCACGGCCATGAACCATCCCATGCAGGGCACCGCGGCCGACATCATCAAGATCGCGATGGCCCGCGTAAGCCGCCGCCTGGAAGAAGAGGGCTTTGCCGCCCACATGATCCTGCAAGTGCACGACGAACTGGACTTTGAGTGCCCCATCGACGAAGTCGAGCGCCTAACCACCATGGTCCGCGACGTCATGGAACACGTAGTAGACCTCCACGTCCCCCTAATCGCCGAAGCCAGCACCGGCATAACCTGGGCCGACGCCAAGTAAAGGTACACCCACAACTCCAAAGTAACCAAAACCAGAAGGGGGCTCCTTGCCAACAAGGAGCCCCCTTCAACCGTAATTATTCAGCCAAGTATCTAGACGCCAAGACGCCATCTAGGCGGCAGGTAAGTAAACCTAGGGCCTGGCCGGGCGGCACGGGATAACTTTTCGTAGATTCCGCACGCAAAGAAAGCCACTTAATGTGGCTTTCGTCTTGCGCAGGACCTGACCGAGCGAAAAGTTAACCCCTGCCGCCCGGCCAGGCCCGAAGGGATGGCTAGCGAGCCGCCAAGATGGCGTCGATGAGCGTCAGTACGCCCCCGTCGTTGTTGCTCGGAATGCGCCACTTGGCGTGCGCGTTCATATGCTCCTCGGCGTTGTTCACGATAAAGCTGTGACCGACGCGCTCCAGCATGGGGATGTCGTTGTAGTAGTCTCCCACTGCGTAGACGTTGGCGGCGTCCAGCCCGAGATA
>CAJMPK010000090.1 GCA_905215205.1 uncultured bacterium | reverse complement strand
AAGATATTACGGGACAAAAAACGTCAGCGCAAGAAGAAATTCCAAATTGCCGAAAAATTGTCGGCAGGTTATGGAACACGCAGGTAAACTGGGTAGCTAATTCAAGTTGAGATGGACCAAAAGAGCTTCGCGATCGTTGGGAATGTTGTCTTCGATCACGGCGTCGAGGGCGGCGTTGAGTAGCTGGCCTAGCTCGGGTCCCGGTTTAACGCCTGCACGGATCAAGTCGCCGCCGTTGATGGCGAGCATCTTGAGCGTATAGGGCTCCCCCGCCTTCAGCAGCTCGTGCGACATCGCGCGCATCTCCTCAATCGTCTCGACATAATAGAAGCACGATGGGGCCTTGCCAAGCGTGTCAGCACGCTTAAGATCCATGAGCTCGTCAATCAGACGCGACGTATCGACGCCCTCGCCCGAAAGCGCGCGCATCATATTGAGCAGGCAGGAGCGCTCTGGGCGCAGCGGCTTGTCGTGATATTTGATGAGCAGGCACACGTCGCGCACCAGGTCGTGCGAGAGCGCCAGGCGATCCATAATGACGCGCGCCTTCTTGGCGCCGAGCTCTGGATGACCGTAGAAGTGTCCGCTGCCGGCGTGATCGACCGTAAAGCAATCGGGCTTGGACACATCGTGCAAAAACGCCGCCCACATAAGGCTCGACGAGGGCGCGATGCCGTCGCACAGCGCCAGCTCCCCTGCCACCGTCAGCACACGGGCGATATGTTCGTAGACGTTAAAGGCATGGTAGACGCTACGCTGGTCAAAGCCACGGGCCGGGGCCAGCTCGGGCACAGCGGCGCAGATGAGCTCGGGATAGCGGAGCATCGCGTCTCCCCCATGACCGGTCGAAAGAATGCCCTCAAGCTCAATACCCACACGCTCGCGCGCCACGGCGTCGAGCAGCGGCGCGCACTCGGCAAGCGCGCGCTTAGTCTCGGGCTCAATCATAAAGTCCAGGCGGCAGGCAAAGCGCACCGCACGCAACATGCGCAGGGCGTCCTCGTTAAAGCGACGCTTGGGATCGCCGACAGCGCGAATCAGCTTGCGCTCCAAGTCACCCTGGCCGTCGTAGCGGTCGACAAGCCCGCGCTCGGGATGCCAGGCCATAGCGTTGACGGTAAAGTCGCGGCGCGCCAGATCGTCCTCGAGCGAGACGGCACGCTCCACACTCTGGGGATGGCGACCATCGGTGTAAAAGCCATCCAGACGGTACGTGGTGACCTCGATACGCTCGCCATCGGAAATAGCCGTGATTCCGCCAAATTTAATGCCCGACTCCACGACCGCGATACCAGCGGCCTCGAGCGCCACCTTGGACTCCTGCCACAGGCCGCTACAGCACATATCAACATCGTGGCTGGGGCAACCCATCAGGGCGTCGCGCACCCAACCGCCCACGTACCAAGCCTCAAGACCAGCCGCCTCAAGCGCGCGCAGGACGCGCAGGGACGCATCGGACGGTTGAGTACCGTTGAGCGAAACATTGCACATGCCTATGGCCTCCTGCACTTGTGAGCGTTAATCGATGGTTCTCAAGAAGTCTAACAAGAAACGAGAAAGCGCGCACACGCAATCGCGTCGTCGATTAGATAAAACGAGACAGCAGACGCCACATACGTTCAGCGAGCAAAAAACACCCGCCTCGGAGATCCAAAGCGGGTGTTCGGCAACGATTTTTCGATGCGGTTAGCAGACCTGGCGAACCTCGATGTGCTTCTTATATTCGTCCACCTTGGCAAAATCGCCCAGACCGGGGCACTCGACCACGTTGGCGCCGGTGGCCATCGAAAGACGCAAGGCATCCTCGACTCGCTCGGGGGCGTCGTGCCACACGGACAGGAAGGCGGCCAGCGAGGAATCGCCGGCGCAGACGGTCGACAGCAGCTTGACGTCGAAGGTGCGGTTGGCAAACCAGATATGCTCGCCGTTGGAGAAGTACGCACCGGCGCCACCGAGGGTCAGCAGCACGTTCTTGGCGCCCTTGGCGTGCAGCTCGGCCATCGCGCCCTTAACGGACTCGTCGTCGCCACCGCTCACCTTAATGCCAAAGATGTCGAGCAGCTCGTCGTCGTTGGGCTTAATGAGCAACGGCTCCATGGCAATGAGGTCGGCCAGCTGATGGCTCGAGATATCGAGCACAAACTCGGCACCCTTTGCCTTAACACGGCGAAGTACCTCGGCCAGGAAGCCCTCGGAGGTGTTGGGGGGCAGCGAGCCGCTAATGACCAGGCAGGTCATGTCGTCGAGCGAATCGAAGAGGTCAAACATCTCCTGCTCGTTGGCAGCATTGATGGCGGCGCCTGCGTTTACCATGTTGTACTCGGTATCGGGGCCGGCGTTGAGGAAGACGTTGACGCGCGTGATGCCGTCGGTCCACACGGGCTTGACGGGCACGCCCAGGGCCTCGGCGCCCTTAACGATAAACTCGCCCGAGAAGCCGGCGAAAAAGCCCAGGATCGTGGTGTCGACACCGTAGTGATCGAGGGTGAACGAGACGTTGAGACCCTTGCCGTTGGGCGTGTAGACGGCGTTACGGGTACGCGTGACGGTGTTGGCAGCAAGGCCGTCGCAGGCGATGTTGTAGTCAATGGCGGGATTTGCAGTGAGCGTGTAAATCATGAATGTTCCTTTCACGAAGTAACGTGTTGATGAAAGTATATTCCACCCAACGGTAAAAGGCTAGGACAACTCGGTGAACGGTGTGGAAGCGATGAAGTACGGCGGGACACCTCTCCCCCGTGGCGGAACAAAAAGGCGCCCCAGCCGAAACCGGGGCGCCACATGCGCACGAATATGTCGCGGTTCGATTACTGACGATCGAGCTTGCGGACAGCGACGCGCTTGCTGTACTCATCGACGTGACCGAAGTCGCCGATGCCGACGGACTCGGCAACGTTGGCGCCGGTGGCCATAGCGAGCTTCATGGCCTCCTCGACGTTGTCGCGATCCCTGTACCACTTGTGCAGGAACGCAGCGAGGGTGCAGTCGCCGGCGCAGACGGAAGAGACCAGCTTGATGTTGAACTCACGCTTGGCGTACCAGATGTCCTCGCCATTGGAGAAGTAAGCGTCGCCGCGGCTACCGCGGGTGAGCAGCACGTTCTGAACGCCAGCGTCGTGAGCCAACTTCATGGCAACGCGGACCTCGTCGTCGGTGTCGACCGGCACGCCGAAGATGGCCTTCATCTCGTGATGGTTCGGCTTGATGAGCAGCGGCTTCTTGTGAGCGAGCTCCTTGAGCTTGTCGGAGGACAGGTCCAGGACGACGTCGGCGCCACGGGCCTGAGCGTGCTCCATGACCTTAGCCAGGAAGTCGGGCGTAGCTTTGGGAGGCACGGAACCGGAGACGATCAGGCACTCAAGGTCGCCCGCGGTGTCCAGGATGTTGTAGAGCTCCTCCTGGTGCTGCGGCGTAATAGGAGCACCGGGGTTAAGGATGCCGTACTCGTGCTGGCCATCGTTGACGTAGGTGTTGATACGGGTGATGCCGTCGGTCCAGACCGGGCGGCACAGGCAACCCAGGTTCATGACCTCCTCGACGATGAACTTGCCCGTGAAGCCAGCGAAGAAGCCGAGTGCGACGGTGTCGACACCCATCTTCTTAAAGGCGAAGGACACGTCGAGGCCCTTGCCGTTAGCCGTGTAGCTGGCCGAGCCGGTGCGGACGTTCTCGTCGGGCTCGAGCGGAGAGCTCGAAACCGTCATGTCGACAGCCGGGTTAGCGGTTAGCGTGTAGAACATTTACAGTACCCCCTGTATATGTGAGGGCCGCGTGGCCGGCCCATTCCAACCACGCGGTTACCTCTGATACCAAATTAGCGAGCTGCGGACTCGAGCAGCGCCTTGACCTCGGCGGCGGTGTTGCAGGCGAGCGCCTTCTCGGCAAGCTCGTCACACTCGGCCTTGGTCCACTGGCTGATGGTCTTGCGGGCGCGCAGGATCGACGGAGCGCTCATCGAGAACTCCTCCAGGCCCCAGCTGATCAGCAGCGGCTCAAGCAGCGGATCGGCAGCGGCCTCGCCGCACATACCGACCATGATGCCGGCCTTCACGCCGCTCTCGATGATGTTCTTGAGCGAGCGGAGCACGGCGGGATAGTACACCTGGTACAGGTTGGAGATGGTGTCGTTGCCACGGTCGGCGCACATGGTGTAGCCGATCAGGTCGTTGGTGCCGATGGAGAAGAAGTCGGCGACCTCGGCCAGGCGGTCAGCGAGCAGCGAGGCGGCGGGCGTCTCAACCATAATGCCGACCTCGATGTTCTCGTTGAACTTGCGACCCTCTTCAGTCAGCTCGGCCTTGCACTGCTCGACGAGTTCCTTGACAGCCAAAACCTCCTCGACGCAGGTGACGAGCGGGATCATAATCTTGACATCGCCGAAGGCGCTGGCGCGCAGCAGGGCGCGAAGCTGAACCTTGTACTGGTCGGGATTGGCCAAGCAGTAACGCACAGCGCGGAAGCCCATGAAGGGGTTATCTTCCTTGACCATGTGCAGGTACGGGATCTCCTTGTCGCCACCAACATCGAGCGTACGGATGATGACCGGAGCGCCCTTGAGCGCACTGGCGACCTTGCGGTAGGCGTTGAACTGCTCCTCCTCGGAAGGAAGCTCAGCGGAGTCCATGAACAGGAACTCGGAGCGGAACAGACCGATAGCCTCGGCATCGTGATCGAGAGCGTTGGGCACGTCATCGGGGTTACCGATGTTGCAGGCGATGATCTTCTTGATGCCATCGGCAGTCACGGACGGCTTGCCACGGAAGGCCTCGAGGGCTGCCTTCTCGGCAGCGAAGGCCTCGGCCTTGGCAGTGTAGGCCGCGAGCGTCTCCTCGTCGGGATCGGCCTCGACGATGCCCTTGCCACCGTCGACGACAACGGTCATGCCGTTGCGCAGCGCGGTGCAGCTGTTGGAAACCGAAAGGACAGCCGGAATCTCGAGGGCGCGCGCGATGATCGCGGAGTGCGACGTGCGGCCACCGGTCTCGGTAACGATACCGGCAACGTGGGCCTTATCGATCGTGGCGGTCATGGACGGCGTAAGGTCGTGTACGACAACGACGGTGTTCTCGGGCAGGACGGAGAGGTCGACAACCTCCTTACCCAAAAGCTCGGCCAGAATACCGGTGCGGATGTCGGCGATGTCGGCCGCGCGCAGACGGAACATCTCGTCATCCATGGACAGGAACATGTTCTCGAACATGGTCGAGGTGTCCATGAGCGCCTGCTCGGCGCAGGTGCCGCCGTCAATGGCGGCGTTGATGGCGTCGGTCATGCCCGGGTCCTGAGCCAGGACAATGTGTCCGCTCATGATCTCGGCCTCGGCCTCGCCCACCGTTTCCTTCATGTGGTCGGCCTGAGCCTGGGTCTTCTCGCAGAAGACCGAAAGAGCGGACTGATAACGCTCCTTCTCTGCTGCCGAATCAGCAACCTCGTGCGGCTCAAACGTCAAGTCGGGATCGACGGCGACCATGACGGTGCCGATACCGATGCCCTCGGAAGCGTTGACTCCCTGATACATTCCCATTCCTCTCTCCGTGTCATGTGATAAAGCGTTTTGCCATATCCATGACAAAAGAGCGCAGTTACCTTAAAACAGGTCACTGCGCCCCCAAATATGAACTTAGTTGTTCAACATGCGACCCGTTTGAGTTCTACTCGCCAAGACCGCTCTTGATGAGCTCGATGGCAGCAGCCAGAGCCTCGGCCTCGTCAGCGCCGTCGCACTTGACCTCGACCTCGGTGCCGCAAGGGATACCAGCAGCCATGAGGGCCATCGGGGACTTGCCGTTGACCTCCTTCTCGGGGGTGACGACCGTCACGTCGCAGGCGTACTTGCCCATGGTGGAGGCGAAGAGGCCAGCCGGACGCATGTGAAGACCCTGAGGATTAACGAGGGTAGCCTTCTCAGAAACCATAATTGACTCCTTTTTTGTGTTTAACCCCTGTCAGCCATGCGACAGGAGCCATATTCACGACGTTGTTTATATTAACTCACATCAAACTGTTTTTCATTGTGTTTCGCACGAATTATTGGACGGATGTCGTTCCCATGCGTTTGCTCGCCCACGGAGGGCCGGGCGCGGCCTGTGAGATTTCCTGCTCTACAGTCCTGCTCGCACGAAGAGCACATTAAGTGCTCTTCGGCTCGTGCGGAACTCGCGATAAATCTCACAGGCCGCGCCCGGCCCTCCGTGG
>CAJMPK010000089.1 GCA_905215205.1 uncultured bacterium | reverse complement strand
ATCCATGGACGAGATGTTTGCCATCAAATGCCAAAACTGCGGCGGCCCTATGTACTCACACCAGGCTAAACGCAGCTTTGAGTGTGCCTATTGCGGCACGGTCGTTCCGTGGCAGGCCGATGCGGGGGAGCCCAAGAGCGTCCTGGGTATCCGTCATACGCCGCTGACGGTTGTCGATGGACTGCTTAAGCTCACCCATGTGTCGCAGCTCGAGCGCCCGGAGGACCCGGATTGGTATTTCTTTAATTCACACTGGCGCAATCAGTCGGTTCTGGAGCATCTGCTGTGGGAGGACCGCGGCACAGCGCAGGAGTTTCAAGAGGCTGCGCACGTGAGCATTCCGTGCCCCTTCTGTGGCGCGTCCTTTGAGGGGTCATCGACCCAGCGCGTGTTTGAGTGCCCGTCCTGCGGCAATAAGATTGGCGTTGCCGACCTGCTCAAACCCGGTACCTTTAGCAAGCGCCTGACCATGGGCGTTGGTGCCGAGTACGTGCCTGAGCAGGGCATTCCCTGCGAGATCTCGCCGCAGCAGGCGCGTGCCAACGCGCTGCAGCTGGTGCGCCAGTACCCGGAGGCCTTTGCCGGGCACGATGTGGAAGACGCGATCCAAAATGACATGATGCTCTTCTACTTCCCCATGGCGCTCGCGGATCTGCGCATGATGGCGTCCTTCCCGGGTAAGGGGCTGAGCAAGGAGACCCTGGTGTACTACGAGGTGCTCGACTGGGCGTATCCGCGGGCAAACTACCTGGACGTTCGCCTTATGGGCATTCTGGAGCCGTGGGACTTTGCCAAGGTTGGGCCGTTTGACCCGGCCATGCAGGAAGGTGACTTCCGTGTCGTCTCCGTCGATGCGTCCACCAAGGACCAGGTGGTCATTGATAAGCTGGCGCTCGACGTTGCCGGCAACGATGCCGAGGCGGTGCTGGGGCTCAATAAAAAGAGCATCCGCACCTGGGCGCGCAAGGCTCGCAAGCATAAGGACGGCCTGGTGATGGTGCCGGTCTACTTTGTCGATCGTCCGGCGACGGATGGCCGCGATGGCGAGCAGGTGCGCATTGCCGTAAACGGCCAGACGGGTCGTGCGGCCGCGGTGGTGTTTAGCGACAAGCGCGAAACGCATATCGTGGCGCCGCTCAGCCCGAGCCTGCATCTGTCCGGCGAAAGTACCGTGCACGCCACGCCCATCGTGGTCAAATACGTTAAATCGCCCTTCCTATACCAGATTGTGCGCCGTGGAGGTGGCGAGCAACCGCGTCAGGTGGCAGCAGCGGCGGAGGGCTCCTACCGAGAAGAAAAGCCCAAACGCCGCGGCCTACTGGGTGCGCTATTTGGGAAGTAGGGGAGCGGTGCTGGTTGACGCCGTAACGTGAAAGCCAAGGGTATGGGGCAGCTCACGGGAGCGCGGGCTGCCGTCTGATTGTTTGAGGGTGCCAGATGTAAATAAACAGTGGGGCGGCTGCAAAAGAGCCGCCCCACCGGATAAAATCAAGGTGTGCCGCGGAACCCGCTCCTCAGCGCTTAAACTTCGGAGATGCGGGCAACGCAGGCGCTATCGTCTAAAGGGCCGGCTGCAACCGGCCCTTTTCTGTGGCAGCCAATGGACCCACATCAGACGAAGGCCGCGTCTTTGCCTGTCAGGTCACGCTCGCCAGCCACGGCTAGAATGTCGTTGCCGGCGTCCATGACCGGTATTGTTTCGTAGCGTGCGTCGCAACCGCGAGTGCGCCTGCGACGGCTGCGGTGGCTTCGGTCGCAACGTGCTGCTACCCTTGCGCTTCGCCATTAGTCGCTTCGTTGATGGCGCGGTACTCGGCACTCAGCTCGCGTGCCAGCTCTTCCTTACTTGGAAGATACGGCAGGTATTTGGCGGCAAACACTTGGTCGTTGTCTTCGGGCAGCGTGTACTCGACGATCGAATCGCTTTTGTCCGCGCAGAGCACGATGCCTATGGGCGGATTATCGCCTTCGTTCATGAGCTCGCGCGTGTAGTAGTTCACATACATTTGCATCTGGCCCAGGTCCTGATGCGTAAGGTCGTCCGTCTTAAGGTCGATGAGCACGAAGCAGCGCATCAGATAGTTGTAAAAAACAAGGTCAATATAGAAATGGCGTCCATCAAAGGTGATGCGCTTTTGGCGCGCCTCGAAAGCGAAACCACGGCCAAGCTCCAGCAGGAACTTCTGAAGATGCGTGATGAGCGCCTGCTCTAGATCGCTCTCGCGAAACGCAGTATCGTCCGAGAAACCTAAAAACTCCAGTACATATGGGTCGCGGATGATATCCTCGGGGCGACGAGCCGGGGCGCTCTTTTGGATTTCCTGGGTGACGGCCTCCTTGTCCTTGCTGGCAAGTAGGCGCTCGCGGAACATGGTGTTGATCTGGCGTTCGAGCTGACGCGTGCTCCAACGAGAATCGGCGCATTCGTTCATGTACCAGGTGCGAGCATCAGGGTCGGAAATGCGCATCAACCTGCGGTAATGAGTCCAGCTCAATTCGCTACGCAGTGCGTCGCGAATTGGAAACGCAAGAAAGAACTGACGCATATTGCGAAGGTTTGCGATGCCAAAGCCTCTTCCGAAATCCGCGGTAAGCCTTCTGGAGAGGCCTGCAATCAATGCCTCTCCATATGCTGCGCGCTCCTCTCCGCCCTGTTCATCTACAATACTCTTGCCGATCTCCCAATATGCCTCAACCATTGCAAAGTTAACGGCGGTATAGGCCTTGTCGCGAGCGGCGTTGAGAATCGAGGAGACCTGCTTGTAAAAACCTTCGGGCACGATTGCCGATTCTCCACGGTTTACTAGTTCACCCATCACTGTCGCCCCACTTTCCTCTTGTGGAATGCATCTTTAACGCATTTAGTTTAAAGCCTCGCGCGGACACGAATTGCTATGTTGTCTGGCACCTTCGCATGGGAGCCTTGCGGTGGTTAAAATGTGACCATAGAGGCAGTTTTAGCGAACCCCGCGGGAGTGACGCGTATGGACAACAACACGCTGCTGTTCCAGGACAAAGGTTCGGGTAGGTTTAAAGACGTCAAGATCTACCTTAACCGCATCGAGGTGCTCAAGAAGGGCACTTTTGGTGGCAAGCACACCGAGATTGTTTATCTTAAGGACATTACGGGGGTCAGCAGGATCAAGGGCCGCGACGTTTTCCTACGTAACAGGCTGTTGATTGCCTGTGTTTTTAGTCTGAGCAGCCGCTCCCAAGCTCAGGAGTTCGTGAATGCGCTGAACATGGTGATGTAGCCGATAACGGTGTTCGGGCTAAGGTAAAAATCGGGGCGCAGAACGGTATTCTGCGCCCCCCAATTGAGTCGATGTGTCTAAAAGGCGGGCTTGCCTATTCGCTGTCGTCCCCAACGTTTTCGCGGTCATTGGCAAGCATCGCCGCGCCGGCGACCGTTGTCGCCACGGCGGCGGCAGCGAGCCCGGCGGCAACGCCAGAGCCGTCGCCCGTGTCGGCGAGTTTTCCGGTCGAGCCCTTGCTCTTGTTGCCGCCGCCGTTCTTGTCGGCGCCGTCTGCGTTGGAACCCGTGCCGCTACCGGTGCCGCCTGCACTGCCCGAGGCCGCTACGGTAAAGCTTGCGGCTCCATCGCTGGCGAGTGTGTAGTTTTGCGCCGCGTCGCCCAACAGACCTTTCGCACGCACCCAATACGTCCCCGCGGCAAATGCCTCGCCCTCGGCCATTGCCGTGCCCGGAGCGCCGTCCGCGTCGTGCACAAACTCGAGCTGGGCGGTGCAGGCGTCGGTTTCGAGCTTGCCCTCGAGTGATGCCGCAATCTTGGCGCGCACGTCTTCGCCGGCCTTAAGGCCTTCGAGTCCCTCAAAATGGGGCGTCAGCGCGAGCGGATCGATATCGATGGGCACGAAGCCCTGCAGTCCTGTAGCGGTCTCGTTGCCCAGGGCGTCGACATCCACGTATTCGATGGCAAACGCGCTGCCAGAAGCGGCCACGTTGAGTACGTTGCTGCTGTTAACGAGGCGGAAACGGCCCTCGCCAACGGTCTTGCCATCCTGGAATGAGGCATCGCTCAGCGAGTCGCCGTACGTCATGCGCATGCGGGTCGGGAGATAGTACGGGAGATAGTACGAAGCCGTCTGCTTGTGCTCCGTATCGTAATTGCGCTGGTGGATGCTCCGGGCCAGCGCCGCATCAACAAAGTCGGATGCGATGATGCCAATGTGCTTGAGGTAATCTGACTTTGTATCCTCGATGCCGCTGGGATTGATGTACGGGCTCTTATACAGATGCTCGTTGACTACTCGTGCCGAGGTAAAAGGATTGCCTCCGTGCGACAAGCCCGTGCAGCTGGTGTAGTTGATAGACCAGCAACGCTCCAGGACTTTCTCCTTGGCCCCGTTATCGTCCTCGACATCTACCTCGTTGCGCGTGCGCCCGGTCGTTTCCTTCAGCGCATTATCGACCCAGCTGAGCTTGTCGGTTCCCGTGAGTTTGTACTTGTCCTGGGCGTATACCTTGGTGCAATAGGGCTCTTTGTCGCCTGTTTCCCCCGCGGCTTCAAAGCCCCGCGCGTCTTGGACGAGGCACATGGAACTGCTGTCGGTGTGCGCTGCGATTTTGTTATCCCATTCGGTGAGGTCGAGTCCCCACGTGTGGCCGCTTACGCTGTCGCCGTCGAGTCCAAATCGACGTAGCAGGACGATCTTTCCGCGCACCTCGCCCAGTGTGGGAACGCGGCTCGACGTATAGAACAGTTTGGGGTTGTCGTCCAAAACCTTGGCGAAAGCCGTCGTAACACTTTCGTCGGTAGCCTCGTCGTTGCCTCGTGATACAAGCATGATGAGCGCTTCTGTCGGGTTTTCGTTCAAAAACGTTTTGAAGTAGCCTATGACATCGGAAAGATGCAAAAAGTACGCGTCTTTTTTGAGCAGGTAGTACATCCCATGGTCGATGCCAGGGTTGTCGCCCTTTCCGAGACGGATATCAAAATAGCGAATGCCTTCGAGCAGCTGCGTGGGAATGTAATCCTGCTGGCATTTTACTTGCGAGGATTGGGGCTCAGTATCGTTGTCCACGCTGCAGGTGCCCGAATCGTGCGTGCCCGGGATGCTCAGCTCGTCGAGGAACTTGTTGTCGTCGACGTATTTCATCCAACATGGCCCATCGACGTAGCTGCTGTACGTGATCCAGTCGAGGCTGCTAACCGTGGCATCGTTCTTTTTCATATCGTAACCGATAAGTTCGAGCTCCCACGGAATGCTCTCACTCTTATGGCAGATCTTATTGTTGTCCTGGTCTTCGCCGTTCGATTCTATTGCCAGGTACTTAATGTCTTTTTTCTCGGTTTCTTTCTCGACCGTGCGGTCTCGGATGATATAGGTTCCGTTTGATTGCCGCTCGAACGCAAAAGAGCGACTGGGCTTGCCGTCATGCTCGCCACTCCATATGTGGATGACCTTTCCGTCTTTGTCCGAGTCGCCATCGACCGACCAAATGCTGTAGCCCGTCTTTTTATGCTCTTCGAAATTGAGCAAGGTGCGGATAGCATACCAGTTTGTATCGTCATTCTTGGTCGTTACGTTCTCAAGGATGAGCTTGCTGGACGTGCCGTCATTAAACAGATGGCAGACGTTGCCGATGACGTTGCCGTCTTCGTTAACGCTTGCGGTGCGAAAATAGCCCGCGGGGCGAAGGCGAATGACGAAATTGTTGAGGCTGACCGACGCTGTGGCAGCGTCGTCTGCAAATGCCGCTCGTGGGCCAATGCCCAATGCCGCGGTTTCGGGCAGGCTTGCAAGTGGCGACAACGCCGCGAGTCCAAGGCCCAACGTAAATGCTCGGCGGCTGATGGCGTGGTGTTCGGTCATAACTTCTCCATTCGTAGAGTGCGGTTATGCGATAGTTTTGGTCACTATACTGCTCAGATGTTTAAAGATGCTGGTTTAATTGTCTGCGCGGCGCAATAAATCGGCGGGCGGACGTGTTGGGGTGTTTGTCGTTTTCGTACTGTTGCTACATTTGGAGCGGTTCCGGCGTCCGGCATCCTCGCGTTCGTTGGCTACCGGCATAAGAAAGGGAGGGTCGGTTTACCGGCCCTCCCTGGGTACGAAGCGCTGGGGAACCGTCGCTTGTTTGCACTGCGCCCGTGTTTCCCGCTGCGCTCGCCAGTCGCTTAACGCTTGATCTCGATATCGTCGAGCTTGACGTCCATGGCCTCGGTCTTGGCCTCGGCGATGTCATCGGCAAATTCCAGGGACTTCATCATGGTCTCGACGGCATCCTTGTGTTCCTCG
>CAJMPK010000088.1 GCA_905215205.1 uncultured bacterium | reverse complement strand
CACGCCGGTGCGCCTGCGTCGTCTGCTCGAAGAGCTCGGCCCCATGTTCGTCAAGATGGGGCAGATTCTGGCTAACCGCTCCGAGATTTTGCCGCAGCGGTTTTGCGACGAGCTGCGCCGTCTGCGCTCCGACGTAGAGCCGGTGCCGTATGAGGTGGTGCTCCGCTGTCTGGAAGAGGAATACGGCCAGCGCCTGGGGCAGATGTTCGACGCGATCGACCCCAACCCGCTCGGTAGCGCGTCGCTCGCGCAGGTACACCGTGCCCGCCTGGTGACCGGCGAGGACGTGGCCGTTAAGGTGCAGCGCCCCGGTGCGCAACAGGTCATGGCACAGGACATCGACATCATTCGCTCGGTGGTGCGCATCGTTTCCAAGTTCGTTAACACCGATCAGTTTGTGGACCTGCACGGCGTGGTCGAAGAGCTGTGGACCTCGTTTCGCGAGGAGACCAACTTTTTGGCCGAGGCCAAAAACCTTAACGATTTCTATGACTTCCACAAAAGCGTGCGCGGCGTGTCGTGCCCCAAGTCCTACCTGGACCTTTGCACCGAACACGTCGTGGTCATGGACTACATTGACGGCATCTCGATTGCCGATCCCAAACGACTGGCAGCCGAGGGTTGTGACTTGGAAAAGATTGGCGCCGCGATCGTCGAGGACTACTCGACACAGGTGCTCGATGACGGCTTTTTCCATGCCGACCCGCATGCGGGAAACATCATCCTCAAGGACGGCATCGTCTACTTTATCGACCTGGGCATGGTCGGACGCATGTCGAGTCACGACCGTGGTATCGTCAAGGACATGATTTTCGCCGTGGCCGAGGGCGACGTGCCCAAGCTCAAGGATTCGCTCATGCGCTTTGCCGTGACGCGCGGCGACTCCGCCGAGCTCGACCATTCGGCCTTTTTGTCCGATTTGGACTTTATCGTTGCCGACTTTGCGGGCCTCGATCTTAAGGACCTAGATATCGGCGAGTTTTTGACCTCGCTGCTCAATCTGGCGCGCAAAAATGACGTTGAGCTGCCGAGCGTGGTGACGATGTTCGCCCGCGGCATGGTGACGCTCGAGGGTTTGCTGACCGAGTACATGCCCAACGTCAACATGATCCAGATCATTCAGGCTCATATCAAAAACGAGAAGAGCACCTATGCCCGCATGCGCGAGATGAGCCGCGACTTTGCCGCGAGCAGCTATCGCGCGGCAAAAGGCTCGCTCGAGGCGGCCGAGTATCTGGGCTTGGCTTCGCGTATGCTCACGCGCGGTCAGCTTAAGGTGAACACGCAGATCATGAGCAGCGATAAGGCGCTGCGACAGCTGGGCGGAATTATCGACCGCATGTCGATGGCTATCGTTATCGCCGGCCTGTTTATCGGTTCGTCGGTGGTGTACTACGCACGCATCGAGCCGGTTGTGTTTGGTATCCCAGTCATTGGCTTTATGGGCTACGTGAGCGCGCTGGTGCTGGCGCTTATGCTGGGTCGCAATATCTGGCTCAACAGTCACGGCGGCAAGCACTAGAGGCTGCGGCCGTCACCGCATTTTCCTATCGCAAACAATAGCTTTTACCTTGGGCTTCGCCTGCGTGCGAGGCCCTTTTGCGTGATAGCATATTGACGGTTTTAATCGATGGCCTAGATGGTGGTGCGGAGACGCACGAATGCGCGGTTTTCCTGCGCGTTTGGGAGAATCGGGGTGCAAGTCCCCGGCTGTACCAGTAACCGTAATTCCTCTTGACTCGGGATATTCGCGTCGCAGATCGGACGGCGCGCCTGAGCCGTTAAGGTTAAGTCGGATCGCCTCCCATCTTGCATGCGGCTGCGGCTTTTGCCGCCGGTGTGCATAGGGCTCTGGAGGGAAGGAGGACCCCGATGGGGGAACTCGAACGCAACATGCGCGATGACGTGGGGCAGCCTCAAGGCAACGCTCCAAGTACAGACAATGGGGGACAAATGGATATGTTTGAGGACGAGCGCGAGCGCGCCTCGATGCATCGCCGCGGCGCGATTGCACGCGGTGTAGCCAAGCGCGGCCTGGTGGCATTCCTGGCCTTCGCGATGGCCTTTGGCACCACGCCGTCTCAGCTGTGGGCCGAGGGCGCCGAGGGCATTGCCGGGGCCGTGGCTCAGGCTACGACGCCGGGCGAGGACGCAGCGCTTGCGGGCGGCGCCGCTGAGCAGAGCGGCGCCGAGGCTTCGGATTCCGGGAGCGCGCCTGCAGCTAGTGCCGCCACAACAGAGGCGGCAACTGGCGACGAAGGCTCAGCGACGGGGGAGAGCCCTGCCACGAGCGAGCAGTCTTCGGCGGCATCCGCTGGCCAAGCAGGATCTGCCGCCGCGGCTGCCGTTCAGACAGAGAACCCGACAGAAACCGGCGATGTCGCCAAGAAGCAAGTCGAGGTCTCGTTCTCGATTATCGGCGCCGATGCCGACGGCAAGGCTCAGACCTGGGTGGCGCCTACGCAGCTCAAGCTCGACGAGGGCGCGACGGCCGCGGATGCCTTCGTTAAGCTGCAGGAGAAGACGGGCTTCAAGGCGAAGTACGAACCGAACACGGCATACGGTTTCTACCTCGAAAGCATCACATCCCCGAGCGATGGCCGCACGCTTGCCTACGATTCGACGACTCATGCCTTCTGGCAGCTGTTCGTCGACGGCGCGTCTTCCTCGGTTGGCGCGAGCAGCGTTAAGCTCGCCCAGGGGCAGAAGATTGAGTTTGCCTACACGGGTGGTAGCACTATTCCCGTTGTTAAGGACCAGGTTGCCGCAAATGTGACCGTCATTGGTCGCGATGCCCAGGGCAAGACTCAGACTTGGGTCGATAACGCGCAGTATGTGGTGACGTCCGGTTCGAGCGCACTTGACCTTACGAAGGTCGCGCTTGAGGCGAATGACATCGACGCCGTTGCTGCTGGCTCCTTCATTCTGAGCCTTAAGTACAACGGTGTTGAGCTGGGTACGCCCCAAGATTATTCGACCTATTGGCAGCTGTTTATCAACGGCAAGTCGAGTGACTATACGGCGGACAATGTCACCATCCATGCCGGCGATACCGTTACGTGGTTCTACGGTGGCTGGGGCGACCAGTTGCCGTCCGATTCCGTCCATGCTTCTGTTCAGGTCTTCGGTAAGGACAAGGACGGCAAGCAACAGGTTTGGGCTTCGACGGGCCAGACGAGTCTCAAGGCGGGCTCTACTGCCAAGGATCTCCTCGAGCAGACCGGCCTTACTCTCGATGCTGGCGAATCGTCTTGGGGCTGGTTCCTCAACGGCATTACTTCGCCGTTCGATGGTAAGTCCTATGGCTGGGATGCTGCGACCAATAGCTATTGGCGCTTCTACGTAAATGGCAAGTTCGCCGACGCCGGCGCCGGTGCCTATGAGCTCCAAGAGGGTGACGCCGTCACCTTTATGTATGGTGCTGACGCCGATGCCCTTCCTGGCCAGGTTCTTGGTTCTGTCGATGTTATCGGTCCCGATGTCAACGGCAACAATACTCGCTGGGGCTCGGCAAGCAACGTTTCTCTGCCCGAAGGCTCTACGGCTCAGGATTTCATTGAGACGGTTCTGAAAGCAAAGCGCGTTGATTACAAGGCCTCCCAGAGTGGTGCATACTGGTTCCTCAATTCCGTTACTTCGCCGTTCGATCACAAGCCGTATGTCTGGGATGCTACGACCAATAAATATTGGCACCTGTATATCAATGGAGAGCCCTCCTTACTCTGCGCCAATCAGATTACGCTCAAGAGTGGCGATAAGGTTACGCTTGCCTATACCGCCGACGACTCGCCCATGCCCGATCCCGACAAGATTGTCGTGGACCCGAGTGCGACGACTCCTGATTGGGATGCCGAGTGGGCCGGCTACGGCAACAGTGGCAACGGTTCGACCGTAACGGATGCCAAGACGCCTGCGCAGGCTGCCGGTCTTAAGTGGGCCTTCGATTGGAAGGCCGAGTCTGGTCAGCAGTATGCCAACTGCAGCGAACCTGTCATCGCTAACGGCTTTGTGTATATTGCGACCGAGAACGAGCTCATTAAGATCGATTCGTCCACGGGTAAAAAGGTTGCCTCTGCGCCGCTTGCCTCCAAGGTGAGCTATACCTCTCGTCCGATCTATACCAATGGCCTTATCATCGTTCCGCTCAACGGCGGTGCGGTCCAGGCGATTACTGCAGACAAGCTGATCTGCAAGTGGCTGACGCCTGGTTTGACGGACTTGACGCAGAGCTCCTGCACCGTCGTTTCGGACGGCGAGTACGTCTATGTAGGCTCGGTCGATATTTCGTATGACGAGAATTACAACGCGACCTACGGCAACGGCTCCTTTGCGCGCATTAAGATTGCCACGGGCGAAGTTTCTTGGCAGAACATCGACCCTGCCGAGGGCTATTACTGGACTGGTGCGGCTTTGACGGATAAGTATGCCATCGTTCCTACGAGCGCGGGTACGCTTAAGTGCATTGATAAGACGACGGGCGATGTCGTTTCGACCATGAAGCTCGGCGCTGTCGCAAATGCCGATTGCATTGCCGATCCGTCCAATGGTTCGACCTTCTATCAGATGACGCACGATGGAAAGCTCCATGTGATTTCGCTTTCGGCGAAGGGCGTGCTGAGTGAACAGAAGACGGTTGATCTGGGCCTTACGAATAATCTGAGCGCCCCTGCGGTGTCTGGTGACAATCTGATTGTCGGCGGACAGACGGCTACTGGCTCTGCTCTGGTTCTCTATAACCTGAAGACGGGTAAGACCACGATGGTCGCTGCTGCCGACGGCAAGGCGCTGCCGGCTGGCCTCAACGGTATTGCTGCTACTCCGCTGGTGAGTGTTCAGGGCGACAAGACCTATGTGTACTTCACCGTTAACAGCGCGGATAGCAAGGATTACGTCAACTACTCTGCTGGTGGTGGCGTGTATCGCTATACGCTCGGCGATGCAGAGGCGACGCAGATTTATGATGCGGCTGGCCATTACCAGTACTGTGACTCTCCGGTCATTGCCGATGCATCTGGCAACCTGTACTACATCAATGACTCGGGCACGCTGTTCAAGCTTGGGGCCGTTGAGTCTTGGACGGTTGCCTTTAATTCCAACGGCGGGTCTGCTTGCGACACTAAGTTTGTTGCTACGGCCGATGGCAAGCTGGTCAAGCCGGCCGATCCGACGCGCGATGGCTACACTTTCGGCGGTTGGTTCACCGATGAGGCTTGCACGCAGGCGTATGACTTCAGTACGCCGGTGACGGCCGATCTGACGCTGTATGCCAAGTGGACCAAGAATGCTGTTAACCCTGGCGGCAATGGCGGTTCTGGCACTAATGGTGGCAACGGTGGCGCTGGCAACGGTTCCGGTGCTGGCGCTGGCACTGGCACGGGTTCCGGCTCCGGCTCTAAGGGCCAGCAGGCCGGCGGCGCTATCGCCCCGGGTCAGAAGCCGGTGACCAAGACGACGGTGTCGACCAAGACCGAGACCAAGGACAACAAGTCTGATAAGAAGGACTCCGATAAGTCCGATAAGAAGGACGAGAAGAAGTCTGACAAGAAGGACAGCAAGTCCGACAAGAAGTCCGATTCCAAGTCCGATACGGGTGCTGCATCCACGACCACTGCTAAGAAGTCCTCTGGTGCTTCCGAGCAGGAGACTGGCACCAACCCGCTCGCCATCGTCGGCATCGCCGCCGGCGTCATCGGTCTCGCCATCGTCGGCGTGTTCGTGTTCACCAAACGTCGGTAGGTGAGGGCTGTGTCCAATAAATCCAAGGACGCTGACCCCAAGCAACCAGATTCCTCGTTTATCCAGCTTGACGATGCAAAGCAAAAGGGCGCCGCTTCGGCGGCGTCCGCCCCTCGCCGCAAGGCGCTCCTCGGCGTTCTGACTGCCGCGTGCACCATTCTGATCGTCGTCTCGCTGGGTTTCGTCCATCCTTCCACAAGCGGTGCCTGGTCTATCGACTGGATCATTCAGACCGTGACGGGGGAGAGCGTCGTCACCAAGGACACCAAGGTGTCTGGCTCGACTACGACTTCGGGCGAGGCCAGTTCCAAGGATTCCAAGTCATCGAATGACGCAAAAGATGAGTCCAAGCATTCTGATGAGTCCAAGTCCAAGGACGATTCCGAGTCTTCAAACAAGGAGTCAAACAGGGGCTCGGATGGCAAAAAGTCCGAAGGCAAGGATGGCAAGAAGTCTGGCGATAAATCCGCTGCCCAAAATACGGGAGCCGGTGATACTTCCAATGCGTCTGGCGGTGGCCAGTCGTCTGATGGAGCCTCATCCTCTAATGGTGGAAACGCCTCCTCGGGCGGCCAGAGCGGCTC
>CAJMPK010000087.1 GCA_905215205.1 uncultured bacterium | reverse complement strand
AGGTTTGGCGCTTCTTTGCGCATGAGGATGATTTTGCCGATTTGGACAAGGCCGGTGCATGCGAGCGCCTGAGCCGCGTGCTGTCGTTTCCGACCATTTCGAGCATGGATGCCGAGGCGGTGGACTGGCAGCCGTTCGACGACCTGCGCGCGTATATGCAGCAGGCCTGGCCGCACGTGTTCGCGGCGGGCGAGGTCGAGTTTATCGACCATTCGCTGTTGGTGACGCTTAGCGGTTCCAGCCCTGCCCTCAAGCCCATTATGCTCATGGGCCACATGGACGTGGTTCCCGTGGTACCCGGTACCGAGGCCGACTGGGCGCATGCCCCCTTTAGTGGCCACGTGGACGACACCTACATTTGGGGCCGCGGCGCTATCGACATGAAAGACCAGGTCGCAGGCATTCTCGAGGCAGTTGAGTATGCGCTGGCGCATGGCTGGGAGCACGAGCGCACCCTGCTGCTGGCTTTTGGCCAGGACGAGGAAACCACGCAGTTCGGTGCGGGTGCCATCGGCCGCATGCTCGAGGAACGCGGTGTTGAGCTCGAGTTCTTGATCGACGAGGGCGACTACCGCATCGTTCCGGCTGCCGAGTACAGCGCGGGCGAGGGCTGGCTTATGCATGCCGATCTCGCGGAGAAGGGCTACGCCGATATCGTGTTGAGGACGCGTAGCGAGGGCGGGCATTCCTCCAACCCCTACGGTGGCACTTCGCTCGAAGTGCTGAGCCGTGCCATCGCCGCAATCTGCGATATCGAGTGGCCGACTCGCGTGACCGACTTGCTTGCCGCACAGCTTGTCGAGCTGGGGCTCTACACGGCGGATGAGATTGCCGCCAACGGGGATGTCATTGTCCGCGACTGCCTCGCCAGCAAAAAGCTCTACCCGCTCGTGACGACAACCTGCGCGCCCACGCAGATCGGGGGCGGCAGCACCGGTGCCAACGTGATGCCGCAGGATATGTGGGCCAATATCAACTTCCGCATGCTCGAGGGTACGGGCGTGGCCGATGTCGTTACCTGCTGCCGCGAGGCCGTTGCCGCGGCGGGCCTTGCCGGGCGCGTGGAGGTCGAACTCGGCCCCGGCAGCTCCGAGCCCTCACCGTCCCCGCGTGTCGGTGGTCCCGGCCTCGAGGCGGTTCGTTCCATTGCCGCCCGCTATTTCCGTGACCCAAAGGGGACGGAGGAAAACGGATCATTCGAGCTAGTGGCAATTGTGCCCTCGACCGTGATTGGTGCGACCGACGCTGCCAACTACCGGCGCATTTGCTCTGAGTGCATTCGTTTCTCGGCCTTTGTGGTCGACGATGACGAGTGCGATCGCGGTGTCCACGGCACCAACGAGCGCGTCACCCGCCGTGCCTATCTCCAGGGCGTTCGCTTTTTCATCGCTCTGCTCCACACGCTCTAGCCAAAAAGCAAGCCCTTGGTGCAATGGGGTCAGGTTTGTTTGCACCAATCATTCCGTGCGGGTTATATGCAGGTTTGCCTGCGCACGCTATCATGTATGGGTTAGACCGCAACTATGTACCTCATACGCGAAGGGATGCGCATGTATCTGAAGATCGACATGTTCTAGCTGGGCTTACCCCCGCAGTGGCGCCGCGCGCCCCATCAACTCTGCCGATTTTCGCCTTCACGCACATAAAGGAGTCCCGCCATGCGCGACAAGCTCGAAAAGATCATTAAGGCCTACGAGGAGCTCGAGAAGAAGCTTTCCGACCCGGCCGTCGCCTCCGACATCAAGGAGTTCACGCGTCTCAACAAGGAGTACGCGCACCAGTCCGACCTCATCGCCGCTTCGCGTGAGTACATCAGCGCGCTCGACGACATCGAGGCTGCCAAGGAGATGCTCCGCGACACCAGCGATGCGGACGAGAAGGAGATGCTCCAGATGGACATCTCCGAGAACGAGGAAAAGCTTCCCCAGCTCGAGGAAGACATCAAGTACATGCTCATCCCGAGTGACCCCAACGACGACAAGAACACCATCGTCGAGATTCGCTCCGCCGCCGGTGGCGACGAGGCAGCCATCTTCGCCGGCGACTTGTACAAGATGTACCAGCGCTTCTGCGAGTCGCGCGGCTGGAAGACCACCGTGCTCGATTCCAGCCCCAGCGAGGCCGGCGGCTTTAAGTCCATCGAGTTCAAGGTCGAGGGCGACCGCGTCTACTCCGTCATGAAGTTCGAGTCCGGCGTGCATCGCGTCCAGCGCGTTCCCAAGACCGAGTCCCAGGGCCGCATTCAGACCTCCACGGCTACCGTCGCCGTACTTCCCGAGGCCGAGGAAATTGACGTCCAGATCAACCAGTCCGACCTGCGCATCGACACCTACTGCGCCTCCGGCCCTGGCGGTCAGTGCGTTAACACTACCTACTCCGCCGTGCGCATCACCCACTTGCCCACCAACACCGTGGTGCAGTCGCAGGAGCAGCGCTCCCAGATTCAGAACCGCGAGGTCTGCATGCAGATGCTGCGTGCTCGTCTGTACGAGATGGAACTCGAGAAGCAGCAGGCAGAGCTTGGTGCCGAGCGCCAGAGCCAGATCGGCCACGGCAACCGTTCCGAGAAGATCCGTACCTACAACCAGCCCCAGGACCGCGTGACCGATCACCGCATCGGTTTCAACTCCACCTACAACGGCGTCCTTCTGGGCGATCAGCTCGGCACCGTCATCGAGGCGCTCGCCGCCGCCGAGCGAGCCGAGAAGCTGGCACAGGCTGTTTAAGTTACGGCGTTTTACCAAACGCCGTAACCGCTCGACGCTGCGCGCCGCCCAGAGCAACAATTTGTCATTCAAAAGGCAAGGCATGACCAGAAGGTCAATGCCCTGCCTTTTTCATGCCAACTTGTTCGCTCTGGACGTCGCTCGCTGACATTGCCAAAACATCGGCGTTTCCTTGGTTGTCAAATGATTCGTAGGGAGTTATTGGTGACATTGCCTTGATATTTTATTCAGTCGGCTGTGATGTCATTTGAGCTGCTTACCTGCTTAAGGCAATTGATGGCATAAGTCCGCTATCGAAAATATTGCTCAAAATATCGTTCAAGAAGTCGCGGGGCGATTTTTGATGCGTCGCGCGTCAAGCGATGTGGCAAGTTCTTGGTTAGATATTGGTCAGTTTTGGGTCAACCTTGCCAAAAGCTTGACGAATGCGGATTTTGACGTCGACGAATGAGCACTTTGAGCAAGCCCGGTGCAAAATTCTGGGCTGATTCTCGATAATCGCCTTCAATCGTCCCTTGCCAAGCGCTGGCCTCGCGTACAATCTGCTCCGACATTCGCGCGCCGTCCGGCGCTTAAGAGGGGAGGGCCCCATGGCAAACGAGATTTGGACCATCAAGCGTTGTCTCGAGTGGACCAAGGAGTACCTGGCCGAGCGCGGCGAGGAGCACCCCCGTCTTTCTGCCGAGTGGCTGCTGTGCGCCGCCACGGGCCTGGCGCGCATTGACCTATATATGCGTATGGACGAGACGCTTAACGCGTCCCAGCTCGAGACCATGCATGCGGCCGTTGTCCGCCGCGCTAAGGGCGAGCCGCTGCAATACATCACGGGCAGCACGCAGTTTCGCATGATCGACGTCGCGTGCGCCCCCGGTGTGCTCATTCCGCGCCCCGAGACCGAGATGCTCGTCGAGGAAGTCCTCAATTATCTGGATGCCGAGGTGCTGAGCCCCGAGGCTGCTGCCCGTCAGCGTGTTGAGCTGCCTTGGAACGATGAGGTCGAGGAGGCACGCAAGGCCGAGGCCGCGCTGGCAGACGAACGCGCGACCGCCGAGCGCCGTGCCGCTAACCTGACGGCTGCCGATGAGGCGGCGCTAGGCGGCGATGTGCTGGGCAGCCGTGCCTATGCCGAGGAATTGGCCGACCGCGAGGCCGAGGAAGCCGCCGCGCAGGCAGCAGAAGCCGAAGCGGCAGAAGCAGAGGCCATGGAAACCCCCGAGCCCGAGCTCGACGAATACGGCATCGCCATTGAGGACAACGACCAACAGGCGACTCCCGCGCAAGATGCCGCCGAGGCCAACGTATCTGCCCCAGCCGAGCCCCGCACTGCCCGCGTTCTCGAGGTCGGCTGCGGCACGGGCTGCATCTCGCTCTCCCTTGCCTGGGAGCGCCGCGGCCATGTCACCTGCACCGCTACCGATATCGAACCGCGCGCCATTGACCTGGCCACCAAAAACCGCGACGCGCTCGGGCTTACGTCCGATGAGGTCGCCTTCAGCCTCACGAACCTGGTGAGCTCTATCCCCCGCGAGGAGTGGGGCACCTTTGACGTACTCGTCTCCAACCCGCCTTACATTCCGACCGACGTCATGCGCTCGCTACCGCACGAGGTCAAGGACTTCGAGCCCGATTTGGCGCTCGAGGGCGGTGCCGACGGCCTTGATATCTTCCGCCGCCTGCTCAATGCGGCGCCCTATATGCTGCGCGCCGGCGGCCTGTTTGCCTGCGAGCTCTACGAGGGCGCCCTCGACGCCGCCGCCGAGCTCTGCCGCCAAGCGGGCCTCTCGGACGTGCGCATCGTCCGCGACCTCACTGATCGTCCCCGCATCGTTCGAGCCATCGTCACCGAGCCCAAACAGCGCCAGTAATATTTATTAACTGGTTATTAAAAATTATAAAGTAGTTTATAATTAAGACGGCTGAAAGAGGTCGGCCCATGCAACCTCCTACCTTTTGGGAAATCATTGCCCTACTCAAGCACGATGGATTCGTGAAGGTCGCGCAAGTCGGTAGTCATGCTAAGTATGTTTCTGGTGACCGTGTTGTCACCGTGAACGGCTCTGGTAGTGATCGACCAAAGAGGGGCACGTGGGCAAGTATTCGTCGCCAAGCTGGATGGTAGTTGGAGGCAAAATGAGGCAGCGATTTACCTATGACTGCGTTCTCATAAAAGAAGACGACGGTTACTGCGCTAGCTTCCCGCAGATTCCTGGCGCCTTTGCCGATGCCTATACGCGCGAAGAAGCGATTGCCCATGCCACCGAGGCATTGATGGCGTTTTTGGCCGACGACCTCAACAACGGTTTGACTCCGGCAGAGTACGAACGCTCGGCCGAGGTCGTGGCCCTTTCAGTCGAAATCGACCACGAGGACGCTCGGGAAGCGGCGTGCCGAACATTTAAAGATGCAGCTCTGGACCTCAAAGTCTCCGCTCCGCGGATTACCGCGCTGGTCAAAGCCGGAAAGCTCGATGTTGAACTCGTCGACGGCCGTCGGATGATAACGATAGACAGCATCGAGCGCTACGCCGCCCAAGAACGCCACGCCGGCAGGCCAAAGAAGTTCGTCGCAGTCCAATAACCCCCTCACTTTCACCGACTACTAGAGCCGCTCACCAAACCAACATGCGCTCTGGGCAAATAGGTTGAACGTTTCGTGCGAGAATGCCCCTCAGTAAACAAACTTTCACCAGAGCGTAAGGGGCTGGCATATACATGCAGACGGTCTACCGGGTATACGAGGGAGCGCGCGAGCCGCATCGGCTCGCCGTTGAGCGTACGGCCGAGGTGTTCGGCTGTGGCGGCTTGGCGCTGATCCCGACCGAGACGGTCTACGGTGTCGCCGTAGCGGTTAACGCCTTCTCGGACGCCGTGCCCCAAGATACAAGCGAATTCCCATCGTGGCCGCGCGATCCGCAGGCCGCCGTCAACGGCGCCGCAGTCCCTGCGCTCGGCACCGGGTACCGTCGCATCTTTACCCTCAAACAGCGCGAGCTTACCCAAACGGTCGCCTGGCTGGTCGATGATGCCGAGGCCCTCGACCGCTACGGCGTGGATATTCCGGAAGAGGTCCGCGCGCTTGCCCGAAGATGCTGGCCGGGCGCCCTGACTATCGTGGTCAAGGCAGCCCCCTGCGTGCCGACCTTTATGCGCGCCGCCGACGACACGGTGGCCCTTCGCGCATCGGCCTCGCCCGTGGTGCAGGCGCTCATCCGCGCGTGCGGCAGTCCACTTGCCTGCACCAGCGCCAATACGCACGGCGCGCCCGCGCCGGCAAGCTTCGCCGCCGTTGAGGACCGCATCCTGGAGGGGGTCGATGTTGCCGTCGACGCCGGTGAGACCCCGTGTCGCGACGCCTCGACCATCGTGACGTTTAAGCATGGCGAGCTTCAGATCCTGCGCCAAGGTGCACTTCCCGCATCAGAGATCGAGCGGGTCCTGTCCGACCCGTTGCATTAGAAAGGTGTTAGCGATGTCGTTGAATCTGGGCAGCCTGGGCATGGAAGATGCCTCGTTTGGCTTTGGTGGTTCCTACATCATGGCGCTCGACTGCGGCACCACCTCGGTGCTCGCGGCCATTGTCGACGAATACGGCTGCATCGTTGCCCAGGCACGTCGTAGCGTCAAAACCAGCTTCCCGCGCCCCGGCTGGGTGGAGCAGG
>CAJMPK010000086.1 GCA_905215205.1 uncultured bacterium | reverse complement strand
AGCGCCGCACGCACCATAGCGGCAACAGACGGGGCACATTGCGCGAGCGCAGCATCGCTGCCCGCGGCAGAACCGGCAAGCGCCGTGGCAACGGCAGCAAACACCTTGCCGCAGTCCGAACCCAGCAGCCTGAGCGCATCGTACAGCACCAGATCGCATAGGAAATATGCAAGGTCATCGGCGTGCTGAGCATCGAGACCGTCGCGGCGCCAATCTGCCAGCACCGCGGAGTAAATCTTCACGTGCTCCAGCAGGCGCGTCTCGTCGTCATAGCGCATGGTGTCCATGAGCGAACCCTTGCGCGCCACGCGGTAGTCATACAGCTTGTTCGAGATAAGCGCGGTCTTGTGCGAACGACCGTACACGGCAAAATCGAAGACTTGGTCCTCGCCATACTTAACGGTTTCGTCGAACACGATCCCGTTGCCCAGCAAAAACTCACGCTTGCAGGCGGTGCGCCATGCAAAGGGGCGAGATGCTTCCTTAAACAGTAGGTCGGAGCTATAGCCTTCAAACGACACATCGCGCGGGCTCAGCACATAGTTAAGCCACGGATACCCCGCCTCCAGCGGATACGGATTCGCACCAAAGGTCAAAACATCACAGCGCTCGCGCTCAAAGGCATCGACGATCACGCGGCATGCATCGGGCGTAAAGCGGTCGTCGGAATCTAAGAACGCGATGATAGGAGCCGTGGACGCAGCGATGCCTGCATTACGTGCACTCGACAGGCCGCCGTTCTCCTTATCAACCAGCCTAAAGCGCGCGTCCTTATCGCAATAGGCAGCCGCGATGTCGCGCGAGCCGTCCGGCGAGCCATCGTTGACCAGCACGCCCTCCCAATCGGGCATGTCCTGTGCAAGCAGGGAGTCCAGGCACCAGGCCAGGCACTCCTCCACTTTATAGATGGGAACGACAACGGAAATCTTGGGGGTAACCATAATCACTCGCTCCTACTGTGCGGCCGGAACGTCATCAGGGTGCGGGTTGTCGCCGTAGGTGCGCTGATACGTCAGCACGCGCCAGACCAGCGGCAGGCCGCCAATCTTAAAGTAGTGCTTAAACGTATTGAGCTTGCCGGGCTTCTTAAAGTCAAAGCGCGAATCGATATAGGCGCGGGACGACTTGACCATCAGGCGCAAGTCGGTCTCGCCACGCGGATCAAACAGCGACAGGTCAAAGCGACCGGCATCCCAATCGGCCTTGAGCTCGGGAGATGCCTTCTTCCAAAACTGCTCACGCAGTTCATCGACCAGACGTTCATCATTCCAACGGTACGTATCGACCTTCATGCGCATTAAAATACCCTGAAGCTGAGCCTTGAGCTCGGGGCGCTCGTTCAAAAAGCGCTGCATCTCGGCGTATTCGTCGCACACGCAAAACACCTTGTTGGGCGAATTAACGGAGCTCTTCTCGTTATCCTGGCGATAGCACAAAATGGGGTCCGCAATAAACGCGGCACGCTCGGCGCAAGCCCAAACCTTAAAGTTAAAGCCTGCGTCCTGATACGAGGCGCCCGGCGTGGGAAGGAACCGAATCTGATTGTCGTTGAGGAACTCGCGCCGATAGATGGCCGACCAAATGGAAGGTTTGCGGTAGAAGATGCCCGGGCGATCGACGGGGCGATACGCGGCGCCCGTCATATACTCGCCGATGATCCCAAACAGCTCACGGCGCTCGCTGGGCGTGGACCAATACAGATAAAAGTCGCCCTTTACCACATCGGCATGCTCAGCATCGGCCTTGGCGACCAGCTTTTGGAGCGAATCCTCAAACATAAAGTCGTCGGACTCAAGAATGCCCACGTACTCACCGCGCGCCATCTCCAGACCGCGGTTCATCGAGTCGCCGTAGCCGCTGTTGGCTTTGTCGATCATCTTTACACGGGGGTCGCGCTCCATGTACTCGCGGATGATATCCGGCGAGCTATCGGTGGAACCGTCATTGATGCAGATGATCTCGATGTCCTTGAGCGTCTGCGCCACGGCGGAATCGAGGCACTCGCGCAGGTAGCGCTCAACATTGCAGATGGGAACAAGCAGCGAAACTTTAGGGGTATCAGAGTTCTGCAAGAGAACCTCCTGTTGAATAGCGTGTAACAGGTTTATTTTAGCAGCCGAGTTGCGGCGGGCGACAGCGCTTGGAATTAGAGAAAGCGCTCCAGGCAGGCTTTGAGACCGCGAGTCGAAAGATAGAACAGCGTGGCGTCTGCCATCGAAACGCCCGAGGTCGCCGCAACGAGCTTCTGGGCAACACGGCGAACGGCGCCCTTAGCAGGCATATCCGCCCACTCCGTTCCCAAAAACGTCGTAAGGTCCATGTTGACGCGAGCCGCCACGCGATGGAAGTCATCGGCATCCAAGCGCGCCAGGTCGAACACAATTAGGTCTAAAAACCAAGTGATCAGCTCGCCGGGGCACAGGTCCAAAAGACCGTAGACCGCCCAGTCCTCCAAGACCTCCTCGAGCATCCTCATGTGGGCGTCAAACTTTTTGGCGCGAGCCTCGGCACTGTTGAACTCGTGCGTCGCCGATTCGCTCTCCATCACGTAGTGGTAGAACTTGTCCGGCATGACGACGGTCTTACGGGCAAGCGCATAAGCCGCAAATTGGAAGACGACGTCCTCGCCCAAAGCCAAACCGGCGGCGAAGCGAATGCCTTCGCGATTGAGCAGCTCGCGCGAAAAAGCCGCACGGCAGGCATAGGGCTGCGCATTCGAATGGAACAGCAGTTGAGGATCGCGGGCGCCGAAGGTACCAGCTTTGGGGCTCATGAGTTGCTGGACGCGTTTGGGAGCAGCATCGGCAGGTTCACAGACGCCGCCAAAAACGGCGGCCTCGGCATCCGCAGACTCCATGGCATGCAGCACGCGCTCGACCGTCTGGGCATCGATGTAATCGTCGGCGTCCACAAAAAAGACGGTCTCGCCCTCGGCGACATCGATACCGGCATTTCGAGCACACGAGACACCCGCATTTTCCTGGTCAATCACCAGTACGCGATTGTCGGCCTGCGCGATCTGGCGCAACGCGTTCAACGAATCATCAGTCGAACCGTCGTTGACGCAGACAACCTGAATCGAGCGCTCGAACTGGGCCAGCAGCGAATCGAGGCATCGCTGAATGGAGCGCGCAGAGTTGTAAACGGGGACGACAATGGTAGCTTTAGGACACGAGGCCTCTCCCATGTCGACCTACCCCCTCAGCGATTCGATGAGGAAAGCGGCGACTACGCCTGGGCCTCCAACCGAGGCGTAATACTTAGCACGCCCCAAGGCACCATCCGTCGCAAAACTCGGATGCTCGTCAACCCAGCCCTCAGGATCTTTGAGGATGGCAGCGAGATTCGCGCGCTTCCACGGCTTGAGGTCGTCAAGCGAAAACTCCCCCGCGTCCAAGGCCGCTTGGAACTCCTTGGCCATCTGAACCAGGAACTCCTTATAGAACTTAGGCGCTAGGCGCACGTAGTTCCACATGTACGAATCGTACTTAATGAGCTGATTGAACTTGAGCATGCGCGCGACGTCATCACTTGCGTGGTCACGGGCATAATCCTCTCGAATCCAACGCTCAATCTCGGCATACTCGGTATTGACGCAAAAGACCTTAGCCGAAGAATTGACCGAGGAATTCTCGTTGTCCTGGCGATAAGACAACACGGCATCATGAAGGTAAACAGCCTTATCGGCGCACGCGATCACCTTAAAGGCGAATGACGTGTCCTGAAAGGATGCCCCCGGAGTCGGCAGGAACGTAATGCCGTTGCGCTCAAGAAAATCGCGACGGTAGACGGCCGACCAAATCGAGGGCTTTTGCTTAAAGAACTGTGTCGTGTCGCTTGGGTGCACCGGTTTGCCGCAGTCTTTGGGCTTAAACATCTCGTGCAGCGAGCGGCGCTCCTCGGGCTTGGACCAGTAGAAGTCAAAGTTCGCCTTCGCAAAGTCGGCATTGCAGCCCTCGGCCGCCGACACAAGCTTCTCCAGCGCGTCGGGCGCCATAAAGTCATCGGACTCCAAGATACCCACGTACTCGCCGCGTGCCATCTCCAGGCCGCGGTTCATCGAGTCGCCGTAGCCGCTGTTGGCCTTGTCGATCATCTTGACGCGCCCATCGCGCTCCATATACTCGCGGATAATCGCCGGCGAGTTATCGGTCGACCCGTCGTTAATGCAGATGATCTCAATATCCTTGAGCGTCTGCGCCAGGGCGGAATCAAGACACTCGCGCAGGTAGCGCTGAACATTGTAAATGGGAATAAGCAGCGACAGAACAGGGCTGCCAGAGGCGTTAGTAGACAAATGTGCTCCTTAGGAAATACCTGTCGTTTCATGGTATCAAAGGGCCAGCGCGCCAGCGGGCGTTTATATAATCTATGGAGCTCGCAGAGGCAAACCGATAAGAAAGGACGTCATGCAGCCCAAAGCCGCACGCAACATACCCATCGAAGCACTGCGTTTGGTTGCGGTCGCCGGCATCGCGGTGTTCCACACCTTTCAGTGGACCTTCCAAGCCGCCTGCGTCGGCGCCGTAGAATATGCCCCACTTGCGATGTCCCCCTATTCCGGCGTGCTCGGTTTTATTAACTTGCTGGGCTGCTGGGCCAACGAGGTCTTCTTTATGATCTCGGGCTATTTTCTCATCGCTTCGGCCGCGCGTGCTTGGGACGGTGGAGCAACGTGGAAGTCGCAAATGCAACGGGCGGCGCAGCGCCTTGGCAAGGTCATCTTGCCTACTGCGTTTTATTGCCTCATGGCGCTCGCGTGGTCCACGGTCGTCTCACCCATTCCCGATGTCTCCCTGCACGCGCACTATTGGTACACGCTGGGGCTTGAGTTTATCTGGGTCTATGCCGCCACGGTCTTCATGGCGCCTCTGTTTGGCCTGGCCAAGAGTCGACTCTCTAAGAGGAGCTACACGGCAGCGGTCATCGTCGTTGGAATCCTCGCATTTGTTGTTAACGGGTATTTAGCCGCCATGAGTGCGACAAGCGCCGGCGAGTTTTCTTGGCTCCAGAAGTCCATGAGCGCTACCACGTACGTAGTCGCATTTTTGATCGGCGGGCTGCTCCGCGACATTACCGATGTCATGGATTCGGACAGGGCGGGCGCCTTAGGCATGCGGTCGCTCGCAGCGGTTTTGGCGCTCACCACCATCCTGGAAGGCGAACTCTCCTTCACCGGCAACCTCACAGCAATGGCAGCCCTCTCCTACAAATCGACCTCGTTGATCTCGTTTGTCCTCGCTGCCACCTCCCTGCTCTTTGCGGCTACCCGACGCAGCGCCTCGGACAATCCACGAGCCGCAGGCGTCATCGTCACCCTTTCGACCGCCACGCTCGGTTTCTATGTGATGCAGTCGCTCACCAGTAGCCTGTGGCGTCCCGTCTTCAATACGTTGCTCGCAAACATACTGGTCAGCCAAAACAGCCCGGCAGCTATATGTATCGTCACGGGTACCGTCATTAGCATCGTCTTTGCCCTGACGCTTCTCACCATCGACGCAGCTAGAAGCCTTATCGCTCGCAAGCCCAAGCGGCAATAGACACGCTGCCGTCAGACGCTAAAGCCGCTACAGCCGTGACAGGTTCCTGCGTTTTATTCAAAGCTTGCCGTCAAGGTGCGCCGAGCCTTTACAATAGGACAGTCTCAAGGACGTATTCGATAGCTTCCGCGCAGCACTCGCCCGCCGCGCGTGAAAGGATATATTGCCCCATGCCTTCAACCCTTCCCGCCCCCATCGACAAGCTCGCCATCGTCGTCGTTACGTACAAGCGCCAGGAACTTCTGGCCAACTTGTTCGACTCCATGACCGAGCTCACGGCAACGCCCTGGCGCATCGTGATTGTCGATAACGAGAATTCGCGCGAGACCGAGGCCATGTGCGCCGCATTTAACGAGCGCCTGGCCAACCTGTGGGGCATCGACACCGAGCAGCCCGACGCGCAGGGCGGCACCGACCGCGTCATCTACGCCCCGCAGCTCGAAAACGGCGGCGGTGCAGGTGGCTTCTCCGCCGGCACCAAATGCGCCTACGACCTGGGCGCCCAGTGGTTCTGGGTGATGGACGACGACGTGCTCGTCATCCCCGAAGGCATCGAGCGTCTTGCCAAGTGGACCGACCGCTACGATGTTATCCAGGGTTCGCGCCTGGACTTTGACGGCGGCGCCTTCTTTTGGCAATACCAACTCATCCTTTCGCTCGGCATTCCCAACCCTGTCGCCAAGTGGGACTTGGGCCCCGAGGGCTACCGCGCCATGAACCAGCTGTGCTTTGAGGGCGGCATGTTCTCGCGCCGCGTGGTCGACAAGATCGGCCTGCCCGATGCGCGATTCTTCATCTACGGCGACGATGCCTGCTATGGCTACGTGGCCAGCCAGCACTTCCCCGCCGCCGTTGTTGCCGACGTGGTG
>CAJMPK010000085.1 GCA_905215205.1 uncultured bacterium | reverse complement strand
AGGCCTCGCGGCCTCCCCCTTTTTGCGTTTACGGGATTGTGTCTCACATAGTAGCTGTGTTTTATAACCCTCGTTTGTCGCATCTTCTGTGAACGGGCTACAATAACTTAGTCTGTGCGATATGGAGGTGAACATGGCTGAAGCTGGTATCGGCGTTGATATCGTCGAGATTTCCCGTATGAAATCAATTCTTGAAAAGACGCCGTCGTTTGCTCGGCGTGTGTTTACCGAAGAAGAGCGTGCGTATTGTGATGCATCATCGCGTCCCGCTGCTCACTATGCCAGCCGCTTTGCTTCGCGCGAGGCGGTACTTAAAGCTCTCGGCACGGGTTTTAGTCAAGGCGTTGGTCGCAAGGATGTTTCGGTTACGCGTGATAAACTCGGCAAACCGAAGGCGCTGCTTTCGGGCCGTGCTCTCGAGATCGCTCAAGAGCTGGGTGTTGTTGAGGTCGCTCTTTCCATTACGCTTACAGGAGACTTAGCCGTTGCGAATGCCATCGCGATTACCGAAGATGCTCGGCCTAAGCCAAAAGAGGAAAAGGTGAGTACCAAGAAACGCGTAGCGCAGACATTTAAAGAGGCTCGCTCTGTTTTAGATGAGCTTGAGCAGCTGCAGAATTCAGCATTGACGGAGCACCTGGGCGATGCTTCGCAAGATACGCTAGGAGCATAGATGAAACCGGTTTTGAGTACCGAAGAAGTCGTTCGTCTCGAGGATATCATCGAACGCGAAGGGACTTCGAAGGCCGAGCTTATGGAGCTAGCGGGTGAGTTTGCCGCCAACGAGGTCTTGAAGCTCAATCCCGATCGGGTTCTCGTTCTGGTCGGTTTTGGTAATAATGGCGGCGACGGTTGGGTTGCCGCCGATATTCTGAGCCATAAGGGTGTGGACGTCGATATCGTTTCTCCGGTTGAGCCGGATGAGATTCCTGCTGCTCTGGCACGTCATGTTGCTCGTCGTACTGCCGGCCGCGATGTGCACGTTTGCGTCGGCCCCTCGCGTGACGAACTCGAGGTTTTGATCGATAAGGCCGATGTTGTTGTCGATGCCATATTCGGTACCGGTTTCCACGGGAATCTGCGTGCGCCGTTCTCCATCTGGATTCCTACGGTCAATGAATGCGCCGATTGTGTCGTATCCATTGATGTCCCCTCGGGCCTGAATGCCGAGACGGGCGTTGTTGATGACGACTGCATTCGTGCCGAGCATACGGTGACGATGATTGCGCCCAAGATTGGTTTGTATAGCGCTGATGGCCCTGAGTATGCTGGCGATTTGATCTGCGGCAATCTTTACGACCGTCTTGACGAGGTCATCGATGATGTCGACCACGCCGCCGAGATTGTCGAGCCCGGTGACTTAGTTGATTACTTTGCCCCACTACCTACGAATATCGATAAGTATTCCCGTGGCTCTGTGCTTATTGTCGCCGGATCTGCACAATATCCTGGTGCTGCCATTATGGCGGCCAAGTCTGCAGCTCGCGCGGGTGCTGGTTACGTGGCAGTCGCGGCTCCTGACGCCTGCGCTAATCTTATTCGCATGGCACTTCCTTCGATTCCCGTCTTTGCTATTCCGTCTGATTCCCGCGGTTCCTTTGGCGCCGCTGCGCGCATGACGGTGTGCGAGATTGCAAAGAAGTACAGCTGCGTACTGTGCGGTCCCGGTATGACGACGTCTGCCGGCGCTATGCAGGTGGTTTCGGGCTTGCTCGAGCTTGATGTACCGCTTATTTTGGATGCCGATGCACTCAACTGCCTTGCTAAGATTGCCATTGACGGTATTGATAGTAACCCCGAGATGTATCGTCGCGAGCAGCCGTTGGTTATGACGCCGCACTATCGTGAGCTTTCGCGTCTGGTTGCCGGTGACGAGGTGAACGACCTTGGTACCGCGATTGCGGCCGCGCAGAAGGTTGTCTGGGCTGCAGGCTCCGACAACCTGGTTGTCATTGCCAAGGGGCCGACGACGGCTATCTGTGGCGTTGAGCGTGTGCTGCTGCCGCTCTCGGGTCCGGCTTCTCTGGCAACTGCCGGTTCGGGTGATGTTCTCGCGGGTATTTTGGCCGGCACGCTTGCCACCATGCGCGACGAGATGGATCGTTGGGAGTTGCTGTATTCGTACGCCGTCGCACTTCACAGCTACGCCGGTTTTGCCGCGGCGACGGAGTATGGTGAGAAGAGCGTCATCGCGACCGATCTTATCGACTTGATCGGTCCTGCCATGGAACTGGCGGCAAAGGATGCGCTCGAAGATCTGGGAATCATGGACGAAGGGTCGGATGACTAATCATGAATAAAGCCGATTTGACGCGCTGGTCCTGGGTCGAGATCGACCGCGGGGCGCTCCGTCGCAACACGAGGGCCTATAAGAACTTGCTGAATCCACGTCAGCGCCTGTGCTGCGTGGTCAAGGCCGATGCTTATGGTCATGGAGCTGTTGAGTGCGCCAAGATCATGTATTCGGCCGGTGCCGACATGTTTGCCGTGGCGACGGTTAACGAGGGCGTTGAGCTCCGACAGGGCGGGATAACGAAACCCATCCTCATCCTAAGCGAGCCGCCTATCGAGGCCATTCCGACGTTGCTCGAGTTTGATATCATGCCCTCGGTCTATACGTCTGACTTTGCTCTTGCGTATGGCGAATGTGCCGTCGCGGCGGGCAAAGTGGGCAAGTATCATCTCGCCATCGAGACGGGCATGAACCGCATCGGCGTACATTACACGCAGGTGCTCGACTTTGTCCGCGGTATTGATTTCCATCGCGGTATTCAGTGCGACGGCGTATTTACGCACTTCGCCACGGCCGATGAACCTTCGGGCTGGGACTACAAGCTGCAGTGCCAGCGCTTTACCGAGGCCGTTCAGGCCATTAAGGATGCGGGTTTTGAGTGCGGTATCGTGCACTGCGCCAACACGCCGTCCTCGATGCTCGACCCCTCGATGCATTTTGATATGATCCGCGCCGGCGTTGGCTTGTATGGCATGCAGCCGTGCGAGCTGAGTGGCCGCGTGATGCAGCTTGATCCCGTTATGAGCGTCCATGCGCGTGTGACGCGCGTGGCGCACCCTGCGATGGGTGAGGGCGTGGGCTACGGTTTTACCTACCGCGTACCGCGTACGCGCGTTCAGATCTGCACGCTGCCGATCGGTTATGCCGATGGCCTATCGCGTACGCTTTCCAATCGTATGGATGTGCTGTATCGCGGCGAGCGCGTGCATCAGGTTGGCAATATCTGCATGGACCAGTTTATGGTCGCCATTCAGTCCAACCCGGCACACGAGATTCCCGAGGCCGAGTATGGTGACGAGATGATTATTGTCGGCCGCGACGGCGATGCCGAGATTACTATGGACGAGATGGCGCGACTGCGCGGAACGATTAACTACGAGGTCGCCTGCGGCTTTGGCATGCGTCTCGACAAGGTCTACGTGTAGGAGCCGCTATGGGCGTCATGCACATCCCCGGTCATAGCCATCAGGCGCCACGTGAGGTCGCACTCGAGGAGATTGAGGCCGTTCTGGGCGATTGTCACCTCTGCCAGCTCTACCAGTCGCGTCACAATATCGTGTTTGGCGTGGGAAACCCCCGCGCTCGCGTCATGTTTATCGGTGAGGCGCCGGGTCGCAACGAGGATTTGCAGGGCGAGCCCTTTGTGGGGGCGGCAGGCGAGGATCTCAACGGCATTTTGTCGCTGGCGGGGCTCAAACGCGAAGACGTCTACATTGCCAACGTGCTTAAGTGCCGCCCGCCGGGAAACCGCAATCCGCGTCCCGAGGAAGTGCTGGCTTGCTCGCCGTTTTTGCGTGAGCAGATTCGAAGCATCTGGCCTGATATTATCGTGACGCTCGGCAACCCCGCGACGCACTTTGTGCTTAAGACCGAGATTGGCATTACTAAGCTGCGCGGCAGGTTCCACCAGATGGGGCATTTTGTAGTAATGCCCACTTTTCATCCGGCAGCAGCGCTGCGCAATCCGGCGTGGCAGGAGTTGCTGGAGGAAGACTTTAAGATGCTGGGCGACTATCTGGAGCGGCACCCCGCGCCGGAGACCGCCTCGGAATAATAAGGAGCGCATATGTCCCTGGAGCGCCTGGGGGTAGGTACCTATAGAACGGCTCGTACTGCCGATACGGAGCATTTTGGCGAGCTGGTCGCACCGTGTCTAGAAGATGGCGATGTGCTGATTTTGACCGGCGGCTTGGGTGTAGGAAAAACCCACTTTACCAAGGGCGTCTCGCGCGCTCTGGGCGATGAGCATATGGTCACGAGCCCTACGTTCGCACTCATGGCTGTTCATGACCAGGGACGTATTCCGCTGTTCCATTTTGATCTGTACCGCCTGGAGCATGCTTACGAGCTTGAGGATACGGGCATTTTTGACGTGCTGGGCTATGAGGGTGTTTGCCTACTGGAATGGGGCGAGCAGTTTCAGGATGAACTGACAGATGAGTATCTTTCGGTGACGCTTAAGCGCGATGAGGACGACAGCGACGTGCGGACGATAACGCTCGAGGCGCACGGCGAGCGCGCGAATGAGCTTTCCCATTTGATAGATAAGGCTGTACAAGATGAGCTTGCATAACGACAACGCGCTGGTGGTGGCGCTTGACACATCGACCGACATGCTTGCCTGCGCGGCAAGCTGGATTGATGCGCAGACAGGCGAGGCAAAGCTGGTAAGTGGGGACCATCTGTGTCGCCGCCATGCCAACGTGGAGCTCGTGAATACTGTTGATGGCCTACTGAAGCAGACCGGTCTGGATCGTAGCGATGTCGGCTGTTATGTGGTCGGCCGCGGCCCGGGTTCGTTTACGGGCGTGCGTATCGGCATCTCCACCGCAAAGGGTCTGGCACGTGGTGCCAACGTGCCGTTGCTCGGCGTGTCGACACTTGACGCTTGCGCCTGGACGGCATGGAAGGCCGGCGTACGCGGCAAGCTTGGTGTTCTTGCCGACGCCATGCGCGGCGAGGTGTACCCGGCGCTGTATGTGCTGGGGGATGAGGGTCCCGAGCGTCTGTTTGAGCGCGAGTGTGTGGTCAAGGCCGCCGTGGCGCTTGATGAGTGGCGCCAGACCGCGGACTGGGATCAGGTTCAGCTGACTGGTGACGGTCTCGTGCGTTATGGCAAGCTGCTGGGTGAGGACGAGACGGCGCGCTGCGTGGAGCGAGACCTGTGGTGGCCCTCGGGCAAGGGCCTGCTGATGGCGCATGCCGCAGGCGATGGCGATCCAGCTCGCGCCTTGCCGATCTATACGCGCCTTTCGGACGCCGAGGAGAACGAGCGCAAGCGCCTGGGTCTTGCCGAGAGCGCGCGGAGTGAGGTGACTGGTGTTGCCGACGAACTCGCCGGATGTCATCTGCAATTCCGCCCCATGGGCGCGGCGGATGCCGAGGGCGCGAGCGCGCTGGAGACCGCCTGCTTTGAAGGCGCCGGACACGAGGCGTGGACGCCGAGCATGTTCCTGTCCGAGCTGGGCGAGGGCGTTGCCGCGCCGCGTAGCTGGTGGGTGGCGCACGATGACGGTCAGCTGCTGGGTCTTGCCGGCGGCATGGTCGTCGACGGAGACGTGCAGATTATGGACGTTGCCGTCGATCCGACTCATCGCCGCGAGGGCATCGCCCGCAAGCTGCTGTCGCACGTGAGCTATGACGCGCAGATGCTCGGCTGCACCACGGCTTCGCTTGAGGTTGAGGACGGCAACGAGGGCGCAATTGCGCTCTATGCCGCCCTGGGCTTTACCGAGGCGGGTCGTCGCCGCGGCTACTACGGGGTCGGCAAGGATGCCATCGTCATGACGGCGCCGCTGCCCCTGGTGCTTCCTCTCGACAATGCCTCGCCCGAGCCAACTGCCGCCGAACAACGCGTATGGCCGCTGCCTGCGCCCGAACGCACCGCTGAGGAGCGTGCCGAAATCGAGCGCCGTCGCCTGGTGCTTGCCATCGAGAGTTCCTGCGACGAGACGGCTGTGGCGATTATCGATGCGGACGGCAAGATGCTGGCCAACCAGGTGTCGACGCAGATTGATTTTCATGCTCGCTTTGGCGGCGTGGTGCCCGAGATTGCCTCACGCAAGCACGTTGAGGTGATTGTGAGTGTCGTAGATGCGGCGCTTGAAGATGCCGCGGCATCGCTTGGTCTTGAGGGCGGGGCGATTGCGCCAAGTGAGCTTGCCGCCGTGGGCGTGACGCAAGGTCCGGGCCTGGTGGGTGCCCTGGTGGTGGGGGTCGCCTTTGCCAAGGGCTTTGCGTATGCTGCCGGCAAGCCGCTCGTGTGCGTCAATCATCTGGAGGGTCACCTGTTTGCCAACCTGTTGGCGCAGCCTGACCTCAAGCCTCCGTTTATCTTTACGCTTGTCTCGGGCGGGCACACCATGCTTGTGCACGTAAAGGCATGGGGCGACTACGAGGTGCTTGGCGAGACGCTCGACGACGCCGTGGGCGAAGCCTTCGACAAGGTGGCAAAGGCGCTCGGCCTGGGCTATCCCGGAG
>CAJMPK010000084.1 GCA_905215205.1 uncultured bacterium | reverse complement strand
ATCCTCGGTCTCGCCGCCGGTATATGCGCCGCCTCCACCGGCAAGATTTTCGCCGTTGTCGAAGTAGCAGTTCGAGTGTCCCCAGATGTTCGATGAATATGATGTATTAAGGGCGGCTGCCGCAGTCATACGGAGGCTGACGCTAAGTGCAGACTGACCGTTCGCCTTGCGGAGGTTGTTCTGGGTGTCGAGATATGTCAGGGCGTTGCGCATCTGCTCCAAGGAAAGCGGATTGGTGTCGCGAGACATGTCCTGATCGACGTAATTGTCATACCACTCGGCTTTATCGTCTGCGCCGGTCAGCATCGATACAGCGTCCTGGGCATTCTTCTTCTGCGTGGCTGTGAACTGGCTGCCGCCGATGATGTAGTTCATGAAGCCGAACATACCCTGGCTGATGACATTCTGGTCTACGGTCATGTTCGACTTGAGGTCGGCAATCTGCTGGTTAAGCTTGTCGACTTCAGCGCTCGCGGCATCATAAGCGCTCTTTGCCGATGTAACTTCGGCGCAAATTGCATCGTATTCAGCACGCTTCTGCTGACGGACCTCGACGAGTCGGTCGTACTCCGCCTTCTTGTCTGCCTCGGTCTGCTGGGCCTGCTCGTATGCCGACTTCGCGGTGTCACGCTTACTGGCCGCGTCCTTGTACTCCTTGTTTGCCGCATCGTATGCAGACTGGGCAGATGCCACGGCAGCGTTGGCGGCGTTGACCTTCTCCTGCGCGGCGGTGGCGGTATTCTGGGCCGCCTGCAGGTTCGCCTGGGCGGTAGCGTCGGCATCCGTCGCGGCATTGAGCTCCGCCTGCGCGGTCTTGAGCTCACCAGCAGCAGCGTTCTTGGCGGCCTCAAGCGCACTCAGGTCAACACCCGTACCCGAGACGGCAGCATCGAGCGCGGCCTGCGCTTGGTTGAACTTCTGCTGGGCGTTATCGCGCGCGGTGGTTGCGGCTGCGAGAGCAGCGGCAGTCTCCTGCTTCTTGGCCTGGGCAGTCGTCAAAGCTGCCTCGGTATTCTGCTTTTCCTGCTGGGCACTGGCCTCGGCTGCTTTGGCCTGGTCCAGATTGGCCTGTGCAGTAGCAACGGCCTTATTGGCGTCATCGAGCTTTGCCTGCGCGTCCTCGACGGCCTTCTTGGCGGCCTCGTACTCGTCCATACCCATGGCATCGAGCTTGGCCTGTGCATCGTCGAGGGCCTTCTTGGCCTCATCCTGCTTTGCCTTGGCGTCCTTGAGCGCCTGGGTCTTATCCTCGACACTCTTGTTGGCTTGATCGAGCTGATCGTTCAGGTCGCCCAGCTTCTTCTGCTGCTGCTCGGTCTTTTCGACGGCGGCTTTGAACTCGTCAATCTTCTCCTGGAGCGCGGCGACTTCTGCTGCGTTCTGCTCGATTTCGTTGTCGCTCACAGCCTGCGAGGCCTGATTCTTTTGCTGCTGCGCCTGCTTTTGAGACTGGCCCGCCGCATCGGCGTTCTTCTGGGCGGCATCGTAGGCGGCCTGAGCGTCCTTGAGCTGCTTTGCCGACTCCTCGGCCAGCTGGGCAGCCGTCTTTACGACCGCTTGGTTACCGGCGGCAACGGTATTCTCTACAGAACTACCCCCCCTGAACAGAATCGCCGTTATCGGTTGACGGTGCGGCGATTGCCGCCAGCGGCGACATGAGCGGCTGAGCGATGAGGCCCGCCGTCAAAACGGTTGCGACGGCGCGGTTGGCAACGCCCTTGACGTTGACGGCCTTAGCCCGAGGCTCAAAGTGTTGTGGGCTGTAGTTTGCCATGGCTTTCTCCCTTTGACACGGATGTATCCATACGCTTCAAAATGTAGGAGCTGATTTTTGAATTCTGTTGCGCAACATTGGTCACCGGCGGATTTTTTGAAATTCGCGCTCTCGTGCTTCACAATTTCGTCACATTTGAAGGAGCTGGCGCATCATATTCTCGCGGGATCGAATTGAGCCTGTGATTTGCATTTGCTCCCGCGTCATCCTCCCTATCGGATTCCGCATCGAGCAGGCACCCCGCCCGCCACGGTGTAGAGTTAAGACAACGGGCGCTTTGCGCGGACCGCGCTGGAACGAGATGGACATGGAACTCGACAAACAACAGATCAAGCGACTGCGCGAGCGTCATCATCGGCGTCACGGCATCCGCCCCGCTCATAGCGAAGCCATGGAAAACATCACCCGCTTCCTCAAGCGCGCATTCAACATTCGCGAGGGCCGTGCGCCCTACCACGTAATCCGCAAGCGCTTTGTAAACGGGGCGCGCCTGACCGGCTCTCACCTGTGCATCCTCATCATCGCCATGCTCATCGCGAGCATCGGCCTCGATATCGACTCGGACATCGCCATCGTGGGTGCCATGCTCATCTGCCCGCTCATGGGCTCGGTTCTTGCCATGGCATATGGCATCGCCACGCTCGACCGCGAGATTGCCGCCGAGGCCGCCGCCGGCCTCGCGCTGCAGATGGTCTTTTGCCTGGTCACGTCCACGTTGTACTTTAAGCTCTCGCCCCTTGGCACCACCACGGCCGCCATCATTGACAACTCGACACCCACCATATGGGACCTTGCCGTCGCGCTCGCGGGCGGCTTTGCGGGCGGGCTGGGCAACTCGCGCGACCAGGAACCCGCCACGCTCATCGCCGGCGTGGCCGTGGCGACCGCGCTCATGCCGCCCCTGTGCGCGGCGGGCTATGGCATCGCCATCGCAAGCGGGTCACTGTTCCTCTCGGCCCTCTACGAGTTTGGCATCAACGTCGTCTTTATCGCGCTGGCCGCCGAAGCCGTGCTGCTTCTTTTGCGCGTACCGCTCAAGCGCGACCTCAACGGCGACGGCATTGTGACCGCCGAGGAAAATGTCGAGGTCGATGAGTTGTCACGCAAGGTGCGCCGCCGCATTATTGTGGGAACGGTCATCTTTGCCATCCCCTGCATCGTTATGACCGCAGGCTCCATTGGCTCGGCGCAGGCCGGCGTGCAGGACGGCTACGGCGTCACCGAAACCACGCGCGAGCTTGCAGCGGTGCTGCCAGGCTTTAAGGATTACACCGTCGCCGTCGAGACCTCGGCTACCGAAGGCGAGGAGGAGGGCATCGTCGAGCGTGAGATTGTCGCCCATGTGACGACAGGCGAGGCGCTTGGGGCACACGACCGTCACGTCGCCCGCAAGCTCATCGACCTCAACGTGCCCGAACTCGATCGCGTGGAGTTTGATGTGGAGTAATGCGGAGCATGGGATGGCTCCCGCGCACAGGCGCAAGTCGCGGCGAGGCTCAGACGCGACGCAGACACAAGCAAAAAGCGGGACGTAGTTCACACCCGAGCCCCGCTCGCTGTTTTATTGCCGTGAATCAGACGTCCGCATCGACATCGCCAGACTCCACCGTAAACGCTGGATCGGTGCTCACAAGATAATATCGGGTCACCTTAGTATTTCTAATTAGGTAAATCTGCCCCTGATTGCGTCGGCGCGATATATACGCAACGTGAACCGTGCCGAATTTTTCGCCGTTTTCCTTCTTTAATATCAGGATGTTGGGGTCATCCGTACGCTTAAACTGCCCGTCTGTGCAGATTCCGTCTTGGTCGACCAGCTGCCATCGACAGTTGTCCTCCTCAAGAAAAGCCAGGGTTTCCCGACTCGTTTTGTCATCCCGATAGTAACCGTCAATGGCAAACCCTTCGGAAGCGCATTCCTGCATATAGGACGTTTCTCGGCTTATAGCAAACAGCCCTGTAGCGCCCAGGAGCACAGCCAGGCAGGCCACTGCAAGAGTTATCGAAATAGCACGGCGACCCATGTTAGCCCAACCGATAGTTGTTTAACGGAGCGTGAAACATACCTGGAACCTCCGATATCAGGGGGAGACGTCGCCAGCAGGCTGGCGACAACTATATGTTTCTAACATCAAACCATATGGCTGCCACTCGCGGAGGGGGCATCGGCGAACGGCGTGTTTTCATACTCCATTGGTCAAACCTAAGCGCGGCCCTACAGCTCGTACTTGTACACGCGGTAGATATACTTTTCGGCTTCCATCTCGTAGGTAGCGATGGGCAGTCCGCAGCGATCATCTCGTCGTTTGGCAGATAGGTCACGCTGTGCTGGCCCGCGTTGAGCGAAAAATCGCCCTGGGCTTGCAGCAGCTTGTCCTCAAAGCCCGAACCGGCCCAAAAATCGGACAAGCCCACGGAAGGCTGTAGCAAGGTCATTTGCGCAACATATGTCCAACAAAAACGGGCAGTAGCCGGTACGGCTACCACCCGTTTGCCTCATATCTAGCCCAAAGCAGGCCAGTTACTTCTTAATGCCGCGTCCCAGGCGCTCAGCGACCGACGCCACGGCACTCTCGTCGACCGAGCCGCAGCTCACGCAGCCATCGTGGGCACGCATCTGGCCGGTGACCTCGTCCATCGCGAGCGGCGCCACCTTCTCGAGCTTAAAGCCCTTGCCGGCGCGCATGTTTTCCTTGGCCACACTGATCATGAGCTTAATGCGGTTGAGCTGGTTGACCTCGGATGCACCGGGGTCGTAGTCCACCGCGACGATATTGCTCTCGGGGTGCTGACGGCGCAGTTCCTTGATCACGGCCTTGCCCACCACGTGGTTGGGCAGGCACGCGAAGGGCTGCGTGCAGATGATGTTAGGCGCGCCGTGGTCGATCAGGTCGAGCATCTCGGCCGTGAGCAACCAACCCTCGCCCATGTTGTTGCACACCGAAAGCACCGTGCGGGCCTTGTCGGCCATGGTGCCGATGCGCTCGGGTGCCTCAAAGCGGCGGGACTTCTCGAGCATCTCCTCCACCGGTGTGCGCATCCAGTCCACGAGCTTGATGAGTGCCTGCATACCCGCACGCGTTGTAGCAGAGCTACCCAGCTCGTCCTTTTGCAGCTCGGCGTTGCTCATGGAGTACAGGAAGAAGTCGAGCAGGCCCGGCACCACGGCCTCGCAGCCCTCGCGCTCGATGACATCGACCACGTGGTTGTTGGCCGTTGGATGGAACTTGACCAAGATCTCGCCGACCACGCCCACGCGCGGCTTAGTACCCTCGCCCACGAGCGGCATAGTGTCGAACGCGCGGATGGCCTCGCGGCACAACTTGGTGTAGTTGTGGCGGTTGAACTTGGGCGCCAGCTTGCGGGCACGCGCCATGTACTCCTCATAGAGTGCGTTGGCAGCACCGGGCGTGGCCTCGTACGGACGGCAGCGATAGAGCATCTGCATCATGACGTCACCAAAGAGCACCGCGTACACTGCTTGCTTAAGCAGCGCCGGCGTAATCTTGAAGCCGGGGTTGTCCTCGCCGAGCGCCACGGCCGAAAGCGAGATTACCGGGATCTCGGGGTGGCCGCTCTCGCGCAGGGCCTTGCGGATGAGCGCGATGTAGTTGGTGGCACGGCAGCCGCCGCCGGTCTGGCTGATGACCACGGCCGTCTTGGACAGGTCGTACCGACCGCTCTCGATGGCCTCCATGATCTGGCCCGTCACCAGGATCGACGGGTAGCAAATGTCGTTGTTCACGTAGCGCAGGCCGGCCTCGACGGCGTCGTGGTCGGTCGAGGGCAGCAGCTCCAAGTTGTAGCCGGCACCGCGGAACACCTCTTTGACCAGGTCAAAGTGGATCGGGGCCATCTGCGGGCACAGGATGGTGTAGCCCTCGTCGCGCATCTGCTCGGTAAAGGGCACCTTGGGCCATGCTGTCGAGGCGCTCTCGCGCTGCGCCTCGAACGTGTACTTACGGCTCGCGAACGCGGGGGCATCCGTGGAGGGCGTCACCGGCGCGGCATCGCCCTGCTCGTAGGCCTCGCCCGCGGCCGTTGCCTCAGCCAAGCGCTCGGCCTCCTGGTCCTTGAGCGCCGCCATGAGCGAGCGGATGCGGATACGCGCGGCGCCCAGGTTGGACACCTCGTCGATCTTGAGCACGGTGTAGATCTTGCCGCTGGCCTCCAGGATCTCCTGCACCTGATCGGTGGTCAGAGCATCCAGACCGCAGCCGAAGGAATTGAGCTGGATCAGGTCCAGGTCGTTGCGCACCGTCACAAAACGGGCGACGGCGTACAGGCGGCTGTGGTACATCCACTGGTCGACGACGCGAATCGGACGCTCAGGCTTTACCAGATGCGCGAGCGAATCCTCGGTAAAGACCGCAAAGCCAAAGCTCGAGATAAGCTCGGGCAGGGCATGGTTGATCTCGGGGTCGTTATGGTAGGGGCGGCCGGCGAGCACAATGCCGTGGCCACCGTGGTCCTCGACCCACTTAAGAGCCTCCTCGCCCATGGTCTGGATGTCCTCGTGGAAACGCGCATCGGCCTCAAAGGCAGCGTTGACGGCGGCATCGACCTCGGAACGCGTGATCTTGGGACCGCGCACGCGACCGTGACCGGCTTGCGCATCGGCCACACGGTCGACGGCAAGCACCTGGTACAGACGGCGCTTGAGCTCGGTCTTGTCGTGATAGGGCACAAACGGGTACAGGAACTCGATGTTCTGCTCGCGGATCTCGTCGATGTTGAGCGCCAGCGCCGTGGGGTAGCTCATGACGATGGGGCAGTTATAGCAGTTGCCAGCGGTCGGATCCTCCTTGCGCTCCCAG
>CAJMPK010000083.1 GCA_905215205.1 uncultured bacterium | reverse complement strand
TTGGCCTGCTCGGCCGTACGGCCGGCCCTTACGGGAGCCTGCTCGGGCTCAGGCGAACCAAACAGTGACAGTTGCTCGGCCATGGTCTCTGTGCCTCCCATCCCATACGTCTTTAGAAACAAGAGCCCCACTCGTGGTGAGCGGGGCTCGGATACATGCGTTTGTGCGACTGTTACAGCGCCATCGTGCGGGCGCGGTCGATACGCGCCAGGCAGTCATCGCGGCCGACGAGCGCCATGGTCTCGCCCAGCGGGGGGCTCACCATGTTGCCGCAGACGGCGACGCGCACGGCCTGGAACACCACGCGCTTCTTGAGGTCCATCTGCTCGGGCAGCGGCTCAAGCGCAGCGTCAATGGCCTCGGCGGTCCACTCGTCCACGCCCTCGAGCGCGGCCTTGGCGGCGTCCAGAATGGCACCCATGCCCTCCTTGGCCAAGCCCTTGTTGACGGACTTCTCGTCATACTCGAGCGTCTCGGCCGTGGCAAAGATGGGGGCGGCTACGGTCACAGCGTCGGCCGGCATCTTGGTGCGCGGCTTAACGATGGCCGCGAGTGCGTCGATCCAATCCTCGCCGTACTCGACATTACCCTCGATGAGACCCGCCTCGTGCAGTTCGGGGACCATGATCTCGTCGGCAAACTGAGCATCGGACATGCCGTTGATGTACTCAGCGTTGACCCAATCGAGCTTCTTGGGGTCGAAGGTCGCCGGGTTCTTGGAGATGCGGTCGAGCGAGAACTTGCTGGCCAGGACATCGCGCGGGATGATCGTGGTCTCGCCGTCGAGCGACCAGCCGAGCAGCGCCAGGTAGTTGACGAAGGCGTCAGACAGGTAGCCGGCGTCGCGGTACTCCTCCACCGAGGTGGCGCCGTGGCGCTTGGAGAGCTTCTTGCCGTCGGCACCCAAGATCATGGAGATGTGGGCGAACGTAGGCACGGGCGCGCCGAGGGCCTCGTAGACCATGACCTGACGCGGGGTGTTGGACAGGTGGTCGTCGCCGCGGATGACATGGGTAATCTTCATCATGGCGTCGTCGACGACGGTCGCGAAGTTGTACGTGGGCGTGCCATCGGAGCGGAAGATGACAAAGTCGTCGAGCTCCTTGGCGTCGAAGGTCACCTCGCCGTGGACGGCGTCGTGGATGACGACGTCGCCGCGGTCCTCGGGCACCTTAATACGCAGGACGTAGGACTCGCCGGCCTCGATGCGGCGGCGCGCCTCCTCGGGATCAAGATCGCGGCAGCGGCGCTGATAGCCCTGGAAGGGGTCCTTGCGCTCCTGTGCGGCCTTGCGATCGGCCTCGAGCTGCTCCTTGGTGCAGAAGCAGGGATAGGCCTTGCCCTCGTCCCAAAGCTTCTGGGCGGCCTGCTTGTACAGGTCCAGGCGCTCGGTCTGGGCGTAGGGGCCAAAATCGCCGCCCACCTCGGGACCCTCGTCCCAGTCCAGGCCCAGCCAACGCATGGCGCGCAGGATGATCTGCGTGTTCTCGTCGGTGGAACGGGTGGGGTCGGTGTCGTCGATGCGCAGGATAAACGTGCCGCCGTTTGCGCGGGCAAAAGCCCAGTTATAGATAGCGGTGCGGGCGCCGCCGATGTGCAGCTTGCCCGTCGGTGAGGGTGCAAAGCGGACGCGAACGTCTGATGCCATGGATATCTCCTCGATTGCAGGATGGATGTCTAACTGCACCAGTATAAAGCATCAAGGCAACCTCCGCATAAAGGGCACCGACCTACTCATTGGGGACAGACTTAAATGACCAGTCGTTGGGCAGCCTGTCGACACTTAGGTAAGGCCGATTATTTAAAGTCTGTCCCCAATGAGTATGTCCCCAATGAGTAGGTGCGGAAAGGGTGTGAATGTTTGATTTACGCGCTATGATGTGCCCTTGCATAGAGAGCCCGGCGGAATGGTAACGGTCGCCGGGACACGTTTTTGAAAGGACAATCATGTCAGAAGAACTTCGTTCCATCCCGCCCCAACACGGGTCCTTTGTTTTTACGTCGGAGTCGGTGACCGAAGGTCATCCCGATAAGATCGCTGACCAGATCAGCGACGCCGTCCTCGACGCAATCCTCGCCAAAGAAATAGAGCTCCAGGAGCAGGGTTACATCGCCCCCAACGGCGTGCCGGCCAATGTGGAGAACGTCCGCTGCGCCTGCGAGACCCTCGTGACCACCGGCACCGTCATCGTCGCCGGCGAGATTCGCACCCAGGCCTACGTCGACGTTCAGGAAATCGCCCGCGGCGTTATCCGCCGCATTGGCTACAACCGTGCCAAGTTCGGTTTTGACTGCGACACCTGCGGCGTTATGAGCCTCATCCACGAGCAGTCCCCCGATATCGCCCAGGGCGTCGACGAGTCGTTTGAGACCCAGACCGGCGCTACCACCGACCCGATCGACCTGATCGGTGCCGGCGACCAGGGCATGATGTTCGGTTATGCCTCCAACGAGACCAAGACCCTCATGCCCATGCCACACTACCTGGCAAGCCGCCTGGCCGAGCGCCTGGCCGCCGTGCGTCACGACGGCACCCTCGCCTATCTGCGTCCCGACGGCAAGACCCAGGTCACCGTGCGCTACGAGGAAGGCAAGCCCGTCGAGGTCACGACCATCGTCATCTCCACGCAGCACGCCGCCGAGATCGAGGACATGGGCAAGATCAAGGCCGACCTCATCGAGCACGTCATCACCCCGGTCATGGCCGCCGAGAGCATGCCGTGGAACAACGCGGACATCTACGTGAACCCCACCGGTCGCTTTGTCGTAGGCGGCCCCATGGGCGACACGGGCCTCACCGGTCGCAAGATCATCGTCGACACCTACGGCGGCTACGGCCGTCACGGCGGCGGTGCCTTTAGCGGAAAGGACTGCACCAAGGTTGACCGCTCCGCCGCGTATGCCGCGCGCTGGGTCGCCAAGAACGTGGTCGCCGCCGGTCTGGCCGACCGCTGCGAGGTCGAGCTTGCCTACGCCATCGGCGTTTCCAAGCCCCTCTCAATCATGGTCGACACCTTCGGTACCGCACATGTTGCCGAGGACAAGATCGTTGAGGCCGTAGAGAAGACCTTCGACCTGCGCCCGGGCGCAATCATCCGCGACCTAGACCTGCGTCGCCCCATCTACGAAAAGACGGCAGCCTACGGTCACTTCGGCCGAGAAGACGCCGACTTCACCTGGGAGAAAACCGACCGAGTCGAAGAACTCAAAGCAGCCTGCGGCCTGTAAGCCAACGACAAAAGCTGCAGCCACATATCGATGCACCAAAAGAAGTACCGGCCCCAACCGGTACTTCTTTTATTTAACCGGTGATGAAGATGAGCCACCGCGGGACATGGAATAGGTCACCAGCAAATGAATTTTGGAGCACACGCGCCTCTACCATGTATCCTTAGTCCCGAGGGGCGGGGCATAAGTTCGATCGCGAGTTCCGCACGAGCCGGAGAGCACTTAATGTGCTCTCCGTGCGAGCAGGACTGCCCGAGCAGGCGACCTTATGCCCCGCCCCTCGGGACGATGAGCCACGTAAAGGAGCAGCCATGGCAGGCAAGCCGCAAACACTAGCTACGACCTCAGCATTCGAGATCTTGGGCCCCGTCATGGTCGGCCCCAGCTCATCGCACACCGCCGGCGCCCTGCGGTGCGCCCAAGTTGCCGCCAGCCTGTTGGAAGGTCGTATCACCAAGGTCACCTTTGGCCTGTGGAACTCCTTCGCCCATACCTACCGCGGCCACGGCACCGACCGCGCGCTCGTCGCGGGCATCTTGGGGCTCGATACCGACGACGAGAACATCAAGCAGGCCTTTGACCTCGCGCGCGAGCAGGGCCTCGACTATCACTTTGAAATTAAGGGCGACGACGCCTCCATCCACCCCAACACCGTCGACATCGACATGGTCGACGACACGGGCGCCACTGCACAGGTCCGCGGTGAGAGCCTGGGCGGCGGCAAGATGCGCATCAGCCGCATTAACGGCGTCGGCGTCGACATCTCGGGCATGTACTCCACGCTCTTCGTGGCGCACAAGGACGTTCCCGGCGTGCTCGCCGCGCTCACGAACCTGCTCGCCTACGCCCACGTGAACATCGCGTTCTGCCGCACTTACCGCACCGAAGTGGGCGGCCAGGCCTACTCCGTCTTTGAGACCGACGGCGCGCCCGACGACACCGTTATCCCGATGCTACGCAAGCTCGACAATGTCGATTACGCCACGTTCATCGAGCTCCCCGGTTCTGCATCGTCGCTCTCCCCCGGCGTCTCGGCAAAGGAAATCTTTGACGACGGCGAGCAGCTGCTCGATGCGTGCGAGGAGCTGGGGCTCAGCATCGGCGCCGTCATGGCCGTGCGCGAGGCGCGCCTGACCGGCGAGGCGCACGCCGTCGCTGCCATGCGCCGCGTGCTCGACGTCATGCGCGAGGAGACCACGGCCCCCATCGCCAATCCGCAGCAATCGCTCGGCGGGCTTATCGGCGGCGAGGCCAAACTCGTCGATGCCACCGGCCGCAACGATTTGAGTACAAACCTGATGGGCGCCGTTCAAACCGAAGCCGTAGCACGCGCCATGGCCGTGCTCGAGCGCTCCGCCACCATGGGCGTGATCGTCGCCGCCCCCACGGCCGGCTCCGCGGGTGTTGTGCCCGGCTGCGTGCTGGCGCTCGCCGACCACCTGCAGCTCGACGACGAGCAGGTCATGGACGCCCTCTACTGCGCCGCCGCCATCGGCCTCAACCTCACCACGAGCGCCTGCGTCGCCGGCGCCGAGGGCGGATGCCAAGCCGAGGTTGGAAGCGCTGCCGCCATGGCCGCCGCCGCGCTGGTCCAGATGCTGGGCGGCACGCCCGAGCAGGCGCTCGATGCCAGCTCCATCGCGCTGAGCAACCTGCTGGGCCTAGCCTGCGATCCCGTAGGCGGCCTCGTTGAGGTGCCCTGCCAAAACCGTAACGCCATCGGCGTGGCCGCGGCCTTTAGCTCGGCGCAGCTCGCCCTCGCCGGCATTAAGAGCCTGGTGCCGTTTGACCAAATGGCACATGTCATGCTCTCGGTGGGCCACGCTTTACCGGCCACGCTGCGCGAGACGGCAAAGGGTGGCATCGCGCAGGCTCCGGCCGCACTTTCGGCCTGTGCAAAATGTGGTGTGTGCGGATAGCGACTAAGAACGATTCAAAGGTGGGACATTTGTCCAAGCTCTTTCGAATGCCACCGTTTCCGTACCACAAACAGCAGGGCAATCGCTATAATGCAAGCCCAGTAAAAACACGATGAGCCATTAGGCGAAATTCGAAGGATATGCATACGATGTCGCAAAACGATCGAACTCAACTGATTCCCGATCCGCAGCAGCCGAGCAGGCACACCGGCGGCGTTCAGTCACCGCGTCCCATCGCGCCGAGCCACGGTCAGCAGCGTGGTGCGGCAAGCGCTTCCCAACGCCCGAACCAACAGCGACAGCAGCGTCAACAACGTCAGCACCGCCAGGCAAACGGCAATGCGACCAAGCAGCCCTCCACACACGCTCGAGGCGATCGTGGCCCCGCGCGGGAACCCGCCAAGAACAATAAGTCGGGCAAAAAGACGACGCTCTTTGTCGTCTTGGGTCTTATCGTCATCGTCTATATCGTAGGCGTCGTAGCGTTTTCGCAGCTAGCCTACCCCAACACCACCATCGCCGGCGTCGACGTCTCGTTCTCCAACGCATCGTCTGCCGCCACCAAGGTCAACTCCGCGTGGAAGCACTATAAGCTCACCGTGACAGGCGATGACTTTAGCTGGACCTATCAGCCCGAATCCGATGAGCCCATCGTCGACGGCGAAACTGCCGCAAAAGAGATTATCAGTCACAACGAAGCCTTTATGTGGCCGGCCCGCCTTGTCGAGTCGTTAAGCGACAAGGCCAAGACCACCGTCGCCAACAATGAGGTCAACCTCGATCAAGACGTCGACCTGTCCATGCTCTCCAATGCCTTTGATCAAAAGCAGTTCGAAGAGGACCTGGGTGCCGCCATCGATGCCTTTAATGAAGGTCGTTCCGGCACCTTTGAGGCCTCGAGCTCCTATGACGAGCAAGCCGGCAAGTTCACCGTGGAGAAGGCCCGCTCCAACGAAAAGCTCAGCCGCAAGCACGTGATCAAATATGCCGAGCTTGAGCTCGCATCGCTCGCCGAATCCGTTGACATTACCAAGATCGGCAACGACGCCTACGAGCCCCTCAACGGCACGCTCACCAACGACCAGATCCAGGCCGCATGCGATGCCGCCAACAACTTCCTGGGCGTCAACGTGAGCCTCAAGCTTAACGGCGATGAGGTCGGCAAGGTCGACGGTAGCGCAGTGCTGCAGTGGATTAGCTTTGCCGACGCGGCTAACCCCACGCTCGATACCTCACAGATCAGTAGCTGGGCCGCAGAACTCGCCAACAGCTTTAACACCGTAGGAACCACGCGCTGGTGGACACGAGCCGACGGCAAGGAGTGCGCCGTCGAGGGCGGCGACTTTGGCTGGTCCATTGACAGCAAAACGCTCGCCAAGCAGGTAGAAGACGCCATCAACAACAAGCAGACGGGCGATATCGAAATTTCGTATTCCAAGAAGGCCGATACCTTCACCGCTATGGGCGAGCCCGACTGGAAAGCCTACATCGACGTCGATCT
>CAJMPK010000082.1 GCA_905215205.1 uncultured bacterium | reverse complement strand
CGAGAACACGGCCAGGTTGGCATCGGGCACCACCACGCCCTGCGGCAGGGCGGCATCGACAAAGGTCACGCGCCCGCGCGAGATGGTGGGCACGGCGGCGCCGGCGGCAGCCTGGGCAGCACCCGCCTCGAGCGAGCGGGCGTTGAGCGCATCTGCCTTGCGCTCGCGAATGGAAGCATGGGCCTCCTGGCGGGCGGCACGGTCGGCAGAATCCGCCGCCGCCACGCGTACGCGCTCGCCAATGACGCCGGCGTTTTCGGGCGCGGCAGTCAGCGATTCCTCAAAGGTAATGCCCTCGTCGCCAAAGGTGAGCTCCATCGACTCGCGCGCACCGCGATCGGGAATGGCAAACACGCAGGCGTAGCGCTTGCCCACGACTTCCTGAATGCGCGTCATAAAGCGGTTGTCCGAGCCCGCAATGGCCGGCTGCTCAATCTTGAGCTCTGCCGTAACCGCGCCGCCGGCACGGATCAGGCTCACGTAGTTCAGGCGCTGCTGGGCACCAAAATCGAGCTGCTGGGCACGTACATACAGGCCATCCAGCCGGTCAATCCCTGCCTCGCCAGCACGCGCCTCGATATCCTCGTAGGCGCGCAGACAGTCGTCGAACAGCGAGCGCGGCTCGGACAGGACCACGAGCGCCTTGCCGCTCACGTGTGCCAGCGGGCTCACGGTCTGGCCGTACATCACCGGCAAAAAGCGGTCGAGCTCGGGCGTGACGATGCGCGCATCCACCATCTCGAGCAGCGCCGCCAGCTTGCTGTCGTCCTGGCTTGCGCGGTAGAGCGCCACGTGCATGTTGTGAACGGCATCGTCGGTAAGCGCCAGCTCACGGCAGGGGAAGATCTCGATACTGTCCTCGTTGCCGATGGTCTGCCCCGTTGAACTCACCATGCGGCGAATGCGATCAATTTCGTCGCCAAAGAACTCAATGCGCACGGGCGCCTTTTCCTGCGCGGGAAACACCTCTACGGTGTCGCCGTGAACGCGGAACAGACCGGGCGCATCAGCGGCGCCGGCATTGGTGTAGCCCATGCCCACCAGGCGCTGCGGCACCTCGTCAAAAGGAATCTCCTCGCCCACCGCAAAAGTGGTGGACTCCCAATAGCGACTCTCGACCGGCGGCACGCAGCGCAGCAGCGCACGGGCCGAGGCAACCATGATGCAGTTGTCCCCGCGCACGATACGCCCCAGAGCCTCGCAGCGCTGCGCCACCACGGCGTCGTCGGGCGCCTGCTCGCGCCACGGATAGTCCTTGCGCTCGGGGAAACGGCACACATGTGCCAGGCCCACATAGGCGGCCAGACTGCGCGCGGCGCGATCGGCCGCGTCCTCGCCGCTCACAATGTAGACCGTCGGGCGCGGGCGGCGCGCAAACTGGGCGGCCGCCATAAGCGTGCGTCCCGACTGCGACACGGCCAGCGTCACGTCCTCGCCGGCATCGAGCCCGGCCTCGACGGTCTGCAGTGCCTCGGCAGTGTAGAGCTGCGCGGCTATACGGTGAATGAGCATGCTGTTCCTCCGGCATTGCAACGCCAAAAGCCCGCCGGGGCAAGCTCGGCGGGTCGTACGTCAAAAGTCTTGATTGTCATGGTAGCGCATGAGGTGGACACGCCAGCGCACGCCAAACAGCTACCCCAAAACGCGCACGCCCGAACGCCCTCGGCACAAAACAGCCTAATCGAACGGCATCAATTATCAGCTTCCACCTGCGTTACTTTGCAATTATGGTAATTCCTACTTTACAGTTGTGGTAACTTCTAGTTAGTAATTATGGTTATTTTGCCTTGGCAATGTGGCCAATCCCAAAGACCTACCACAGAACCCGACGGATACCGACAAACTCGGCACGAGACTTTCGAACCAAAAGCATGCCTGCGAGCATGCGATGCAAGACACGAAGGGCGTTAAAGATGATTGAGCGAACCATGGCCCAAAAGCTACGCGACATGTCAGAATGGTTTCCCGTCGTCTCGCTTACGGGGCCACGCCAAAGCGGCAAGTCAACTCTCATCAAGGCCGTCTTTCCCGAATATGAATATCTCAACCTCGAGAACCCGGAAGTCCGTCGCGCCGCACTCGATGACCCCGTCGGCTTTATCAGCAGGCGCCCCGATCATCTGATCATCGACGAGGCCCAATATGCACCGGAGCTGTTCAGCATGATTCAGGTCGCCTCCGACGAGCGCGGAAGAGCCGGCCAGTATGTATTGTCCGGCTCGCAAAACTTTTTGCTCATGCACAACATCCAGCAATCGCTTGCCGGGCGCGTCGGCATGCTCAAACTCCTACCTCTCTCCTACCAGGAGCTCAGCGATACGCAAATCTCGCTTGACACCTACCTGATTCGCGGGGGATACCCGCGCATATATGATGCGGGCATCCCCACCAATATGTTCTACCAAAATTACCTTATGACCTATGTGGAACGCGATGCGGGCGGTCTTCTCGACGTGCGCAACCTGAGCTCCTTTAGAAAAATGATCGGGCTGTGCGCGGCTTGCGCGGGAGGGCTGCTTAACCTATCAAGACTCGCCGCTGATGTGGGAGTCGCCACGGCGACGATCAGCTCGTGGCTTTCGATCCTGCAATCAAGCTATTTGGTGTTCCTGCTTCAGCCATATGCTGGAAACATGCGCAAGCGGCTTACCAAAGCACCAAAACTGTACTTCTACGACACGGGACTACTTTGCCATCTGCTTGGCATTCACGACGAGCGCAGTCTCATGAACCACCCCCTAAGCGGGGAAATATTCGAAAACCTCGTTGTCTCGGAACGCCAGAAGGCATATCTCAACAGAGGCATCGAGCCCACGCTTGTCTTTTATCGCGACGACAGCAAACGAGAGATCGACCTTATCGATCTAACAGAGCCGGCTCGCCCACAGGCGTTCGAAATAAAATCGGGCGCTACCTATCGCGACACATTCGCTCGACACCTACGCTCTGTTGGTTCCGAACTTGGCATTCCCGCAAAGGACCGAGCCGTCGTATATCACGGCTCCGAGCGCTACGATACCGAGGGGGCATCGGTTGTGCCGGTAGAAGAGTTCTTGCTTCGGGAGTCGTAGCGAGCGCCGTGGTCACCGGCCGCATCCCGATTTGTGCCGCCCGGAGACACGCAAGAGCGGCGACACCCTGCCCTTGCGACCTAGCCCACCCGTACGCTGGGGCAAAGGTCTGCCAGCGGACACTCGTCGCACTTAGGTTTGCGGGCGTCGCAGATCTCGCGGCCAAAGGTGATCCACTGGTGGTTGACCGACTCCCAATACTCGTGCGGCAAAATCTTGAGCAGATCTTGCTCGGTCTTGAGCGGCTCCTTGGCATGCGTCTTGGGGCTCAACATCAGGCGGTGTGCGATGCGGTTGACGTGTGTATCGACCGCGATGCCTTCCACGATGCCAAACCCCACGTTGAGCACGATGTTCGCCGTTTTACGCCCCACGCCCGGCAGCTTGACGAGCTCCTTCATGTCGGCCGGTACCTCGCCGCCGTAATCGGCGACGATTATCTGCGCGGCCTCCACGGCGTGCTTGGCCTTACTCTTATAAAAGCCGAGCGACTTAATGGTATCGGCCACATCGGCCACGCTCGCCCCCGCCATGGCCTCGGGCGTGGGCCACTGGGAAAACAGCTTCGGCGTCACCTTGTTGACCTGCGCGTCGGTCGTCTGCGCCGAGAGAAGCACCGCGATGAGCAGCCTAAAGGGATTCTCGTGGTCCAAAAAGCACTCGACCGGGCCATAGCGACGGTTGAGGCGCTCGCACACCTCAACGGCGCGCTCGCGTTTGGCGGCATTGGTCTCGCGTGGCATAACGACTCCTCGGCTCAGCGGCATAACAAACTTATGGGCACGATTGTCCCACGTATGGGGTCTTTACGCCTCCAAAAATGCGCCGGTCTGGCGGCTCCACAGGCTTGCGTACTCGCCGCCTGCCTCGACAAGCTGCGCATGCGTACCGTCCTCGACAATCTCGCCGTCCGCCAGCACCACGATGCGATCGAGCGCCGCCACGGTGGACAGGCGATGCGCCACCACAATGGAGGTGCGACCGCGCATCAGGTTCTCGAGCGCCTCCTGCACCAGCGCCTCGGACTCGCTGTCGAGGGCAGACGTCGCCTCGTCGAGCACCAGGATCGGCGCATCGGTCAGAATAGCGCGGGCAATGGCCACGCGCTGGCGCTGGCCGCCCGAAAGCTTAACGCCGCGCTCGCCCACCATGGTGTCAAAGCCATTGGGCAGGCGGTCGATAAACTCAGTCGCGTTGGCCAGGCGCGCAGCCTCGCGAATCTGCTCGTCGGTAGCGTTGGGGCGGCCGTAGGCGATATTCTCGCGAATGGAGCGATGGAACAGCAACGCCTCCTGCGGCACGTAGGCAACCTGGCGGCGCAGACTCTGCTGCGTACAGCGCGAGACGTCCTGGCCGTCCACGAGCACGCGGCCGCCCTGTACGTCGTCCAGGCGCAGCAACAACTTGGTGAGCGTCGTCTTGCCCGAGCCCGATTTGCCCACCAGGCCCACGCGCTGGCCCGCTGCCACATGGAGCGTCAGGTCGTCGAACACGCTCTCGCCCGCCGCGGCGTCACGGTATGCAAAGCTCAGGTGCTCAAAATCAATCGCGCCCTCGCCCACCTTGAGCTCGGGGGCATTCTCGTCGTCTGCCACCAGACGCGGCTCGTCCAGCACGCGCGTCATCTCGGCCGCATCGCCCAGCGCGCGGTTGATGCGCTGCATCATGGAGCTTACGTAGTTCAGACGCATGGTGAGGTTGTACGTATAGGTAAAAATCATGACGAGCGCGCCGGCCGAAATGCCAAACCACGCGTTGCCACCCGCGACGAACACACTCACCACGGCCATGGTGATGACGATAAGGCCCGAGGTCGTAAAGTTGCGCTGCATCATGGCGTGCATCGAAACCGTCTCGGCATCGCGCGCGGCGCGGTCGGCGGTATCGAACAGGTCGCGCTCAAAGTCCTCGCGCCCACAGGTCTTGACGGCCAGGATGTTCGTGACCGCGTCGGACAGCACACCCGACAATTTGTTCTGCGCGGCAGACGTCGCGGCCGAAAGCGGCATGATGCGCTTGTACATAAGCCAGACAAACGCGATGTAGACGACCATAATGCCCACCAAGATCACGGTAAACGTCGGCACCACCGGAGCGAGCGCCGCCACCGTGCAGACAACCGAGGTGATGGTGGGAATGAGCGAATACACCGTCACGTCGACCAAGCCCGTGTAGCCACTCATAAAACGACTCGTCTGGCTCACAAGCGATCCGCCAAAGCGGCTGGTGTGAAATGTCATGGATTGATTGGAGAGCGTGTCAAAGCACAGGCGCGCCAGGTGATAGTTGCCCGCAATCTCGAGCTTGTAGACGGTGTAGTCCTGTAGCTTGGAGAGGATTTGGCCTACCAGGTTAACGAGCACGAGCGCCAGAATGTAGGGACCAAATACCTCGAATACTTGATCGCCCGTCACAGGACCCGCTTGGACGCGGTCGACGATAAGGGCCATCACGTAGGTGTTGGCAAACGTGAGCAAAAAGATGTAGCCCGCCGACGAGAACACCGAGAGAAAGACAATCAGCGGCTGCGTGCGTGTGACGTCCCAAAAACACTGCAGCGTGCGGCGAACGGTGGAGCGTTTGAGCGGGCTGGTGCTTCTCTGAGACATGGTCTTCCTTTCACGTCTGATAGGGCGAAACGCCATTGTTGCACACTAAAGCGCACTTCAGGCAAGCACGATGCGAAAAGCGCCCGCGCCCCGCGCTTGCGCCGACGCCCCGCCGTCAGGCACGGCTAGTCCTCGTCTTCCTGGCCCGCGAGTAAGCCTGCGGACTCCAAGCCCAAAATCTCGTCAGCCTCCCGCGCGTCTTCCAGCGCGTCGATATCCTTGAGCTTGCGCTCCATAACGTTGGTGCGCGTGGTGATGATGCCCTCGACCGTCTTTCCTGCGGTCTCGATCTGCTGTTGGGCACGGCGCAGCGCCGTCTGATAACGCGGCAGCTCGGCCTTGACGGCGGAAAGCACGCGCAGCACGTCGTCGGTACGTTTTTGCAATTTAAACGTCTGGTAGCTCATCTGCAGACTGTTGAGGATGGCCGCCATGGTGCTGGGGCCGGCAACGTTGACGTGATAGTCGCGGCCCAGGGTCTCGATAAGCCCGGGACGACTGACGACCTCGGCATACAGGCCCTCAAACGGTACGAACATGATGCCAAAGTTGGTGGTCGCGGGCACGCTCAGGTACTTCTCGCAAATGTCCTTGGCCTCGCGCTTCACCATCGCGTCGAGCGTCTTGCGCGCAGCAGCGACGGCCTCCGCGTCGCCCGACTCCTGGGCGTCGAGCAGATGCTCGTACGCGTCGCCCGGGAATTTGGAGTCAATTGGCAGCAGCACGGGATCGCCCTCGTCTACCGGCAGCTTGACGGCAAACTCAACGCGCTCCGAGGCGCCGGGCTTGGTGGCAACGTTTTCCAGATACTGGTCGGGCGTAAGGATGTCCGCCAGGATCGCGCCCAGCTGCACCTCACCCAAAATGCCACGCGCCTTGACGTTGCCCAGCACGCGCTTAAGGTCGCCCACGCCGGTGGCGATAGACTGCATGTCGCCCAGGCCCTTGTACACGGCCTCGAGCTGGTCGCTCACCTGCTTAAACGATGCAGACAGACGGTCG
>CAJMPK010000081.1 GCA_905215205.1 uncultured bacterium | reverse complement strand
GGGAATTGCGCTCGCGCTTCGGCATAGGCGCCTGCTTCTGCGGACGATCGGACTTGTTCTCCTTCGCCGGCTGGCGCTTAGGCTGCCCCGAAGAAACCTCGACCTTCGCATCCTCGTCCTGCGGCGTGGTCTTCTCGGCTGCAGTCTCGGCATGGGAACTGCGGCCCCCACGATGGCGACGGCGGCGAGGCTTGCTCGACGCGCCCTGCTCCGCCTGCTCATCAGTAGGCTGCTGGCCCTTGGCCTCGGCATCAACCTCAAGCTGCGGCTCAACAGGCTTCTGTTCGCGAGCCGCCGGCTCAACGGCCTTCTCGTCCTGAGTGGTCGAAGCCGGCTCGCTCTTCTCCTGACGCCTTACGGGATACGCGCGTCCCGCAAAACCGCGGCCGGGACGACACGAACCCGGAGCCCTCTTGGCAGACTCCTCAACATCGTCTGCAACCTCAGAAGACTCTTCAACCTCACGCGCGGCATCCTGCGCTGCAGCCTTAAAATGAGCACCGCGACGACGCTTGGGCTCTTGGGCCTCCACGGGCTTTTGCTCCTTCGCGGGCTTCTGCGACTCGACAGCAACCTCGGTCTCAACAACCTCGGCATCCATCTCACCTTTTTGAGCAACGGCGCGACGGAAGCGCTCCTGCTGGGCGCGGCGCTGCGCATCGCGCTTGCCGCCCCCGCCAAAACCGCCGCGTCCTGCCTTGGCCGTAAAGGCACGCACGACGTTCTCATCGAGCAACTCATCGGTATCGACATGCTCACGCGGAGCAGCTTCTTCCACAGCAGGCACGTCAGCGGAATCCTCGACGACAAAATCCTCGACGGACTCGGCAGGCTGCTCCTGGGCATCGCGGATCTCGGCATTGATGGTATAGAACGCCGGGCGCCCGTTAATGCCGCTACCCTCGATCTTGGTCACGATATTTGCCGCGATAAGCTCATCGCGCATCGCCTTGGTGCCACATTCCTTATCGACGGAGCGGAAAATCTGCGCCAGCGCGCTCGATTTGATTTTGAGTGCCTTGCGGCAGAGCAGGTCGTAGGCAACCAGCTTTGCCCGCTCGGCAGAAAGCGACGTTTGTCCGCTCAGACGCTCAGCCAGAGCATCGACATTTTGTTGGTTATCGGAATATACCGTCTTGGCCACGGGGCCCCTTTCATATGCACACATATACGTCTATATGGTACAACGCGCGCCCTTATCCACGCAAAACATCTGCGAGAACACTCGAGCGTCACCCGCTTTTGCATGAAAAAAGACCGAGCCCGCGAAGTCGCGGATCCGGTCTTTCCGAGTCATATAGATGTGACGTTCAACTCGTCAGGTCGACTAAGCCTTGGCGGCCTCGGCGTCGGCAGGAGCCTCGGCAGCAGCGGCGCGGCCATACTCGGCCTTGCCCATCTCGGACCACTCGGGCTCCTCGTCGGGCATGGAGCCAGCCTCCTTGCCGAAGAACTCCTTGAGGCAGTTGACGGCAACGATGAGGCCCAGGACCATCAGCAGGACGGCAAAGACGAGCTGCAGGCCCTTGGTGGCGGCGACGGAGACGGCGGCCGTGGTGGCAGTAGCCGGGATGGTACCGAAGAAACCGTAGGCCTGGACGGCGGTCATGCAACCCATGGCGCTCTGGACCAGCGAGGTGAAGGTGCAGCAGAGCAGGAAGGCGACGGGCACATAGAGCATCCAGCCCTTGCGGCCGGTGCACTTGCAGAACACGGCGAGGGTTATCATGGTCATGCCGCCGAGCAGCTGGTTGGAAGCACCAAAGAGCGGCCAGATGTTGGCATAGCCACCAAAAGCGAGGGCGAGACCGGGAAGCAGGGTAACGACCGTGGCGAACCAGGGGTTGCCGAGGACCTTCATGTAGCCGGCCTTGGACTCGATGGCCAGGGCGTCGTTAGTCTGGGCAAAGAACTCGGAGAACGAGGTGCGAGCGATGCGGGCGACGGCATCGAGCGAGGTCAGGGCCAGAGCGGAAACGTTCATGGTCATGAAGACGGTTGCGAGCGTGCCGTCAACACCGAAGGCCTGCATACCGCGGGAGATGCCAGCGGCGAAGATCTGGAACGGGGTGGAAGCGACGCCGGCGTTGAGGGCACCGGTACCGGCGGTGTTCATATCGGAGAACATGATGCCGGCGACGATGATGGCAAGGATGCCGACGAAGGACTCGACGATCATGGCGCCATAACCGACCTTGACGGCGTCCTGCTCCTTCTCGACCTGCTTAGAAGAGGTGCCGGAAGAAACGAGGCTGTGGAAACCGGAGAGAGCACCGCAAGCGACGGAGACGAACAGGACCGGGAACATCATGCCGGAGGCAGTGGAGAAGCCGGTGAAGACCGGAGCGGTGATAGTGGCCTGGCCGTTAACGCCCAGGACGACGATGCCGAGGACAGCGCAGACGATCATGACGATCATCATGATGGAAGTGAGGTAGTCACGCGGGGTCTTGAGCATCTGGATGGGCATGGCGCCAGCGAAGACCAGGTAGACCATGACGACGGCGAACCACTGGAACTTATCCAGGTAGACCGGGAACTGCATACCGACGGCGAACATGAGAACCATGAGGACCACGCCGGTGACGAACTCGGCAGCGCCGGTGAGGTTGAACTTCTTCTGGGCCCAACCAAAGGCGATAGCGACGAAGGTGAACAGGATGGAGATGGTACCAGCGCAGCCGGCTGCATAGGACTTGGTGAAGTCGATGGCACCGGTAGCAGCACCAGAAGCGTCAACGGCCGGGGTGAACATGAACGTCTTGCAGACCATGTCGGTGAAGGCGGCGATGACGATGATGCAGAACAGCCAGCAGAACAGCAGGAACACGCGACGGCCGGTCTTGCCGATGTACTTCTCGATGAGCTGAGCGAGCGACTTGCCGTTGTTCTTCATCGAAGCGTACAGGGCACCAAAGTCGTGGACGGCACCAAAGAAGATGCCGCCGACGAGGACCCAGAGCACGACGGGAAGCCAGCCGAAGGCCATGGCGACGATCGTACCCGTAACAGGGCCGGCACCGCAGATCGAGCTGAACTGGTGCGAGAACGCGGTGAAGGCGGAGACGGGCGAGAAGCTGTTGCCGTCCTTCATGCGCTTGGCCGGCGTGAGGGCCTCTTTGTCAACGCCCCACTTGTTGGCCAGCCATCGGCCATAGCCCAGATAGCCGCAGGCGAGCACCGCCGCGGCCACAACCATGAGCAAAACTCCGTTCATTACATTTCCTCCTCTAAAAAGAACTTCCTAGACATAAAAAATGAGGGCCGTCGGTTGCGCTCGACGGCCCTCATCTTCATCAGCCGCCCGTTATCGTACGGGCTAGCTGTATGTGCTAACCCGCATCAGATAATTACTACGCTGATAATGTTTAGCTGATGCGTGAACATGTCTAAGAAATCCTCTTCAATCATGATGCGAACGATCCGTGCGTGTTCACATCCCCCAGTGGTTGAAAAGGAGTATGAAACTTTAGTTACCTAAAGTCAACGCAAATATGTAATGAATTTTCAACTTTTTTGATTTTCTCGGTATAAAACGCCACTGACCTCGGACTTTACCCGACAAAAGTTTTTGCATGAGAGTTGCCCCTGGGAGCGGCGGGAGCCGGGCGGCGCATATGAACTTTATCGCGAGTTCCGCACGCAAAGAAGGCCACTTAATGTGGCCTTCGTCTTGCGCAGGACTGTAGAGCAGGAAACCTTATATCCGGCCCCTCCGGTCGGGGACCACACCCATACGACTACAGCGTCATGTTTGGATCGGCGTCGACGTCGAACGGCGAGATTTCACCTCGGTCGAATTTACGGCGAGCGACCTCCGCGATCATGGCGGCGTTATCGGTGCAGGCAGACAAAGGCGGCACCGTCACGCGGATCCCCTGACGACCGAGCTTCTTGATCATCATCTCGCGCAGATGCGGGTTGGCCGAGACGCCGCCACCGATGCAGTATTCCTTGCATCCGGTAGCGTGCAATGCGTTTTTGGCCTTCTTGTACTGCACGTCAAAGACCGCCGCCTCAAACGAAGCCGCCAGATCGGGCAGATGAATCGTGCGCCCGGCCTTGGTCTCCTGTTCAATGTAGAGCGTCACAGCGGTTTTAAGGCCCGAAAGCGAGAAGCGATAGTCTCCTCTGCTGTTAAGCGCACGGGGGAAATCGATCGCCTTGGGGTTGCCCGTCTCGGCCAGCTTGGAAATGATGGGGCCACCGGGATAGCCCAGACCCAATGCCTTGGCTACCTTGTCGAAGGCCTCGCCCACAGCGTCGTCGAGCGTCTCACCGAGCACCTCGTAGTCGCCCCACGCCTTCACGTGCACGAGCATGGTGTGCCCGCCCGAGACAAGCGTGAAGATGAACGGCGGCTTGAGGTCGGGCTGCGCCAGCAAGTTGGCAAACAGGTGCCCCTCCAGATGGTTGACGCATACGAGCGGCTTACCGGCAGCGTAGGCAAAGCCTTTGGCAAAGGCAACGCCCACCACGAGGGCGCCCACCAGGCCCGGACCCTGTGTCACGCCCACGGCGGCAAGCTCGCTGGGGGCAATGGCTCCACCCTCAAGACCAAGCGATGCTGCGGCATCCTCGAGCGCCGCATCCACGACACTCACAATCACCTCGACGTGTTTGCGCGAGGCGATCTCGGGCACCACGCCGCCAAAGCGGGCGTGAAAATCAATCTGCGTCGACACCTGGTTGGCCAGCATATTGCCATCCGCATCGATAATCGCCACGGCCGTCTCGTCGCAGGAACTCTCGATAGCGAGCACTAGGCGGCGGCGCTCAATTTCGGCACGCTCCCCCTCGGAGCGCCCAGGAGCAGGCAGCGGCCATACGCGCTGCTCTGCCGCCGTCGGCTCGGGCGAAGCATTGTCGACCGGAAGCACCAGGGGCAGCGGAGCCGTCATGACGATGGCATCCTTGCCGGCACCATAGTAGCCGCGGCGCCGTCCTGCCTCGGTAAAGCCCAGAGCGTTATAAAGCGCGATCGCTCCCTCGTTACCGTCCTCGACCTCGAGCGAAGCCGTGGTGCAGCCGAGCATCTGGGCATCATAGCTCACGTGCGACAGCAGCTTGCGGGCAATGCCCTCGCGGCGATGTGCCGGGTCGACGGCGACATCCAGAATCTGCACATCACCGTCCACGACCATACCGCCGGCAAGGCCCAGCAGCTTGCCGTCGTCGTGTGCCACCCACCAACTACGCGGCGCAGCAACGTCCTCGCCCAGTTCGGACAGGAACATGCCCGGCGTCCACGCCTCGTGTCCGGCACCTTCAAAGCAGGCAGCCTCCAGCGCGCTCGCGCCCTCGGCATCCGCCGCGCCCATGGGACGGAACTGCAGATGACGACCGGCGAGCTCATCGGCAACACCCGTAATTTCGCTCTGCGCACTCTCGGCAAGACCAAGACGCTTGCGCTCGTTTTCCTCGGCATCCGAAAGGCGCGTGTAAATCGGCAAGACGCGGGCCGGATCGCCGTCACCCGCAGCGTGCGCGAGCAGCAAGCCCTCGCCCGAAGGCCACCACAGGTCGCGCTCCACGCAGCGGGCGGTCTCGTCCTCACCCAACAGCTTGCCGTAGCGCACGAGACCGTCACCGGTCAGCTGAACCTGGTCCCAGTCCGCTGCTTGGCGCCACTCATCGAGCGCCACGGCGGCCTTGACCACGTGTTCGCGCTCAAATTGACGCTCGGGACCCTCATCGACCAGCATATACAGCGCCGGATATACCTCACCGCGCATAGCATCGGCCAAGATACCAAGCTTGCCGCGCACACCAGCCTTCCACGCCGTCCAAGCGCAAGCGTCGAGCGTCGACACGCCCAGCAGCGGAACATTGGCACCACGCGCGAGGCCCTTGGCAGTGGAGATGCCAATGCGCACACCCGTAAAGGACCCCGGGCCGCGGCCGACCACATAGCAACCAACATCGCTGCGATCCAGACCGGCTTGAGCCAGCACGCCATCAACGGTATTCACGAGCTCAACGTTGGCGTGACGGCGACACACGTGGTCGCCACTCACGAGCTTCGTCTCGCCCGTCTGCCCATCAATCCAGCTTACCGCGCAGGCAAGCATGTCGGTCGAGGTATCGAGCGCCACCACCAGCGCGTTGTCGTTATGCAAGCTCATCTTGTACAGCCTTATCAATCAAATGGGAAAGCTCCATTGCGCGGTCACCGTGCGCTTCAAGCGTTATCGTTCGCACATCGCTGTCGCCCTCATCACGCTTGAGCGTCACCGAAAGATACTCATCCGTCAGCTCGTCCTGGAATTGTTCGCCCCATTCCAGCAGGCAAGCACCCTCATAGCCCAGCACATCGAAAATGCCCGTATCCTCGAGCTCGTAGGCATGCTCCAGGCGGTATAGATCAAAGTGAAACAGCGGAATACGACCTTGATCGTGAACGGCCATGAGCGCAAACGTAGGGCTCGTAACCATATGCCCATCGCCCAGCCCGCGCGAGACGCCCTTGGTAAAGTGAGTTTTGCCCACTCCCAGGCCACCGGTCAGGATGAGCACATCTCCGTCCTCAAGGCACGGTGCAATTAGCTCGCCAAAGTACTCCGTATCGGCAGCGCAAGTCGTTTTGTAAGTACCTACCCCCAGGCGCTCCAGGGACATATATGCTCCTTATTATTCCGAGGCGTCCTCTGGTGCGGGATGTCGCTCCAGATAATCGCCCAGCATCTTAAAGTCTTCCTCCAGCAAC
>CAJMPK010000080.1 GCA_905215205.1 uncultured bacterium | reverse complement strand
GGCATGCCCGAGACCCAGATCGAGAAGATGCTCGACGATATGAGCTACACGGGCCTACTCGAGTACAACTGGGAAAACCCCGAGCGCGCCAAGCAATGGGTGCTGCCCATGCTGGTGCCGGGTTCTGCCGAGTTCCTCAACATGCGCGTGAGCCAGCTCGAGGAGCACCCGGTCTACGCCAAGTTCTTTGAACAGGCATCCAAGGGCCCGCTGTCCAAGGCCACGCCGATGGTGCCGCCCGGCGGTGCCGGCATCGGCATGCATGTCATTCCGGTCGAGAAGGCCATCGATGCCGCGAGCACCTCGGTGCCGATCGAGCATATCGAGCATTGGCTCGACAAATATGATGGCAAATATGCCGCCAGCACCTGCAGCTGCCGCGCGAGCCGTCGCGTGATGGGTGAGGGCTGCGCCGACGACCCCGCCGACTGGTGCATTGCCGTGGGCGATATGGCCGACTATGTGGTCGAGACCGACCGCGGCCATTATGTAACGCGCGACGAGGTCTACGACATCCTGCGCCAGGCCGAGGACAACGGCTTTGTGCACCAGATCACCAATATCGACGGCGAGAACAAGATCTTCGCCATCTGCAACTGCAACGTCAACGTGTGCTATGCCCTGCGCACCTCGCAGCTGTTCAACACGCCCAACCTGTCGCGCTCGGCCTATGTCGCCAAGGTCGAGAAGGACAAGTGCGTGGCTTGCGGTCGCTGCGTTGAGGTGTGTCCGGCCGGCGCCGCCAAGCTGGGCCAGAAGCTCTGCAGCAAAAAGGCCGGCGGACAGGTGCCCGAGTATCCGCGCCAGGAGCTGCCCGATGTCACCAAGTGGGACCACACCAAGTGGTCGCCCAACTACCGCAACGATAACCGTATCGAGACGCACGAGTCCGGCACCGCGCCCTGCAAGACGGCCTGCCCCGCGCACGTTGCCGTTCAGGGCTACTTAAAGCTTGCGGCGCAGGGCCGCTATGACGAGGCGCTGGCGCTCATCAAGCGCGAGAACCCGCTGCCCGCTATCTGCGGCCGCGTGTGCAACCGCCGCTGTGAGGATGCTTGCACCCGCGGCCGTGTGGACGCCGCCGTGGCTATCGACGAGGTCAAGAAGTTTATCGCCCAGCGCGATCTTGATGCCGCGACCCGCTATGTCCCGCCCGTGGTGACGCCGACGCGTGCTGGCGGCTTCGATCAGAAGATCGCCATCATCGGTGCCGGTCCGGCCGGTCTGTCCTGTGCTTTCTATCTGGCCGAGAAGGGCTACAAGCCCGTCGTGTTCGAGAAGAACGAGCGCCCGGGCGGTATGCTCACCTACGGTATTCCCAGCTTTAAGCTGCAGAAGGACGTCATCGAGGCCGAGGTCGAGATCATTCGCCTGATGGGCGCCGAGTTCCGCTATGGTGTGGAGGTCGGTCGCGATGTGACGCTTGACGAGCTGCGCGAACAGGGCTTTAAGGCCTTCTACGTGGCCATTGGCTGCCAGGGCGGTCGCCTTGCCGGTATTCCGGGCGAGGACGCCGAGGACGTGACCGTGGCCGTCGACTTCTTGCGCGAGGTCAACAGCGGCAAGATTGACGCGCTGCCCGGCCGCACCATCGTGGTGGGTGGCGGCAACGTGGCTATCGATGTCGCGCGCAACGCCTGCCGCCTGGGCTCCGAGCACGTTGAGATGTTCTGCCTGGAGAGCGAGGCCCAGATGCCCGCCAGCGAGGAAGAGCGTCGCGAGGCCATCGAGGACGGCGCGCACATCAGCTGCGGTTGGGGCCCCAAGGAGGTTCACCTGGACGAGGCCGGTCGTGTGTGCGGTATCACCTTCAAGCGCTGCACGCGTGTCTTTGACGACGAGGGCCGTTTTGCACCCGAGTACGACGAGAACGATCTGCGCCGTGTCGATGCCGACCGTGTCGTCATGTCGATTGGCCAGTCCATTGTGTGGGGCGATCTGCTGGCAGGCTCCAAGGTGGAGCTTGGCCGCGGCCAGGGCGCCCTTGCCGATCCTCAGACCTATCAGACCGCCGAGCCCGACATCTTTGTGGGCGGAGACGTCTACACCGGTCCGAGCTTTGCCATCGACGCCATCGCCGCCGGTCACGAGGCCGCCGTCTCCATCCATCGCTTTGTGCAGCCGGGATCCACGCTCACTATCGGTCGCAATCAGCGCCACTACACCGCGCTCGACCGCGACGATGTCGTGATCGAGAGCTACGACAACGCGAGCCGCGAGGTGGCACATGTCGACCGCGAGCGCGAGAAGGCTGCGCCCTTTAGCGAGTACGTCGAGACCTTTACCGAGGAGCAGGTGCGCGCCGAGACCGCCCGTTGCCTGGGTTGCGGTGCTTCGATCGTCGACCCCAACAAGTGTATCGGCTGCGGCCTGTGCACCACCAAGTGCGCGTTCGACGCCATCCATCTGGATCGCGACCGCCCCGAGTGCTCCACGATGGTCAAATACGAGCAAAAGCTCCCAAGCCTGGGCAAGTATGCTTTAAAGCGTGCAATCAAAATCAAGTTCGGTCGTAAATAGGTAACCATGGCGGGTAAGGGGACGGCGCAGACTAGATTTCGCCGTCCCCTTGCTTTGAGTTTGCATCGCATCAACCGTTGTTGAAAGGTTTCTACCTTGCATGAATTGGGAATCGTCTATCACATTATTCGCGATGTCGAGAACGTGGCGCGCGCCAATGGCGTGAGTCGCGTTTCGAGCGTCACGCTGCTGCTGGGCGAGGTCTCGGGCGTCGTTCCCGACTTGCTGCTCGACGCTTGGCGCTGGGCGGCAGATAAAAAGTCCATCACGCAGGGTGCGGAGCTTATTGTGGAACCTGTCGAGGCCGTGACTCATTGCGAGGCGTGCGGCCGCGACTATGCGACAGTCGAGCACGGCAAGACCTGCCCCCATTGCGGCAGCGGCGAAACATACCTGCTGCAGGGCCAGGAGGTCATGATCAAGCAGATCGAGACCCCCGACGAGGATCCGGCAGACGCTGTCCCCGACGGCCCTTCCGACGTCCCCGACGCCGTCGACGCCGCCAACCCCCTCCACATCGCCTAGGATCCCCCATAAGTTGCGGTGGAATAGTTCCTAAATCCAGCCTTCTGGCTCTTAAACAAGAACTATTCCACCGCAACTATTTTGAGTGGTTTCGTAGACCATAAGTCATGAAAATAGTCAAGCCATGTCCGTTTAAACAAAATAGTGGCAGTACGAGCGCATTCGCACTTGTCTAAAACCGATATTAATGAACAGCATGCTTGTGTCTGTAAAATACATGGCTTGATGAGCGACGCTTTGGCGGGTAATGAGTCGAAAAACAGCGACGTAATCAATTAGTAACAAACTTGGACGTTTAAACAAATAATGCAACCTTTTACGAATTTAGCTATAATTCCACAAACCAAACAGCTATACTCCTTTCATGTCGTGTAGGAATTACGTAGACAAAAAGGAGGTTATGTGATGGTAAGTATTGTTCTTGCTAGCCATGGGGACTTGGCAGCTGGAATCAAGCAGACGGGCTCGATGGTCTTTGGCGATCAGCCGTCTGTTGCCGTGGTCTCGCTCGAGCCGAGCATGGGCCCCGACGACTTCCGTGCCAAGGTCGAGGAAGCAATCGCTTCCTTCGAGGACCAGGAGCAGGTGCTCTTCCTCGTTGATCTGTGGGGCGGCACGCCGTTCAACCAGATCAGCGGGCTCATCGAGGGCCACGATTCCTGGGCTATCGTCACCGGTGTCAACCTGCCTATGCTCATCGAGGCATATTCGCAGCGCTTTGACGCAAAGAACACTGCACATGCGATCGCAAAACATCTCGTGACTGAGGCTAAGGCTGGCGTGCGCGTCAAGCCCGAGTCTCTGGAGCCCGAGGAGAAGAAGCCGGCTGCGGCCGCCGCTGCTCCTGCAGGCGCCATTCCTCCGGGAACGGTCATCGGCGATGGGCACATCAAGATTGCCCACGTCCGTATCGACACCCGTCTGCTGCATGGTCAGGTGGCCACCACGTGGACCAAGCAGATCAACCCCAACCGCATCATCGTGGTTTCCGACGGCGTTGCTCACGACGAGCTCCGCAAGACCATGATCGAGCAGGCTGCCCCTCCGGGAGTCCATGCCAACGTCGTGCCCATCAAGAAGATGGCCGAGGTCGTCAAGGACACGCGCTTTGGTGACACCAAGGCCATGCTGCTCTTCGAGAACCCGCAGGATCTGCTCAGGGCCATCGAGGCCGGCGTCGACATCAAGGAAGTCAACATCGGTTCCATGGCTCACTCCAAGGGCAAGGTCGTCGTCACCAACGCCGTCGCCATGGGCGATGACGACGTCAAGACTCTCGAGGCCCTCAAGGCCAAGGGCGTCAAGTTCGAGGTCCGCAAGGTTCCTTCGGATTCCTCCGAGGATCTCGACGCCATGTTGAAGAAAGCTAAGGCCGAACTGGCCGCTCAAGCATAGTAAAGGAGGGTCCGATACATGTCTGCAATCACTATTCTGCTTGTTGCGATTGTCGCGTTGCTTGCCGGTATGGAAGGCATTCTGGATGAGTTCCAGTTCCATCAGCCGCTCGTGGCATGCACGCTTATCGGTCTCGTAACCGGTCACCTTCAGGAGGGCATCCTCCTGGGCGGTTCGCTCCAGATGATGGCCCTTGGCTGGGCTAACGTTGGCGCCGCTGTCGCGCCTGACGCCGCTCTGGCCTCGGTCGCTTCTTCGATCATCATGGTGCTCGCCCTCAACGGCGGCGCCACCGACTCGGCCAAGGCCGTTACCGCCGCCATCGCCGTCGCCGTCCCGCTGTCGGTCGCTGGTTTGTTCCTGACCATGATCTGCCGTACCCTGGCTACCGCTATCGCTCACGCCATGGACGGTTGCGCCGAGAAGGGCGACTTCTCCGGCATCGAGCGCTGGCAGTACGCTGCTATCCTCATGCAGGGCCTTCGTATCGCCATCCCGGCAGTGCTTCTGTGCATCATCCCGGCCGAGGCTGTTACCAACGCGCTTAACGCTATGCCCGACTGGCTGTCCGGCGGTATGGCTGTCGGCGGCGGCATGGTCGCTTCCGTCGGTTACGCCATGGTCATCAACATGATGGCCACCAAGGAGACCTGGCCGTTCTTCATCCTCGGCTTTGTCCTTGCTGCCATCCCTCAGCTCACGCTGATCGCCCTTGGCCTCATCGGCATCTCCCTTGCCCTCATCTACCTTGGCCTTAAGGATCTGGCCAAGCAGGGTGGCGGCATGGGCGGCGGCTCCGGTGACCCGCTCGGCGACATTCTGAACGATTACGAGTAGGAGGGGAGTGATACATATGGCAGAGAACAAGATTCAGCTCACCAAGGCTGACCGCAAGAAGGTTTGCTTCCGTCATCAGTTCCTTCAGGGCTCGTGGAACTACGAGCGTATGCAGAACGGCGGCTGGTGCTTCGCAATGATCCCTGCGATCAAGAAGCTCTACACCAGCAAGGATGACCAGATTGCCGCTCTTAAGCGCCACCTGGAGTTCTATAACACCCACCCCTATGTTTCCGCCCCCGTCATTGGCGTTACCCTCGCTCTCGAGGAGGAGCGCGCCAACGGTGCTCCGATTGACGACGTCGCCATTCAAGGCGTCAAGGTCGGTATGATGGGCCCGCTCGCCGGCGTCGGCGACCCCGCCTTCTGGTTCACCCTTCGCCCGATTCTGGGCGCTCTGGGCGCTTCCCTGGCCCTGTCCGGCAGCATCGCCGGTCCGCTGCTGTTCTTCTTCGCGTGGAACATCATCCGTTACGCCTTCCTGTGGTACACGCAGGAGTTTGGCTACAAGGTCGGCTCCTCCATCGCCAAGGACCTCTCCGGCGGTCTGATGGGCAAGGTCACCGAGGGTGCTTCCATCTTGGGTATGTTCATCATCGGCGCCCTGGTCGAGCGCTGGGTGTCCATCTCCTTCACCCCGGTCGTCTCCAGGGTCACGCAGTCTGCTGGCGCCTTTATCGACTGGGCTAACCTGCCCTCCGGTTCTGAGGGTGTCAAGGAAGCACTGACGATGTATAACTCCATCGGTGCTAACGCCCTTGATCAGGTGAAGGTTACCACGCTTCAGGCCAACCTCGATCAGCTCATCCCCGGCCTTGCCGCCGTGTGCCTGACCCTGCTGGTCTGCAAGCTCCTCAAGAAGAAGGTCAGCCCGATCGTCATCATCCTGGCTCTCTTCGCCATCGGCATCATCGGTCGCGTCTGCGGCTTCATGTAAGCACGTTTCGGCTTAAGACCGAGAATTGCTAGGCAAGGGCTTTTGAGCCATTGAAACGGACCGCACCCGGTGGGTACACTGGATGCGGTCCGATTGTTTTATTTGGAGGGCGAGGCGCGCATGGCGCAATCTCAGAACAGCACGGTCGATCTGGCAACGCCGGCAACCTGCCTGATGGGGCTTACCAGCCACGGTAACGTGATGGTGGGCAATAAGGCGTTCGAGTATTACAACGAGCGCAATCCCGAGGATTATATTCAAATCCCGTGGGACGAGGTCGACTATATCGCCGCCGAGGTTTTACGCGGCACCAAGAAGATCACGCGTTTTGCCATCTTCACCAAGGACAACGGTCACTTTACGTTTTCGACGCGCGACGACAAAGAGACGCTTCGTGCTGTCCGCAAGTACGTTGACGAGGATAAGCTCGTGCGTTCGCCCGACTTTATCGATGTGACGGCCAAGGGCGCCAAGAGCATCCCCTCCGTCATCAAAAACCTCTTCCACAAAGGCAACTAGTCGCCTGCGACGTTCTTAAGCGACTAGTCATTAAAGAACGTCGCAAGCGACTGGTTGATTTCCGATCTCAGCCGAACACATTGAGCGAATAGGCC
>CAJMPK010000079.1 GCA_905215205.1 uncultured bacterium | reverse complement strand
TCGCCGGTATGGACCTTTCCGCCCTTTAGTACCACGCCGAAAACGCCCTCGTGGGGAAAGATACAGTCGCCAGCGAGGTAGTAGATGGCGCAACGGGTGTGGCAGACCTTGCCGATTTGGCTGATTTCGACGAGCACGTCGCTTCCAAGCTTGAGCTGCGTTCCCAGGGGGAGCGAGAGCAGGTTGATGCCCTGGGTTGTGAAGTTCTCTCCAAAGTCACCCTCGTGCACATCGAGCCCGCGCGCCTGCGCCGTCTGGATAGACTCTGCAGCTAAAAAGGAAACCTGGCGGTGCCAATGCCCGGCATGCGCATCGGAGGCGAGGCCAAATTGCTCTATAACGGTGTCGTGCCCGTCGGCGACGGGTGACTTACGCGTGCCTTTGTGCTCCGACGTGTTGATTGAGACGATGCGGGTAGGCCCGTTGTAAGCATCGTTTGCGGTGCGCAGGGGGGCGGTCGCTTTCGCACGTTCCGCCAGCTCGCGCTTCGCGGCATTGAGGATGGGATTATCGGTCGGATGGTCTTGGGGCACGTGTGCGCCTTTCGTTCGAGGATGTCAATACGATGAATCCTACAACAATGGTAGGTTCATTGCCCATTGTCGTACAACGGTGAGCGCCGTCTTCGTGCTGGACGATTACGTCGATTGCCATAGATACGGTGGAGCTTTGGGCGCCGGCGGCTTGGCACGCTAGAATAAATCAGTTGCGCAAAGACCGCCCGCTGTGTGGGCAGTTCATGATAGGAAGTTTCCATGGCATTGCAATTTACAGAGCGCGAGTTTATCCCCGTGCTGCTCGGCGGCGACATCAACGCCTATTCGGTGGCGCGCGCCTTCTACGAGGAGTATCAGGTTAAGAGCCTGGTCTTTGGCAAGTATCAGACGGGTCCCGCGTACCGCAGCCAGATTATCGATTACACGCCCAACGTGGATATCGACACCATGCCCGTGATGCTCAAAACCGTCAACGGCATTGCCCAAGCGCATGCCGACAAGACGATTGTCCTTGTGGGCTGCGGCGACAACTATGTCGCTCTCGTGGCTCAAGCCAAGGATGCCCATGAGCTGGCGGATAACATCGTCGCTCCCTACGCGCCCTACAGCATGCTCGAGCAGTGCCAGAAGAAGGAGATCTTCTACGAGCTGTGCGAAAAGCATGGCGTGCCCTATCCGCACACGTTTACCTTTACCAAGGCGATGCTCAATGCCCAGGGCGAGGCGCCTGCCGAAGTGCTCGACCAGATCGATTTTCCTTACCCGATGATTCTGAAGCCTTCTGACGGCATCATGTGGTGGCAGCATGAGTTCGAGGGCCAGAAGAAGGCCTATGAGATTGCCGACCGCGCCGAGCTGGAACAGGTCATTCGCGATTCATATGCCAGCGGCTACACCGACGATCTGATCTTGCAGGACCGCGTGCCCGGAAACGACGAGTACATGCGCGTGCTCACCAGCTATTCCGACCGCAACGGCAAGGTCCGCATGATGTGCCTGGGCCATGTACTACTCGAGGAGCATCAGCCCCACGGTGTCGGCAACCATGCCTGTATCATTACCGAGCCCAACGACGAGCTCATGGGCGGCGTGCGCAAGCTGCTCGAGGACCTGAACTTTGTGGGCTATTCCAACTTTGACGTTAAGTACGACGAGCGCGATGGCTCGTTTAAGTTCTTCGATTTCAACACGCGCCAGGGCCGCAGTAACTACTACGTCACTAACAGTGGCTTTAACGTTGCCAAGTATGTGGTGGACGAGTATGTGTTCAACCGCCCGTTTGAGCCGGAGTTTGTGACGGCGCAGGACGAGGCGCTGTGGATGGTCGTCCCCATGGGCGTCGTCGACAAGTACGTCAAGGATCCTGAGCTGCGCGCTAAGGTGCATCGCCTGGACAAGGAAGGCAAGGGCGCCGACCCTTCGTTTATGAAGGGCGACTTTGTCTTTAACCGCTGGCTGCGCATGTGGCACACCAAGCTGCGCCACTTTAAGCTGTTCAAGACGTATTACAAGTAGATGAGTGCGGCGCCCGTCCGGTTTACATCGGGCGGGCGCGGGTATGATACGCGCAATTGCGCAAGCGTCACCAAGGAGGCGGCGATGGAAAAGCTGGGAGTTATCGGCGGCATGGGCGCCGAGGCCACGTCGTATTACTACGACCAGGTGGTGCGTCATACGGCTGCTGCCTGCGATCAGGAACATATCGACATGGTGGTGCTCTCCAAGTCGACCATGCCCGACCGCACGCTGGCTATTAAGACCGGCGAGCATGCCAAGCTGCTGGCGACCATGAAAGAGTGTGCCCAGGCACTCGAGTCGTTGGGCTGTGCGCACATTGCCATTCCCTGCAACACGTCACACTACTTCTACGACCAGATCCAGTCGTTTACGAAGGTGCCGATTATCCACATGCCGCGTGAGTCGGTGCGCTATGCTCTGGCCGGTGCGGTGATGGGGGAGTGCGAGTTCGACCCCAACCTGAGTATGCCGGCCGAGCCGGTGCACAAGATTGGCATCATGGGCACCGACGGAACCGTGGGCGCGGGCGTCTACGGTCGCGAATGTAAGGCTGCGGGTGTTGAGGTTGTCTATCCCAGCGAGAAACGTCAGAACGATGTGATGTCGCTTATCTACGATGATGTGAAGGCCGGACGTGAGCCCGATATGGATAAGTTCGACCGCGTGATGTGGGAGTTCGCCCGTAGCGGCTGCGACCGCGTCATCCTGGCCTGCACGGAGCTCTCGGTGCTGCAGAAATACCGCGAGATGCCCGAGATTACCCTCGACGCCATGGACGTCCTGGTGCGCGAATCCATCATCCGCAGCGGCGCTCCCTACCGCCTCTAGCTTCCGACCTGCCAAAAAGGGACAGGTTTATTTTGGTAGGTTTTATCTGGTGAAACAGTAAAGGCCTCGGCTCGTTTGGTGCGAGCCGAGGCCTTTTGCGTTGGGTGGTTGCTGTCGGTGGTGAACTAGAACAGGAGGCCGATGGCGATGAGGGCGATACTGACGATGAGCACGGCGATGTCCAGGCCCTTGATGGGGTAGCGCTTGTACGAGCTGGCGCGCGTACGCAGATAGAAGCCGCGCTGTTCTGCCGCCAAGGCTGTGGCATCGGTCTTGCCCACGCTCGAGATGAGCAGTGGCACACACAGTGGCAGCATGAGCTTAAGCTTCTTGATGGGGTTCTTGGTGTCGTACTCGACGCCGCGTGCGGTCTGCGCCTCCATGATGGCGTTCATCTCCTGACCAAACACCGGCACAAAGCGCAGCGCCGTGGTAAAGGTGAAGGCATAGCGATACGGCACGTGCAGCACCTCGACGCAGGCGTTGGCAAGGTCGTTGAGCTTGGTCACCATGAGCATCAGGATGAGCGGAAGTGCTACGCCCAGCAGACGCAGGCAGGCCTTTGTTCCGGTGATGAGACCCTCGTCGGTGGCAAAGCCCCACACCACGTTGCCATCGCGCATAAAGGCAAGCTGCAGCACCAACATGATGAGCGCGAGCGGAATCAGCAACTTGAGCAGCGAGAGCAGGCGGTCGACGACGCCGGCGTAGGTGCCCAGCGCAAGCGTGAGCGCCAAAAAGCCCAGCAGTGCCCCATAGGTGTCGGACAAAAAGATGCCGATGATGATAGCGGCGGCGAGGCCCAGTTTGATGACGGGGTTCAGGCGGTGCAGCAGCGTGTCGCCCGGCATATAGTCGATGACGTTAACCACGGCGGACCATCTCCTCGGTAATGCGAACGATATCGGTAACCTCACTCACCTGCGTAAAGGCAGGCGAGACGGTGGATGCCAGACGGCGAGAGAGCTCGATGACCTGGGGCGGCTCAACGTAGGCATGCTGCATGAGTTCGATGTTCGAGAACAGCTCGTGCGTGCGACCGCGGTCGAGGATACGACCGTTGGCCATCACCACGATGCGCTCGGCAAAGTCGGAAACGACTTCCATATCGTGACAGACCATGATGACGGCGCAACCGCGCTCGGCCATGGTGCGTACCGTTTCCATCACGGTCATGCACTCGCGGTAGTCCAAGCCGCTCGTGGGCTCGTCGAGTACCACAATCTTGGGTTCCACTACCACGACGGAGGCCAGTGCCACCATTTGACGTTGGCCGCGTGACAGCGAGAACGGTGCCTCGTCGGCGGGCAGGCCAAAGCGGTCGATGACAAGTCGGGCGCGACGCAGCGCCTCGGCACGGTCGATGCCGGCAAGCTCCAGGCCAAAGGCGACCTCGTCGAGCACGGTATCCTTGCAAATTTGACGGTCGGGGTTCTGGAAAAGCGTTGCCACCTCGCGTGCGATGCGGCTTGTGGGAACCGATGCCGTGTCCAGGCCCGTAACGCGCACGCTGCCCGATGCGGGCTTGAGCAGGCCCGTGAGCAGTTTGGTGAGCGTGGTCTTGCCGGCGCCGTTTTGGCCGACGATGCCCACGAGCTCGCCAGGATAGAGCGTCAGGCTAAGGTCGTGTACGGCGGCTCCGCCATTGGGATAGGCAAACTCAACATGGTCGAAGGTGAGTACGGGTTCGGCGTCCTTGGCATGAGGACGCAACGACGGTGCATGCGGGGAACCGGCGGGCGCCTGGGCTTCGATAGCCGCGTGTGCGGGGTCGACGATGCCCGAAATCAGGCGCTCGGCCTCATCGACATCCAAGCAGGGGGTGCCGCTTACCAGGCCATCGGCCTCGAGGCTATTGAAGATACGCGTGACGCGAGGGCAGTCGACGCCGATGGCACGGAGCTCGTCGGTATGCGCGAAGACCTCGTGTGGCTCGCCCTGCAGCGCGATTTCGCCATGATTGAGCACGAGCACGCGGTTGCAGTACTCCGAAAGCAGGGCGACCTTTTGCTCAACGACGACGATGGTGATGCCGAGCGCGCGGTTTGCCTCGCGCAGCGTCTCGAAGACTAAGGTTGAACTGGCGGGATCGAGCGCTGCGGTTGGCTCATCGAGCACTAAGACGCGCGGACGCATGGCGAGGATGGCGGCGATAGCTACCTTTTGCTTTTGGCCGCCCGAGAGGGTGGCGATCTCGCGGTCGCGCAGGTCGCTGATACCGACGGTTTTAAGCGTCTCGCTCACGCACTGCTCGATCTGGTCGTGCGGAACGCCAAAGTTCTCGAGGCCAAAGAGCATCTCGTCCTCGACGACCGAAGCGACCATCTGCGTGTCGATATCCTGCAGCACACTGCCGACGATTTGCGAGACGTCGGTGAGCGAGACTTCGCAGGTGTCGTGGCCGTTGACCATGACGGACCCAAAGAACGTGCCGGTGTAGTGGTGGGGCACGGCGCCCGACAGGCAGGCGGCAAGCGTGGACTTGCCGGCGCCCGAAGGCCCGATAATGCCGATGAAATCTCCCCTGTTCACGCCGAGCGAGATATGCTTAAGCGCCTGCTCGGTCTGCGTGCCATAGGAGAACGAGACATCGTCGACGTTGATGATCGTTTCCATGGATACCTTTCATAGTCATCGGGGACGTTCTTACATGACTGGTCGTTTAGGAACGTCCCCAAAAGAAGCTCGTTGTTTGGGACAGTCTTTGGTGGTGAAGCACGGAGACGGCTTTACGAGGTGTTCCAGGTTGGCGCGAAAGAGGAACGAAGCGTACTTGGGTACGCGAGCGACGAATGAACGCCAAGATGGGGTGGCTCATAAAGCCGAGCGGGTTAGTTGAGCCTAAGGGCCTTCTGGATGGGCAAGTAGAGGGCGCCGACCAGAATGCCGTTAAAGACGGCGGTCATGGCAACGACGGGCAGCATGGCGGCGGCGAGCTCGCCTACCACGCCGAGCATGGCCATCTTGATGACCATGAAGATGACGCCGGAGACAAAGGTGGTCAGGAAGGTTGCGACAATGGCGATGGCGGGCTTGACTTGACCGTTCTTGCCGGCGGCGTTGACGATGCCGGCCATGAGCATGGCGGCGATGCCCTCGGCGGCAAAATCAACGAACGGCGAAGTGGTGGTGATCTGGATCACGGCAGCCGAGATGAGGCCAATGACGAGCGCCTGGCCGATGTTGGGGCGAACGACCAGGATGGTGAGGCAGAAGGCCGAGATGATGAACTCGGGGCTGATCATGCCGCCCGAGATGCCCGAGATGGCCTTGCCGACGGTGAAGTTGAGGATGAAGCCGGCGGCGAGCAGGATGGCGAGCAGGACGAGGGCGCGGACATCGAGTTTGCCGCGGTCGGCGGTCTGGACGGTGCGGGGCTGGGTGGCGGTGGTGCTCTGAGACATGGTGAAAATCCTTTCTGAAGGGAAGCGCAAGGGAAAAGCGGAGGCGCGTGATGCGAATGCGATCGGGCTCGAGATAGAAAAAGGCCCCCGGTCGAAACCGGAGGCCTTCCAATCACCTAGAGCGCAAAAACAGGCGTGAGGGACTCACTGTCGACCGATCGTATTCGCATCACGCCACCACCAGTTGTTGAGAGACTTCATCGTGTTCTTCATGTCGGTGGCTCCTTTCGTGATGCCGTGGCGCGGTCGCACCTAGTTGCTGTTGCGCTGCACTATAGCACAGCAAAGTGTGTGCGGGGAAATCTTTTTTGAAAAGATTTCAGGCGGGTTTCCCGCCGGTCAAAAGAGCGGGCTGAGCGGGCGAGGCTGCCGTTGCTGCCTTGCCCGCTCAGCTAGGACATGAGGGCCTTAGGCCTTCTTGCGACGATAGATCACGTAGGCGCAGACACCGATGATGACGACGGCGCCAACGGCCATGGCGGCCATGTTGTTGCCCTCGGACTTCTCCTCGGTGGCTTCTTCCTCTTCGGCCTCGGGCTCGGCCACGTCCTCATCGGAAACGGCCTCGTCGGCGTAGGGGATGGACTCGACCAA
>CAJMPK010000078.1 GCA_905215205.1 uncultured bacterium | reverse complement strand
CAGTTGACGCTGCCCGCCCGAAAGATCGTACGGATGGCGTCCATCCAGACCCGACAACCCCAAGCTCGCCGCACGCTCCCGCGCCAAGTTCTCGTCATATCCGCAGGTCGAGGCCCATTCCATCAGCTCATCGCGAATCGTCTCGGCAACCAGCAATGCTTTGGGATTCTGGGGCAGCAGCGCCGCCGAGGCCGCTCCGCGCACCATGCGGCCGCGCTGCAGCTTGGCGGTCTTCGCCAGCACCGAGAGCATCGTCGACTTACCGCATCCGTTACCGCCCACAACCGCATGCACCGCACCGGCCGAAAACGCCACGTCGAGCCCGCGCAACACCCAACCGCCCACGCGATCGTAGCGAAACCAGCCTTCCGACAGGGTGGTAGCCGACCCGCCGTGCATTTTTTGGAGTATTCTGCTTCCATCCGTGCGCGAGAAGGCTTCCGAGCCGTTCTCGAGCGACGTTTGCGCCACAAATTCGGACGATTTGTCCAATTCCGAACTTTTTTCCGCGCTCGATACGTCACCGAGCGGCTCCAGAGAGCCCAAATTGTCCTCACGCCTGCTGAATACTCCTTTATTTGCACATCGGATGGCACCCCACCCCAACATGTCATCGGAAAACAGCGATTCTCGGCGTCCCAAAGAAGCCATATCCGCCACCTCGCGCACGCGACCGTCCTCAATCCGGTACGCGCACGTCGCGTATTCGAGCATTGGGCGCGGCTGATGCGTCGCAACAACAACCGTGCAGCCCAGCTCGCGATTCACACGAAACAGCGCGTGCAGGAAATTCTTCTCCGCAACCGGATCAAGCTGAGACGTGGGCTCGTCGAGCAGCAGCACGCGCGGGCGTAATGCCAGCACAGCCGCCAGCGACAGCAGCTGTTTGCGTCCGCCCGAAAGCGTATCGGTGTCGCGGTGGAGCCAATCCTCCAACCCAAAGAAATAGCTGGTCTCGGCTACGCGACGGTGCATCTCGTCGCGCGCTTGCCCCAAGTTTTCCAGGCCAAACGCCATCTCGTGCCACACGGTCTCGCACACAATCTGGTTCTCGGGATCCTGGAACACGTAGCCCACGCGCTCCGCAGACGCGCGCACGTCCATGTCGGCAACGTTCTCGCCCAGCACGCGCACTTCGCCAGCGCGCTCGCCCGCCGGAGCGATCTCGGGCTTGAGCAGCGACAGCAGCGTCGACTTACCCGATCCGGTACCGCCAACAAGCAGCGCAAATGCACCTTGGGGAACAGACCAGTCGAGCCCCTCGAGCACCGCAGCATCAGCCCCGGGGTAGGCAAAACTCAGGCTCCGCACCTCAATCGCCGGCATATCCGGGCCGCACGCCGCGCCCGACACCGGGCCCCTATCCAACCGAGCCATCAGCCGAACCTCTTCTCATCGATCGCGTGCAGCACGCAGGGCAGCACCATCCAGGCAGCGTACACGACATAGCCCGGCCACGGAGCGGGCACCGAAAGCTGCGGGTAAAACGAATACTGCGTTGTCGCGGTCCATGCCACCGCCACCGCGGCAGCACCAAACACCGCGAGCCCGACCAGCGCGGCAACGTCGCTGCGCCCCAGTCGATACCGCGCGTACGTCGTACGGCGCGACGCAGCACCCCACCCGCGCGAGCGCATGGCATCCGCGCGCTCAAGCGAATCTTCCATGCCCCAGCCCATCAGCACGCTCGACGCCCGCAGGCGCGATCGCACGGGATCGGTGGGCGCACGCCCCGGTACATCGATCGCGTCCTGCACCGCCAGCACCGTGCGGCCGCGGCGCAAAAACTGTGGGATAAGCCGCATGCACATCGAGATCATGAGCGCGATCACCGGCGCGGCGTTGCCCAAAAGCGCAAGAACCTTGTCGTATTCGAGCATCGACGCCGCGGCCTCAAACCACAGCACGCTCGCCACAAACAGCCCGCCCATGCACAGGCCGTAAACCATGCTCTCCAGATACACCGCGCGCATGCCAATACGGAACAGCTCCGTCGAGCCCGATGCACTAAACAGCGGATTGAGCACCGCGATAATCAAAATCACCGGCAGCTGCCAGCGAAGCGCCCCCAACGTGCGCGCAGCACCGCGCGTCGCAAGCCCGTACGCCAGCCCGCCCGCAAGCGACAGCGCGATCAGCACCGGTTGCATCGAGAACATGGTGAGTCCCAACGTCAGCACCATGTAGAGCGCCGGCACCGCCGGATGCGACATCGAGAATGCCGCGACGGGCTCGCCGCCAAACTCTTCTCGTATGTTGTCCACGGGCACCCCCGTCCCCTAGCTCAAACGACGGCTCCGTAGCACCGCCAACGCCGCACGCAAGCAGCGCAAACGCCACACCAGCGACGCAAGCCTCAACCGCCGCAAACCAATCGTTACGCGCTCATCATATGCCTGCGGTATCATATTGCGCCGTGTATCGTTTCCAAACACACGTCTCTATAACGTAACAGGAGATCACATGGACGCAACCGCAATTATCCTCGCTGCCGGCGAGGGCACCCGCATGAAGTCGAACCACTGCAAGGTTTCGCACAAGATCCTGGGCAAGCCCATGGTCCAGTGGATCGTCGACGCCACCATCAAGGCCGGCTGCAGCCGCGTCGTGGTCGTCATCGGCAGCCACGCCGACGAGATGCGCGCCCTGATCGACGGCGCCTACGCCAACAGCGCCACCAAGGTCGAGTGCGTCGAGCAGACCGAGCGCCTGGGCACCGGCCACGCTGTAAAGGTCGCGCTCGAGGCCTGCGGCATCGCCGAGGGCCCGGTCGTCGTGCTCAACGGCGACTTGCCGCTCATCACCGCCGACACCGTCGCCAAGTTCGCGCAGACCGTCGCCACCGGCGAGCTCGCCTGCACCGTCATGACCATGACCCCGCCCGATCCTTTCGGCTACGGCCGCATCAAGCTGGGCGCCGATGGTCAGATCGAGCGCATCATCGAGCAGAAGGACTGCACGCCCGAGCAGGCCGCCACGCTGCTGGAGTGCAACGCCGGCTGCTACGCCTTTGACGGCGCGCAGCTCGCCGCCCACATTAACGAGATCGGCAACGACAACGCGCAGTCCGAGTACTACCTGCCCGACATGCTCGAGATCCTCAAAGGCCACGGCCAGGCAGTCTCCATCTTCCACTGCGACGACTACCGCGACGGCCTGGGCGTCAACAGCCGCATCCAGCTCGCACAGCTTACCGCCATTGCGCGCGACCGCATCAACGAGCACTGGATGGCCGAGGGCGTTACCTTCATCGACCCCACGCAGGCCTGGATCGGCCCCGATGCCGTTATCGGCCGCGACACCGTCGTGTGGCCGCAGACGCACCTGATCGGCCACGTCACCGTGGGCGAGGAGTGCCAGCTCGGCCCCAACAGCCGCCTCACCGACACCACCGTCGGCAGCGGCTGCACCATCGATGAGACCATCGCCATCGAGGCCGTCATCGAGAACGGCGTCGACTGCGGCCCGCGCGCCTACCTGCGCCCGGGCACCCACATGCTCGATGGCTCCAAGGCCGGCACGCACGTGGAGATCAAGAAGTCCACGATCGGCGAGGGCTCCAAGGTGCCGCACCTGTCCTACATCGGCGACACCACCATGGGCTCCGGCGTCAACGTGGGCGCAGGCTCCATCACCTGCAACTACGACGGCGTGCACAAGCACAAGACCGTCATCGGCAAGGATGCCTTCATCGGTTCTGACACCATGATGGTCGCGCCCGCCCAGATTGGCGACGGCGCACTCGTGGCCGCCGGCTCCGTCATCACCGAGCCGGTCCCGGCCGACGCACTCGGTCTGGGCCGCGCCCGTCAGGTAAATATTGAGGGCTGGGCCGCCGATTATCGCCGCCGCCTGCACGAGGACGACGAGGTATAACGTTTTACCAAGCATCTAAGGAGCTGTTCCCATGGGGACGGCTCCTTTTTTCTATCGTGACCTGCGCGACCGGATGAGTGGTCGGTTCGTGTCCGTTGACGGTAAAGACGTTATCAAGACTCGATAAACCCCGCCGCACGGTTACAATGCAAAAAGGCATCTATATGGCATTCGATATAAAGGAGAAGGGTAATGCCGATTAATGATCCCGAGAAGTCGGAGAATATGCGCAAGTCCATCCGCGTGTATTCCGGTTCCTCCAACCGTCCCCTCGCTCAGAAGATTGCTGAGTACCTTGGGGTCGAGCTTTCGGGCCTTACGCTAAAGCAGTTCGCCAACGGTGAGATTTACGCCCGCTACGACGAGACCGTCCGCGGCGCCGACGTCTTCCTGATTCAGTCCGTGGCCGGCGGCAACGTCAACGACATGCTCATGGAGCTGCTCATCGCCACCGACGCTGCCAAGCGCGCATCCGCCCGCTCCATCACCGCCGTTATCACCCACTACGGCTATGCCCGCCAGGACCGCAAGGCCGGCCCGCGCGAGCCCATCACCGCCCGCCTCGTCGCCAACCTGCTCGAGCGCGCCGGCGTCAACCGCATCATCACCCTCGACCTGCACCAGGGCCAGATCCAGGGCTTCTTTGATATCCCGGTTAACCACCTGTCCGCACTGCCTCTGTTTGGCCAGTACTACAACGACATGCACTTCGACACCGATAACCTGGTTGTCGTCTCCCCCGACGTGGGTCGTGCCAAGGCCGCCAAGAAGCTGTCCGACATGCTCGGCTGCGACCTGGCCATCGCCCACAAGGGCCGTCCGCGCCACAACGCCGCCGAGGTCATGGGCATCATCGGTGACATCAAGGGTAAGACCTGCATCATCAACGACGACATGATCGACACCGCTGGCACCCTGTGCGCCAACGTCAAGGAGCTCAAGGCTATGGGCGCTGGCGACATCTACGTCTGCGCCACCCACGGCATCTTCTCCGGTCCGGCCATCGAGCGCCTGAACGATGCCCCCATCGTCGAGTGCGTCGTCACCGATGCCATCCCCGTCGAGGTCGGCGGCAAGATCAAGACCATCTCGGTCGCCGAAGAGTTCGCTCAGGCCATCTCCGCCGTTTACCACGAGGAGCCCGTCTCCACGCTCGTCGGCGGCGACTTCGCGCTGTAGCCTGCCGCGCATCGCATCATCTTTGATGCTTTTAAAGGGTCGGAAGCGAGCTTCCGACCCTTTTTCTATCCCTCTCCAACCTTCCCTGGACAATTAGTTCAGATACGTATTTTTTAAAGCTCCAAAGGGCCGTTCGGAGCCTTCTGAGCTCCCCGGCGGATGCCATGCCGCCCAAAGCTTATCTTTTTCGAGTACAACCGCCGCATCTTTACCCTCAAATCGCCCTCGAAGGCCCTTAGAAACGCCTCGAATGCCCGTCGCCTTATACGTATCTGAACTAACTGTCCAGTAGCTATCGTCAACCTTCGCGGCAGAGCTCAATTTCCTGCAATCCCCTCAACCGATTCCACCGATTTCATAACACCCAGCCGTTCATGGCGCACAGCGCCCCGCTGAGCGAAAAGAACGGTATGGCGGTCGCATTCTGCCGCCAACTTAGTACGTTATAGCTATGACGACCATGATTTCACATTTCTCCGCCCTCCGCGCAATTCGTCGCGCACGACGGGCGTACTTTGCCCTACCCTGGGACTCCGTTGATAGTGAACAGCAAGCACAGGCCTTGGCTAGCTGCATTCCCAATAATGACGCGATAGACTTTGGCGCACTTTCGATACTCGACGCCTGGAATGAAGATGATTCCGAGCTACTCGATCTTCTCGTTTCAAACGAAGACAACAGACGCCCCGACAAGCGACTTCTTCAGCATATTCTCTCCGCTCCGCTTCCTGAAGGTGCAATTATGCACGTCGAGGCCGACATCTACGCAACGTCTCCTGCCATGACAGCCATGCTTTGTTCTAAAAATGAATCGGTCGCCAAAACCTTGATGCTCCTTATGGAGCTGCTCGGAACCTACTCCCTTCCGCCCGAGGCAACCTACCCCATCGCCTATGACGACATCTGGCCCAAGGGCGATAGCTGCGCAGCGACGGGCGATCTTGATTGCCTGGGCGGCCAGTCGGCAGCCGAACAGCAGAACGAAACCCGCTACGAACAGGCGCACTACAAATGCGAGCCCGCCACGACCATCGAAGATCTCGAGGCGGTCGCGCGCTTCGCCAAAAGTAGCTCATACACCTCGTTTCGCACGGCAGTCAAGCTTGCCCGACCCGGATCTGCATCCCCAGCCGAATCCCTAATGTTAGCCGTTCTCGGAGCGCCCATGCGCTTTGGCGGATTCGGATGTTGCAGCCTGCCCATGGGAGGCCTGCTACTCAACTATCGAATCGACTTCGACACTCTTGCGGTTAACATGTCCTCCGGCATCCCTTACGCCATCTGCGACCTATATTGCCCGGCCGCCGGAGTCGACAACGAATACAACGGAATTGGGCATGAGCTTCAAAACGCTCGCATCCACGATGGCAATCGAAATAATGGCCTCAAGGCAATGGGCATCCACGTCCTGGTTATCAATCGCGACCAAATGAAAGACCTTGTTGCACTCGAAGCCTTCGCCCAAACGATGCATCGACTCGCAGGAGTCCGATTCCGATATCGCATCAAGGGCTATCGCAAGCGTCAGGCCGCTTGGCTCAACGCTCTGCGGGCCGGAATCGGCCTTGCGCCGGTCTAAACGGCGAATCACCCGTGCGCCGTCGAACAGGGCTGGACAGTTAGTTCAAATACGTATAAATAGACACATTGAATTAGGCTGTTTTGCAGCTATCTCTATACCATTCGCCCTATTTGAAAGCGGGGTAGACTTCAAAAACAGCGTCATATGGGCTAACTAAAGTTCCAAAACAACGTATCGGCATTGAATTGAGCAATTCGAGTCCTCAGAACTTATACGTATCTGAACTAACTGTCCACCTCGGATTTTGACGGCCGTCCAAACGCCCCCAAACAACCTCAATTGCCCTCCATTTGACAGCGGCAACAGGGTCGCTCACCATAGCA
>CAJMPK010000077.1 GCA_905215205.1 uncultured bacterium | reverse complement strand
ATAACCGGATACTCCATAAAATGGAAGACGTCTCGTATCAAATTGAGCTCGTGGGATTTGACCGAGCTCGAGATGCCGATATCATCGCCGCGGCCATTGAGTCCCCGCAGCGACTCATGACGCTGTGCTTCGATTACAGCCCCTATGTCGTGATGGGAGGCTGAGGCTCGGGCACCAAATGCCGTCATTAATACCACTTATATAACGTATAGGATGAGGCATGACGCACCCTGCAGCCCGTTCTGCTACGATTGCCAGGTTGGCATCAATATGGGAGGGTTCATGCCGGGTTTGGGAACGGTCATCAACGTCGCACTTTTGATTGCGGGCGGACTGCTGGGCCTTATAGGCGGACGCTTTATCACACCCCGCATCCAAGACACGCTCATGAAAGCATCGGGGCTGTGCGTCCTGTTTATCGGCCTGGGCGGCACCATGCAAAAGATGCTCGTCATTGACGGGAAAGCGCTGGAGACCACCGGCACCACCATGCTCATCGTCTCGTTTGCCCTCGGCTCGCTCATCGGCGAGGCCGTTAACCTGGAAGCCGGCATCGAAAACCTGGGCGAATGGCTCAAGCGCAAAACCGGCAGCGAGGGCGATAACGAGTTCACCAACGCTTTTGTCTCGACATCGCTGACCGTCTGCATCGGTGCCATGGCTATCGTGGGATCAATCCAAGACGGTCTGCTCGGCGACTGGTCCACGCTCGCCCTCAAGGGCGCGCTGGACTGCATCATCGTTTGCACCATGACGGCCTCGCTCGGACGCGGCTGCATCTTCTCGGCCCTGCCCGTCGCCGTGTTCCAGGGAACGATTACGCTGTTTGCCGGCGCGCTCTCCCCCATCATGACCACCGCCGCCCTCGACAGCCTATCGCTCGTGGGCTCTATGCTCATCTTCTGCGTCGGCGTCAATCTCATCCGTCCCCAGACCTTCCGCACGGCCAATATGCTCCCCTCCGTTGTCATAGCCGTCATCTACGCCCTCCTGTTCTAAATCTATCTACATAGCGGTATCTCGAACACCTGTTTGATGCTGTGCTATGATATGAGGTCACCGAAGCTGCGTTAGGAGAGGAGAAACGGTGGCCGACCAGGACATCAAGATGCTCATCGAGCGCATTATGGCCGAGGCCCGGACCCATCAGTCCGCCCGTTTCTCACATGAAGTCTACGCAGACGAGCCGATTCTCAAAACCGGTCGTCAGATGCAGAACTTCCTTCCCGACCAGTACCGCAAGATGCGCGAGATATCGCGCTGGCAGGATGACCCCAAAGGCGGTGCAGGACGCTGGCTTTCGGAAGCCGAGCTCTTCTACCGCCAAGGCCTGCTGATGGCCGACTTTGAGGACGATTGCCCCTATAACGGTACGTTCAAGTCGTACTTCCCAACCTACAACGCCATGAGCGATCGCCAGCTGCGCGGGTACTTTACCTGGCGCGCACGGGTACGCCGCGGAACCGTCGAAGAAACGTCTACGTCCTTTGCCTTCCTGTATCTCTATGAACTGATCTGCGGCATTGGCGTAGATGGCCCGCTCGATGGTTTTAGCAAGATCAAGACCTTTTGGGATGCTTATCGTGCCTTCGAGCCCGGCATCGACCGGTTTGCACGCGTGTGGCTGCAGGATTACGCCGTGTTCCACGGGCTCGATCCCAAGCTGCTTCGCGACTCTAAAACCGTCATGTTCGATAACGCCCTTATCGAGCTGCGGCGCGCGGCTCGAGACCTTGCGCCTGCACCGGCGCCGTCCGGGCAGGCCCCCAAACGTCGTAAATCCTCTGAGCCGATCCTCCCCCTTCCGCCCGACGAGGCGCGCGAGGAGCGACTCATGGCCGCTATCAACGCCCTCTCCACGTATAACCTCAATAACTCAAGACTCGACCGCAGCCACCACCGCGATCTGCGCCGCGTGGCATGCGCCGTGTATGTCCGCATGGCGCGCTACTATGACACGCACCGAAAGACCGCCATCGTGGCGAGTTTATTTGGGGAGGAGACGGCCATGCCCTACACCATGTTTGCCTCGGCCGTATTCTTTGCGCCCGAGCGCCACGAGGACTGCGAATACCGCCTGGATCCTATCCATATCTACCGTTGCCAAAACGGCTTTTGGGAATGCATGCGTATCCACGGTAGTAGGCAAAAGAGCAGCAAGCTCGGTGAAATGATGCGCGCCTGCGACCAACGCCTGCGCCTGGCGCTGGACCCCGCCCATCCCCTTAAGGAAGAAAAGGTCCCCAAATATCTGGCCAAGATTATCGATGACGAGATTGTGGCATGGCTTTCGTGGGACGCCGCACACCAGCCCGTCAAGATCGATATCGACCTGACTCAGCTGGGGCACATTCGGAGCGCCGCTGCGCAAACGCGCGAAGCGCTTTTGATCGATGAAGAGCGCGAGGACGGCGCACCTGTGGAAGCCGAGGCAGCGGACTCAGGGCAACCGGAAGCCGAGCCCGTAGCCGACGCGATTGTCGAGGCGGTCGCGGCACCCATTCGGCAGGACGAGACCGACGAGCCAACCATATCCACCGAACAGTTTGGTGTCGTGGCACCGCTTCTCGCGCCGACGCCCGCGTTCGCAGCTGTTACGCCCGCTGACGCCACGAACGAACTCACGCCTGCCGCAGACGCCTATCTCCGCGCGCTGCTCGAGCAAAACGCAGCGCAAGCGACATCGGCAGTGGCGCACTCGGGCCAGAGCGAGGACATGCTCGTCGATACCATCAACGAGGCGCTCTTTGACCTGGTGGGCGACACCGTAATTGAATTTAGCGCGGCAGGGCCGCAGATTATCGAGGATTACGAAGCAGACGTGAGAGGATACCTAGACCATGAGTGATACCACATCCGCAGCGCCCCGCGTACCCAAACGCGTCGCTGCCGTTATCCTAAACTCGCTCAAGGGCGGCGTGGTCCCGCGCATCGGCCTTCCCTATATCACCGTGGGACGCGAGGTCGAGATTCGCGCCCTGCTCACCGATCTGAGTCTCATCTCCGACGGTGGCGCGAGCTTCCGCTTTCTGGTCGGTCGTTACGGCGCCGGCAAGAGCTTTTTGCTCCAGACCATCCGCACGCACGCCATGGGTGAGGGATTCGTCGTCGCCGATGCCGACCTATCCCCTGAGCGCCGCCTGCAGGGCGGCCAGGGACAGGGCCTTGCCACCTACCGTGAGCTCATCCGCAATATATCGACCAAGACGCGCCCCGAGGGCGGCGCGCTCAACCTGATTCTCGATCGCTGGGTCGCCTCGTGCGCGGACGCCGATGAGTCGGCTATCAATGCCCAACTCGCTCCGCTCGAGGAAATGGTCCACGGCTTCGACTTTGCCCGCATGCTCCGTCGCTATCGCGCGGCCGTTTCCGAGGGCGACGAGGAGACCATGAGCCGCGTGACCAAGTGGATCCGAGGCGAGTACCGAACCAAGAGCGAGGCGCGCGCCGAGCTGGGCTCCTCGACCATCATCAGCGATGACGACTGGTACGACTACGTCAAACTCATCGCACGCTTTTTGGTCTGCAGCGGCTACAAGGGCATGCTGGTGCTCATCGACGAGCTCGTGAATCTGTACAAGATTCCCAACGCCATCACACGCCAATACAACTACGAGAAGATCCTGACCATGTACAACGACACGCTCCAGGGCAAGGCGCAGTACCTGGGCATGATCATGGGCGGCACGCCAACCTCCATCGAAGACCGCCGCCGTGGCGTGTTCTCCTACGAGGCCCTGCGTAGCCGACTCGCTCAAGGCCGCTTTGCACGCGAGGATCTTAAGGACATGCTCGCGCCCATCATCCGCCTGCAGCCACTCACCTATGAGGAGTTGCTGGTGCTCATCGAAAAACTCATGCAAATTCACGCCGGTTACTTTGGCTGGACGCCCACGCTTACCGAGAACGACTTGGTGGACTTCCTCAAGATCGAGTTCGGTCGTGTGGGAGCCGATACGCACTTGACGCCGCGTGAGGTCATCCGTGACTTTATCGAGTTGCTCGACATCCTGTGTCAGAACCCCGACGCCAACGTAGCCGAGCTGCTGCAAAGCGTCGGCGGCGACGCGCCAGCAGCCGCAACAGGCGACACCGGCACCGCAGGCGGCGACCGCAATTTCGCCGAGTTCACCATCTAACCTGCCAAAAAGGGACAGGTTTATTTTGGCAGGTTTTATCTGGGCAAACGTTGAAGCAGCAATGCAGCAAGCCGTTGCCAGCCGCGTTGAGAGATTCGTTTTTGATAGGAGGCCCCGTGAACGCCTTTGACCGCTACGCCCCGTTTATCCAAGACTTCATCTACTCCCACGATTGGGAGAGTCTGCGCTCCATTCAGGTTGCGGCGGCAGATGCCATCTTTAACACACAAGACAATGTGCTCCTAACGGCATCCACGGCTTCCGGCAAAACCGAGGCAGCCTTCTTTCCCATCCTGACCGAGTTTTGGGAGAACCCGCCCGCGAGCGTGGGCGCCCTCTACATCGGCCCCCTCAAAGCGCTCATCAATGATCAGTTCGTCCGTCTCAACGACCTCTGCGAAGAGGCCGACATCCCTGTCTGGCACTGGCACGGCGATGTCTCGCAGTCGCACAAGGCTAAGCTCATTAAAAAACCGAGCGGCATCTTGCAGATTACGCCCGAGTCACTCGAAGCGCTCTTAATCCATAAGCATATGGCGATCCCGCGCATGTTTTGCGACCTGCGCTATGTGGTCATCGATGAGGTCCACTCGCTCATGCGCGGCGATCGTGGCGGGCAAACGCTCTGCCTTATCGAGCGACTCTCGCGCATGGCCGGCGTGCAGCCTCGCCGCATTGGCCTTTCGGCCACCATCGGCGACCCCGAGCGCACGGGCGCCTTTCTCTCGCAGGGAACGGGACGCGACTGCGTTATCCCCCGCTTTGAGGAACCGCGACGCGTGTGGCGCATCTCTATGGAACACTTCTACAACTCGGGTCCTCAGGCACAGCAGCGGGAATTCGAGAGCATGGGTCCTCAAGAGGCCGAAGTGCTTGCGTGCGAGCGCATCGAGGCGGCGGCACCCCCGGCACTGCCCGCCGGCGCCCAAGACATGCGTCACAGCGGACAGCTCACACAAGAGGAACGCCGTCAACATCGTGAGCGGACACGGGGCAAGGCCACACCCAAGGACCGTCGCACTTCCTCGGCCCCCGAGGGCGAAGTCGACATCCCACGAGCGACCGAGCAGGCGCTTCTCAACCCCACCGACACGGCGCCCGACAACGCCGACCCCGGTATGGGCTATATCTTTGAGCATACGCGCGGCCGCAAGTGCCTGGTCTTTGCCAACTCGCGCGAGGAGGCAGAGGCCGTGTGCTCCATGCTGCGTAGCTACTGCGAGAACCGGCACGAGCCCGACCGTTTCCTCATTCATCACGGCAATCTTTCGGCATCGTTGCGCGAGACGGTCGAGGAACTCATGCGCGATGAGGAGCAGGCACAGACGACCGTCACCACCTCTACGCTTGAGCTTGGCATCGATATCGGCCGTCTGGAACGTGCCTTCCAGATCGACGCGCCGTTTACCGTCAGTTCCTTTTTGCAGCGAATGGGCCGCACGGGACGCCGCGACCTTCCGCCCGAGATGTGGTTTGTCATGCGCGAGGAAGAGCCCGAGCCGCGCACGATGATGCCCGAGACCATCCCGTGGAAGCTCCTGCAGGGCATCGCGCTCGTACAACTCTATCGCGAGGAAAAGTGGGTCGAGCCGCCCGAGCTCGATCGACTCCCCTACAGCCTGCTCTATCACCAGACTATGTCGACCCTCGCCAGCACCGGCGAGCTCACGCCGGCCGAACTTGCCCAGCGCGTGCTCACGCTCAGCTATTTCCACCGTGTCTCGGCAGACGATTACCGTGTGCTGCTACGTCACCTCATTAAGATCGACCATATCCAGGTCACCGAGGGCGGCGGGCTCATCGTGGGTCTCGCGGGCGAGCGCATCATCAACAACTTTAAGTTCTACGCCGTATTCCAGGAAAACGAGGAGTTCACCGTTCGCAGCGAGTCGGCCGAGTTGGGCACGATCGTCAATCCCCCACCGCCCGGTGAGCGCATCGCCATCGCAGGCCATTGCTGGATTGTCGAAGAAGTGGACTGGAAGCGCCATACCGTCTTTGCCACGCAGGTCAAAGGCCGGGTGCCGGCCTACTTTGGCGACTGCCCCGGCGACATTAACACGCATGTACTCGAGCGTATGCGCAAGGCGCTCAACGAGCACACAGCATATCCGTACCTTATGGGTAACGCACGGGCCCGCTTGGCGCAGGCTCGTCATACGGCCGAGATTTCGGGCGCGGGAACTAAACCGCTTATCAACCTGGGCGGCGATACCTGGGTGCTCTTCCCCTGGTTGGGCAGCTACGCCTTTTTGGCGCTCGAGCGCATGCTTAAAATCAAATGCGCCGCTGAGTTGGGCCTTCGCGGACTCGACCCGTCACGCCCGTACTTTATGCAGTTTAAGATGAAGGCCGACGAGAAGACATTCTTTGAGGTGCTCGCCGCCGAGGCCGAGAAGGACTTCGATCCCATCGAGCTCGTCTATCCCGGCGAGGTGCCTTATTTTGATCGCTACGACGAGTTTGTTCCCGAAGAGCTCGTGCGCAAGGGCTTTGCCGAAGGCGTGCTCGACATAGAGGGCATGAAGCAGCGTGTCCGCAGCTGGAGCGACCACGCCTAAGACCCGTCTTTTTTGGGACGGGGAGACTTACTTGTCGTGAAGGACGGTGCCGAGGAAGTCGGTGTCGAAGGGCACAGCTTCGGCAAAGACATAGTCGCCGTCGCTGGCGATGAGCAGGTAGTTCTCCTCGCCGCCGAACTCCGCATCGCCGCATGGGACCACCCAGGCGTGGGCGAATACCTCGAGTGCCGCGGCAACGCAATCGCGCAGGAACGTCACGTCGCTCCCCCTGTTCGCACTCACGATATTGGCAACATAGATGCCCCCGGGGTTCAGGCTGCCTCGCAC
>CAJMPK010000076.1 GCA_905215205.1 uncultured bacterium | reverse complement strand
TGAGCTTTACAAGACGATTCCCAACTCGATTCTGACGTCGGTGAAGTTTCGCCACCGCGAGCTGGGCGTCCGTGCGCTCAACGAGGTCGTTGCGGGCCTAGAAGCTCCGAGCTCCAGAAGCCGTACGCTTGTTTCGGGCGTGTTGGTCGAGCGCTCCAGTGTGAAGGATCTGCGGGCATAGACGTGCTCGGCTCGTTCATCTCGATCTGTAACAGCTGGGACCCAAAAACTCGGCTAGATGTTACAGATTAAGATGAACAGGAGGACGGGTGCGGTCTAAACAAAATGGCCCGCGCATCACGCATCGATGCACGGGCCATTTTTTTTCTGCGAGCGGCAGGTGGCGTCAGCATCTTATGCCTCGAGGTTTTCCTCAATCCAGGCGACGGCACCCTTGGGATCCTTAGTGAGGTCGATGTACTGTTTGCCCTTGGGCGACAGCAGCGTGATGCCCAGGCGGTCGGTGTCGGCCTTCATCTCGTTGTAATAGGTGCGAACCTGCGGAGCCAGGACGATGACGTTGTACTGGTCCATGATGGCGTAGTGGCTGCCGTAGGCACCGGCGTTGGCGGTAATGTCGATGCCCAGCTCGTCGGCGCCTTCCTTAAGCGCGTTGGCGAGCAGTGCAGAGGTGCCGGCGCCAGCGCACAGAACCAGAACCCTCAGATCCTTGCCCTTAAGGGCGGACGGAGTTGCGGAGGCCTCAGTGGCAGAAGCTGTCTCGACAACAGGAGCCTCAACGGCGGGGGCGGCAGCGGTCTTGACGGCCTTGGTCTCCTCGGCCTCTTCTTCGGCCAGGGTCTCGGCCTCCTGCTTGCACAGGACGTTGTCGTAGGCCTTGCAGAACGGGTAGTAGATTAAGAAGTCAACGACCAGCAGGACGACAACCAGGACCAGAGAGATCGGCTGGAAGTTGGTGTCGATGAAGGTGCCGATCGGTCCGGGGAGTGCCCACGGCATGGCATAGATAAAGCCGTTCATGCCCAAAAAGTCGATGAAGAACTTACCAATGAGGACGTTGGCCACGGGGGCAAACAGGAACGGGATCAGGAAGTACGGGTTGAGGATGATGGGCGCGGCGAACAGCAACGGTTCGTTGACGGCGAACATCACGGGTACGACAGAGGCTTTGCCGACGGCCTTGAGCTGCTTGGAGCGCATAAAGAGCAGGAAGATGATCGGGACAATGAACGTGGCGCCGGTGCCGCCGAGTTCGCCGATGTAGTTACCGAAGTTCTCGGTCAGGGCGAGGGCGGGGTGACCGCCGGCCTGCAGCGTGGCGAGGTTGGTGGTGATGTTGCCAAACAGCGCGGCGTTGAGGGCAGGCTTAACGACCGAGGGGCCGTGGATGCCCATGAACCAGAACAGCGGGATCATGAACCAGATGAGGGCGAGGCCGGCGTAGGAATCGGCAGCGGCGAACAGCGGGCTCACCAGCGTGGAGATGACGTTGGCAAACGGGACGGCCAAGCAGGTGCGGCAGATAACGTCGATGACGGCGACAAACAGGATGGAGAAGCTGAAGGCGAAGATGTCGCGGAAGTTCTGGGCGATGGCGCCGGGGACTTCTTTGGGCAGCTTGATGGTGATGTCTCGCTTAATGCAGAAGGCATAGATGTTGACCGTGGCAAATGCGGCGACAAAGGAGCTCAGTAGGCCCTTGGTGCCCATGTTGTCGGTAAAGAACACCGAGACATCGGCGCCGTCGATCTTGGCACTCGTCTGGGTAACGGCCAAGATGAGCATAGCGCACATGGCGGCGACCATGGTGCTCGTGGCGTTGATGGCCTTGCCGGCAGGCATGCGGCGGTTCTTGGAGCCGGTCAGCGCGCTTGCGGTGGTGCCGGCGACCATGATGCCCACGACGCCCATCGTGAAGTTGTAAACCTTGTTGCAGAAGTTCACGACGTCGACGTTCCACCAGTCGGGCAGCGTAAAGCCGCCGACCGTGGCGACAACGCCCGGCAGGGTCGAAATAAGCAGGAAGACAGAAGAAGACAGGATGATGGGCATTGCTGCCAAAAAGCCGTCTTTAATGGCCTGAAGGTAGATGTTCTTAGATACCTTGTCGAAGTACGGCTGACCTTTCTCCAAGAACTTAACGATCGATTCCATAGTTCACGCTCCTCTTTGCATGAAATCTTAATGGCATGGACGTTGAAAACCTATATGGTCTCCCGCTTGCTAAAAGCCCGGGTGCAGGCGGGGTCGGTCCCAGGGGGAGAGAGGGGAGCGGCTGGGTTTGTATCGCATAGGGCCGCTCCCCTCTCGGGGGAAAGCGAGGCGATGCGCTACTGCGCGTCCGCCATAGTGTCGGCGAGCTCCTTGTACCAGAGTGCCGACTGCTTGATGTAGCGTTTTTGCGTGTCGAAGTCGATGTAGAACAGGCCGTAGCGCTTGTTATAGCCGTTGGCCCACGAGAACTGGTCCTGCAGGCTCCAGATAAAGTAGCCCTGGACGTCGACGCCCTCGGCGCGCGCCTGGAGCACCTTCTCCATGTGTTGGTCGACAAAGTCGATGCGCTCGGGATCGGCGACGATGCCGTTTGCGTCGGGCTCGGGGTCCTTGTGGCCCAGGCCGTTTTCGGTGATATAGATGACGGGGAGGTTGGGATAGGTGGCGCTGATGTGCTTGAGCGTGTCGTAGAGGCCTTGCGGGTAGATGAGCCAATCCCAGTCGGTGGTGGGGATACCCGGCATATCGACCTGCTGCCCGACGCCCTTAAACTTAAAGCACGAGGTGCCCTTGTCTCCGGTGCCGTTAAAGCTGTTGGTGGACTCGCCATCGTAGGCGGCGATAAACGCCGACTGATAGTAGTTGAGGCCGAACATATCGTTGCGGGGCGCCGCCTTGGCGAGCTCCTCCATGTCGCTGTCCTCAACCGTAAGCGTGGCGTTGTTGGCACGCAGAATCTCGTTGATGAGTGAGAGGGTGCGCGCGGAGTAGTGACCCAGGAAGGCGCCGTCCATGATGAAGTCGGTGTAGAAGGCGTTGTACAGGTCGGCGGCGTGCTGGTCGGCGGGCGAGTCTGTGGCAGGATATGCCGGCGTCAGGACGTTGACCATGCCAATGCGTCCGCCCAGGTGCTCGGTCTCGTCAAGATCCTTATACAGGTTGACGGCGCGGGCGTGGGCAACGAGCTCGTTGTGTTGGCTCTGGATGCCGCTCGTCACATCAAAGTGATGGTTGGGCGGGAAGTTGCCTTGGATGTATTGGGAGTGCGAGAGGCTGATGAGCTCGTTGATGGTGAACCAATTCTTGACCTCGCGGAACTCGCGGAAGCAGAACTCGGCATAGCGCACATAGGCGTCGACGGTCTTGCGGTTGAGCCAGTCGCCCTGGTTGAACAGGGCGGCGGGGGAGTCAAAGTGATGCAGGGACACATAGGGCTCGACGCCATACTTTTTGCAGCAGGCGAACAGCTCGTGGTAGTGCTTAACGCCCTCGGCGAGGGGCTCGGCATCGTCGCCGTTGGGGAAGATGCGGGTCCAGGCGATGGACACACGGATGGCGTTGAGTCCATGCTCGGCAGAAAGGCGGATATCCTCCTCGTAGCGGTTGTAGAAATCACTGGCCGGGTCGGGCAAAAAGCGACCCTGGGCGACAAGGTAATCGTCCCACATGGTCTTACCCTTGCCTGCCACCTTCGTGGAACCTTCCGTTTGGTACGCGGCGGTTGCGGCGCCCCAAACAAAGCCCTTCGGCAGCTGCTGTACGCGGTTTAGCAAAGACATATGCATACACCCTCTCGTCTCGCTGTTCGATATTGTGCGTTTGCGCTCAGGAGGCTCCCTGGTTAGCGTTCAGCGGTGAAAAAGCCCGATAAACACTATCTTAAAATGATTAGAACCAAAATGAGCACGTGAACATTTGACAATGAGCACGTTAACATCCGGCTGGGATGTATAGAAACAAAACAACTTCAAACAGCCGCGAACGGTTGTATTTGTTCGGTAAGCGGTTTTGATTGACAGAAGTTTTCATGTTGTGGTATATGGCTCGGGTATCATGAGCACGTTATCAATGTATGTACGATGCGCCATGGGCGCGGGGAATAGTTGGGAAGCAGGTTAGCGTGGAAGGCATGGCTCAGCAGACAAGGAATGGTCATTCGGCGAGCGCGGCAGAGGTTGCGGCGCTCGCTGGCGTGAGCCGCCAGACTGTGTCTCGCGTGGTCAACGGTATGCCTAACGTGACGGAAAAGACGCGCAAGCGTGTGCTGGCCGCCATGGAAGAGCTGGGCTTTCGTCCCAATTTTGCTGGAGCGGCGTTGCGCGGCGGGTCGTATCGTTCTATTGGCCTGTGCATGTACAACATCACACGTGTCGGTAACCTGGCGACGCTCGAGGGTATCATGCAAGCGGCGCGCGAGCACGATTTTGCCGTCACTATGATCGAGATGGGCGGCGACAAGCCCTATACACTTGCCGATGCCTCGCGCCGCATGGTCGAGCGACCCGTCGACGGCATGATTCTCAACATGAACCGCATGGCTCCCGATTTTGAGGAGTTTGTTCCCCAGCCGGGAGTGCGAACGGTCATCCTGTCCATGTATGCGCATCCGCGCTGCACGACGATCGACTCCGACCAGTATGGTTCGTGCGAGCTGTTGACCAATTTTCTGCTGGAACATGGTCACTCGAATATGCGGTTTGTGGCGGGTCCGGAAAACTCGATTTCCTCGCGTTTTCGTGAGGCCGGTTGGCGCGATACGCTGGGTCGTGCTCATGTCGATGCCGCTCCGATGCTGCGTGGCGATTGGAGTGCGGACAGTGGGTACGCCATGGGCGAGCGGATTGCGGCCGAGGTGCTTGCCGGCGGGTCGCAGGCGCCGACTGCCGTGCTTGCGGCAAATGACCAGATGGCGCTGGGCGTTATCGCCGCGCTCGAGAACGCGGGCCTGTCCGTGCCCGACGACGTGAGCGTGGTTGGTATCGACGACGCACTCGAGGGACTTGTTCCTCACAATCGGCTGACGACGCTGCGATTTGATTTGCGCGGTGTCGGTAAGCTTGCGTTTGAGGCGGCGATTGGAGAGAGCTCGTCTATCGAGGCGATTCATGTGCCGAGTACGCTGGTCGAACGCTCGACTGTTAGGGACATACGGGGTTAGGTCCTACTCCGTTTGTCTCGATTTGTAACAGGTAGACGGTCAAAAGCGGGCTACGTGTTACAGATTTAGATTCTTCGGAAAGAGCAATCCTGTTCGTCTCAATCTGTAACAGCTAGGACCAAAAAACTCGGCTAGATGTTACAGATCGAGACAAACGGCTCCCGACCAGCCCAAAAACAAAAAGACCGGGGGCGGCGCGCCGTGTGACGTGCCGCCCCCGGCTGAGAAATGGGGACAGGTTGTGTGAGCGGGCAACCCCGCCAGCCACTAGTCCAGACGACGGGTCTGCGCCACGTGCTTGTACCAGTAGGCGCTTGCCTTGGGCGTGCGCTTCTGGGTTTCAAAGTCAACGTAGAAGAAGCCGTAACGCTTGTTGTAGCCATTGGTCCAGGAGAACTGATCCTGCAGGCTCCACAGGAAGTAGCCGCCCACGTTGACGCCCACCTCCATGGCCTTGAGCAGCCAACGCAGGTGCTGCTCGATGTAGTCGATGCGCGGCTGGTCGTCCACAAAACCGTTCTTGTAGGGGTCCTTGTAGCCCATGCCGTTCTCGGTGATGAAGATCTGCTTGTAGTTGGGGTAGCGCTGCTTAATGTAGACGAGCAGATCGAACAGACCCTCGGGATAGATGATCCAGTCCCAGTCGGTGGTGGGGATGCCGGGCTTGTTCACATGCTCGCCAATGCCCTTGACGCGCCAGCGACCGGTGCCCTTCTCGCCCGTACCGTTGTGGTGCAGGTCGTTCTCGCCATCGTAAGCCTTCAAAAAACGGCACTGATAGTTGTTAACGCCCAGGTAGTCGTTGTAGAGCGCTGCCTCGCGCATAATCTCGAGGTCCTCGTCCAAGATCTCGATGGTGCCGCCCGAGACGGCAGCCAGGCGGTTGGCGCACTCGAGGGTGTCGGGGGCATACTCGCCGCGGAACGTCGCGTCGAGCAAAAACTGGTTTTGCAGCACGTGCTCGTTGTTGGCGGCTTTGATGTCGGCGGGGTCGTTCTCGTTGAGCGGGTACTTAAACTCCAGCGACTGGATGACGCCGATTTTGCCCTTAAAGCCGCCGTTGTGGAAGGCCAGCACGGCCTTGGCGTGGGCGAGCATCATGTTGTGCTCGCACTGGAAGGCCTCGGCCAGATGCGCCTTGACGCCACCGGGGAAGGTGCCCTCGATGTAGGTGTTGGAGGCGTCGGCCCAGATCTCGTTAAAGGTGAACCAGTAGGTCACCTGGTCGGCGTACTCCTTAAAGCAGAAGGTGGCAAAGTCCACAAAGGCGTCGATGGTCTCGCGGTTGAGGAAGTCGCCCTTCTCAAAGAGGGGAAGCGGCGTGTCAAAGTGATGCAGCGTGACGAACGGCTCAACGTGGTGCTTGTGGCACTCGGCGAAGAGATCGTGGTAGAACTGGACGCCCTCGGGGTTGATTTCGCCGGTGCCGTTGGGGAAGATGCGGCTCCAGGCGATGGAGAGGCGAATGCCGTTGATGCCGAACTCCTCGCACAGCTCCAGATCGACGGGGTACTGGTTGTAGAAGTCCGAAGCGGGATCGGGGGAGAAACGGCCCTGGGCCTCCAGGAAGTCGTCCCAGGCAACCTTGCCCTTACCGTGAGTGCGGGTCTCGCCCTCTACCTGGTAGGCAGCGGTGGCGCCGCCAAAGACAAAGTCCTCGGGAAACTGCGCGGGCGGGTTGGTGACGCTAGCAGGATTAACGGACATGATGATCCAATCGTCTAAATCGAAGGGCCAGCCGGTCTTGGATGGTCGGCTGGCCCTGGGCGTTACTTACTTCGAAAGTTGCTCACTCACGAAGGCGAGAGACTTGTCGCCGTTCTGGGAGAGCTCGATGTACTGCTTGCCACGGCAGGCGACGCACTTGTTGCCCACGCGTTCGCAGTCCTTCTGCAGGTCGGCCAGGTAGCTGGCGGCCTGCGGGGCCAGGACGACCAGGTCGAAGTCGGGGAGCATGTCGACGTGGTTGCCATAGGCCTCAGCAGCGGTCTCGAGGTTAATGCCGCGCTCCTTGGCAGCTTTGGCCAGCGCGTTGGCGAGCAGGC
>CAJMPK010000075.1 GCA_905215205.1 uncultured bacterium | reverse complement strand
TCTGCCAGATACTTCAAATAGCCTGTAATTTTATGCGACACGCCGCCCTGCTCGGCAAGCGCCGGCGCCACGCTCACGGCGCAGGCCAGACGCTCGGTCACAAAGGCAGCCTGGTCGCTTTCGCCGCCGCCCGGTATATCGTTTGCCGTCAACACCACATGGCAACGAGTTGCGAGCGCCGTGTCGATCATTGCGGACACGAGCTCGCGCAGGCGCTGGGGCCCAACGGCATGCCAGCCACCCATGCAAAGCGTCAGCCTCGTTTGGAATAGCGGCGATTCGGAACTTTTGAGCAGATGGCGCCAGCCGCGATCCGTAAGCTCATCGAGCGCAACGGACACAAAGGGCTGATCGGCATAGGGTCCATCCAGGTACAGGCGTTTTGCAATCTGGTCCTGCCCCGCGCCCAGTTCACCCTCGAGCATAAGGGGCACCCCGCGCGCGTAGCTCTCCCGTACGGGGGCAGCGACCGCCGCCGCGTCTTCGACGATGCCGTACGTGCTCGACTCGTAGCGAGCCTCGACTTCGTCGGCGTTGAGCCACTCGATGCCCGCATGCGCCGCGGCGGCGCGCACTTCATGTGCCACAACCACCCAAAGCGCCCCGTACTCCTTGGCCGTCGGTCGCACCGTCAAGCTCAACCGCATGCCCTCGCGTCCCATCACCAGGCGCGCTCCATCGCCCACGCGAGCGAGACGCTCGAAAACAAAAACGGCGATATCCTGCTCGAGCGCAGCGTCACTCATAGTCGAGATCACAACACCACCGCGCTCGTCGATTGCCAGCACCGATACTCCGGCTGCGGACAACGCCTCAATCAGAATCTGCAGCCTGGCATCGCTGTCCATGGTTCGCCCCGTCTCCAGCCGCGGTCCCATCTGGGCCCCGACATCTCAAGTGTTTCAAAATTGAACGATAATGTTCACCAAACACTATAGGGCCTGCGGTGCCTTCTTGCGAATATATGAATTGCCCCGCATCGCCATCCTGGCGGGGCGATAAGAGCTCTTCGGGACCTATCAACCTGCGGACAAGCCATACCCGCAAGAGCTCCTATCGCTCCACCGCGAGGATGCGCTCGCCAGCACGCAGCACGCAAATAAGCTACTTCTCTACCAGATTCCCAGCACGTGCTGCATTCCCAAGCTCATGCACGCAATGCCAATCCAGCAGCAAAAGCCCAATGCAATGGGCTTTCCGCCCTTTTTGACCAGCTCGACGATATCGGTATTAAAGCCAATAGCCGCCATGGCCATCACAATAAAGAACTTCGACAGCTCCTTGATGGGCGCCGTAAAGGACGCGGGAAGCTGAAGCACCGTAGTGATCACGCTCGCCAGCACAAAAAACAGCACAAACATGGGAAACGCGCGTTTAAGCGAGAACGTGCTTTTGGCGTCGCCTCCGGCCTTGCGTGCCAGATGCATCTGCCAGCATGCGAGGACCAACGTGATGGGAATGATAGCCAGCGTCCTGGTGAGCTTGACCACCGTGGCGCTCTCGAGCACATTGGCGCCGGGATGCATGCTGTCCCAGGCGCTCGCCGCAGCCGTTACGGACGAGGTATCGTTGATGGCAGTGCCGGCAAACAGGCCAAAGCCCTCGTTGGTCAACCCGAGCATGCCGCCGAGCGTCGGAAACACGAGCGCCGCGATAACGTTAAACAGGAAGATGACCGAAATGGCCTGGGCAATCTCGCGATCGTCGGCATCGATGACGGGCGCGGTCGCAGCGATGGCCGAACCGCCGCAAATCGACGAACCCACACCTACAAGCGTCGCGATCTTACCCGGCACGTTCATAACGCGGCAGAGCACAAAGGCGATGACAAGCGAGGTCGAGATTGTCGCCACGATAATCGGCAGCGACTGGGCGCCCTTGGACAGAATCTGCGAGAGGTTCATGCCAAAGCCAAGCAGGATAACCGCGTACTGCAAGACTTTTTTAGACGTATAGGTAACACCGGCAGCGAGCTGTTCGCGACGATTCTTGGGAAAGACGAGCGCCAGGACCATGCCAAAGAGGATGGCAAATACCGGACCGCCGACCACCTCAATCTGTTTGCCGAGCAACGTCGCGGGGATGGCGAGGACCAGGCAGAACAAGACGCCTTTCCAGCGCTCGCGTACGATATTTGCCAGTTGCATATGGGATTCCTTCTTTCTATTTCACGTTTGCGACGGCTTATGATACGGCAACATTGGGCATAGCCTTACGCAAACAAAGACTAAGATGCCGCAATAGTTCTCAGGCAACAGCCGAATTACCCACCGCGGAGAGCTGATTCGCGGCATAATTAACAACTGACATATGAGTTTGATAGAACAGTTGCGAGGCGCTATGGAAGAATCGATGCACGTCGGCGAGCAGGAAACGAGCCTACAGGACCAGTCCTACCACACCATTCGACGCAAAATCGTCTACCTGGACTACAAGCCGGGCGAAAAGCTGGGCGTCAAGCAACTTTGCGACGACCTGGATATGGGTCGCACGCCCGTGCGCGAGGCTTTGGTTCGCTTGGCGCAGGAAGGCCTGGTGCGCACCGTGCCCCAGAGCGGCACCTACGTCTCACCCATCAACCTCACCCTTGCCGAGAGTGCCTGTTACATCCGCGAACATCTGGAAAAGCAGGTGATCGTGGAATGCTGTGCGCGCGCCACGTCGGCCGGCATCGAGCAGCTCGACCGCACCATCGCGCTGCAGGAAAAGGCCATGGCCGAAGAGGATCGCATCGGCTTCTTTTTGAGCGACAACCTCATGCATCACATGATTTTTAGCATCGCATGTCGCAGCACCGTGTGGTCGTGGCTCGAAGAGACCAATGCCGACCTGGAGCGCTTCCGCTGGCTGCGCGCTGCCACGCAGGTTCTCGACAATCAGGACATCGTGAACGAACACAAGCAGATTCGCCGCGCTATCGCCGGTCGCGACCCCATCGAAGCGAGCTTTTTGGTTAGCAAGCACCTGCATATGATGTTCCGCAACCAGACCGAGGTTCTGGACCAGTTCCCCGAGTACTTCGAGACCAGCAAGCTCCGCTAACCTGCCAAAAAGGGACAGGTTTATTTTGGCAGGTTTTATCTGGCCAAATGCAAAAAAGGCCCGGCTCCGTCTTGATGCGGAGCCGGGCCTTAGTCGCTAGAACGGCGGAACCAACTACTCTACCGTGACGCTCTTGGCCAGGTTACGAGGCTGGTCGACGTCGCAGCCGCGCAGGATGGCGACCTCGCGGGCGAGCAGCTGCAGCGGAACGCTCGCCGTGATGGGGCTGAACACGTCGCGGACTGCCGGCACGCGGATGATGCAGTCGGCAATCTTGTTGATCTCCTCGTCGCCCTCGGTGGCAACGACGATGACCTTGGCGCCGCGCGCCTTGCACTCCATAAGGTTCGACACGGTCTTGTCGTAGGTGGCACTCTTGGTGGCCACAGCGATGACAGGGAAGCCCGGGTCGATCAGGGCAATGGGGCCATGCTTCATCTCACCGGCGGCATATGCCTCGGCGTGCAGGTAGCTGACCTCCTTGAGCTTGAGCGCACCCTCGTAGGAAATAGCGGCACCCATGCCACGGCCCACGAACAGCGCCGACTGCGCGTCCTTGCACAGCAGGGCAGCCTCATGAACGGCCTCGGTTTGGGTATCCAAAATCCACTGGATCTGCTCGGCCGTATCGGAAAGCTCGCGGAACAGCATGCGCGCCTGCTTGGTGGTCAAGCGGTACTTGACCTGCGCCAGCAGCAGGGCCAAAAGCGTAAGGCTCACGACCTGGCCGATGAAGCTCTTGGTCGAGGCGACCGCGATCTCCTTGTTGGCCTTGGTGTAGATGACGCCGTCGCTCTCGCGCGCCACGGGGCTGCCCACCACGTTGGTGATGCCGAAGACCTTGGCACCCTTGATGCGCGCATCGCGAATGGCGGCAAGGGTATCGGCCGTCTCGCCCGACTGGGACACAGCAACGACAAGCGTCGTCGGCGTGATGATGGGGTTGCGATAACGGAACTCGCTGGCCGCCTCCACCTCGGTGGGGATGCGAGCCCAGCCCTCAATGAGATTCTTGGCAATGAGGCCAGCGTGATAGCTGGTGCCGCAAGCGATCACGTAGACGCGGTCGATGTCGTTGAGCTCCTCAAGCGAAAGGCCCAGCTCGTCGATGTCGAGCTCGCCGGCCGGCGTCATACGACCAACCAGCGTGTCGCGCACGACGCGCGGCTGCTCGTGGATTTCCTTGAGCATAAAGTCGGGATAACCGCCCTTTTCTGCCATGTCCAGGTCCCAGTCGATGTGGGTGACCTTGGGCTCGATAACGTTGCCGGCCTCGTCGGTGTACTCGACGCCTGCGAGCGTGAGCTTGGCAAACTGACCGTCCTCGAGCACCACGACATCGCGGGTGGCGTCGATGAGCGCGATGACATCGGAGGCGACATAGGCGCCGGTCTCGCCCGCGCCGACCACGATCGGGGAATCCTTGCGGGCCACGGCGATCACGCCGGGCTCGTCAGCGCACACGGCGGCCAGACCATAGGCACCGACCACGTGGGTGCAAGCCTCGCGCACGGAGGCCATCAGGTCGTGCGTCTCGGCATAAGCCTCTTCGATCAGATGCGCGAAGACCTCGGTATCGGTCTCGCTCTTAAAGTGGTGGCCGCGACCCTCCAGCTCTTCGCGCAGCTCGGCGAAGTTCTCGATGATGCCGTTGTGGACGATGGCGATACGACCGTCGCAGCTGGTGTGGGGGTGAGCGTTAACGACAGAGGGCTTGCCGTGAGTGGCCCAGCGGGTATGGCCGATACCGCAGGTAGCGTCGCTGTCGATATTGGAAAGCTCGCTCTCCAGGCCCGCAACCTTACCCACGCGGCGGATGACGTCGAGGTGAGCCGCGGCGCCCTCGCCCACCTCGAGCGCGACGCCCGAGGAGTCATAACCGCGATATTCCATACGCTTAAGGCCCGTGACCAGAATGTTCTTTGCAATATCAGAGCCGGTGTAGCCGACAATTCCGCACATAGGATAAATCCCTTCGTCCGCGTGACTGCAAAACGTCCACGCACATGGGCGCTGAGACGCATAACGTTCGAGTATTGTACTCACGCAAACGCAAGCTGATATACCAGAAGTGGTATCTTAAACTGGATACCACTCGATGCACACACCCTACCACCACAACGGTGACAGGCACCTTTGCGGTGGTTGGCACTCCCCTAGGGACGCAGGCGGCGTTCGAGCCGATTGCCCAGGGCCGTGAGTGCCATAACAATGACGTAGTAGACCACGGCCACCACTAAAAACGGTTCAAAGGCTCGATAGGTGAGCGCCTGCACGCTCTGGGCGGCGCGCATCATATCCATCAGGCCGATGGTTGCCACCAGCGAGGAGCTCTTGAGGACCGTGATCACTTCGTTGACCAGAGCAGGGGCAATCGAGCGCATCGCCTGCGGAACGATGATCTTGCGCATCATGGGAACATAGCGAAGCCCGATGGCCCGAGCGGCATCGTACTGCCCCCGGTCAACGCCCTCGATACCACCGCGCACCGTCTCGGACACCGTCGCTGAGCCGTTGAGCCCCAGCGTAATGGCACCGGCGGCAAACATCGAAATTTTGAAGCCCGTGAGCTGCGGCGTCGCAAAGTACGCCAAAAAAAGCAACACGATGAGCGGCACGCCGCGAAAGATAGAGGTGTAGAAGTTGAGCACCGCACGCAATGGGCGACAGGGCAAAACCTTGAGCACGGCAATGAGAAAGCCCAGGACGAGTGCTATGGCCAGCGCGGCGGCCGTCACCTGACAGGTCACGACCAGGCCGCTCATAAACATCGGTATATATGATTCTAGCAGTTCAAACTTCATCAGCATGCCCTTGGCGCGCGCCTCACCGGCTCGCTATTTTCCGGCAACCGTCGACGTACCGGAAGCGGAATAGTCGCCGTTCCACATGAAGTCGGCGCCCACATACTGCTTGATGCAGTCATCGATGGTGCCGTCCTCGAGCATCTCGCCGATGCATTCGTCAAGCGCCGCGACAAATCCGGCACCCTTCTTGGCCATCAGGCGGTACACGCCCACGTGATCGCTCGTCTCGGAGCGATCGAGCAGGCCCAGCACCAGGCCCTCATTCGCATCGCGCATGGACTGGCCCTCGGCGCCGTCACACAGGTAGGCATCGATGCGCCCGGCGAGCACCTCTTGCAGGCACTGGTCGCCACCGTCGTACGTGTGAATATCAGCATCGGGCATGACCTTGGCGATGAACTTGTTCTGCACGGTACCGGTGGTGCAGGCGATAGACTTGCCGGCGAGGTCCTCAACGCGCTTGACGGGATCGCCGCCGAGCGTGAGAACGCCCACAAGCGGCTGATAGTAGCCGCGCGTGAAGTCATAGGTCTGCTCGCGCTCTTCGTTGGAGCTCATCGCCATGGTAAAGGCCTTGTCATCGCTCTGCACCGATGCAAGCGTGGCGGCAAAGTCCTGCGGCTCAAAGTCGTAAGAAAAGCCCAAGCGCGAGGCCATCTCGTCGGCAATGGCGATATCCAGGCCGACAACCTTCTGCTTGCCGTCCGACTGCGTCTCCAGATAGCGATAGGGCGCAAAGGCATCGTCGCCCACAAAGGTGAGCTTGGCGCCCTTGATATCGTCGCCCGCAACCGCGGCAGAACCGGCGGCAGAGCCCTTGTCAGCGCCACTGCCAGCGCAACCGCTCGCCGCAACCATTGCAGCACCGGCGATCAAACCCAGGAAATCACGACGAGAAACAGCGCAAGTCATACCAAAGCCTTTCAATCTACGTTCAAAGCGGCTTCCATTGTAGACACTCCACCGTTTAACGCGCAGCCCAGCCGCGCCAAAACCACCACAAAGGGGGACAGGCACCTTTGTGGTGGTTCGGGTGTCTGACAACAAGCTCCGCCGAAACGTCTCAATCTGTAACATCTGGGGCGCCGAAAGAGGGTTTGCTGTTACAGATCGAGATTTTCCGCCCGGCCCCGGCGATCTGTCTCAATCTGTAACAGGTAGGTCTTGTTTTGTCGTCCAGATGTTACAGATCGAGACAATTGAAGGGCCAGGCAACGCGACCACCGCAAAGGAGGCAGCGCGCTGCGCCACCCTTGCGGTGGTTTGGTCTGGGCTTCGGTGTTTGCCCAGATAAAACCTGCCAAAATAAACCCGCCCCCAATTGACAGGCTTTGAC
>CAJMPK010000074.1 GCA_905215205.1 uncultured bacterium | reverse complement strand
GTTTAAGCTGCGTGTGATTCGATTGCGCTGCATAGTACCCTGAGCAATTCGCGACCTGCGGTTTTTCTCAAAAGGCGCACGTCATTTGCGTAAAACTCACATTCACTTAACAGGAGTTTTCCATATCTAGATTGAATATTCGACGCTAAAAAGCCTGTTTTCCAGACATTCCTATGCAAAAAAGGCGCCTGTGCAACCATTATTCGCACAGGCGCCTTGAACAGGCATTTTATGCAGTTATACCTATCGAGTCGCAAGGGGTCCTTGCACAAGTCGCCTTACTCGTCCAGCGCGGCGAAGGCCTGCTTCAGATCCCAAATGATGTCCTCGGCGTTCTCGGTACCAATGGAAAGACGGATCGTGGAGGGCGTGATGTTCTGCTCGGCGAGCTCCTCGGCAGAGAGCTGGGAGTGCGTGGTGGTAGCCGGGTGCACGACGAGCGACTTGACGTCGGCCACGTTGGCGAGCAGCGAGAACACCTGCAGATGATCGATGAACTTCCAGGCGGCCTCCTGGCCACCCTTAATCTCAAAGGTAAAGACCGAGGCACCGCCGTTGGGGAAGTACTTCTGATAGAGCTCGTGATCGGGGTGCTCAGACAGGCTCGGGTGGTTCACCTTGGCGACATGGCTGTCACCAGCCAGAAACTCAACGACCTTCTTGGTGTTCTCGACATGACGGTCAACGCGCAGCGACAGAGTCTCGGTGCCCTGGAGCAGGATCCAGGCGTTGAACGGGCTGATGCAGGCGCCCTCGTCACGCAGCAAGATAGCGCGGACATAGGTTGCGAAGGCGGCGGGACCGGCAGCCTCGGCAAACGAGACGCCATGGTAGGAGGGGTTGGGCTCGGCGATCTGCGCATACTTGCCGCTCGCCTTCCAATCGAAGTTACCGCCGTCGACGATCACACCGCCCAGCGAGGTGCCGTGGCCGCCGATGAACTTGGTTGCGGAGTGGACGACGATGTTGGCACCATGCTCCAGCGGACGGAACAGATACGGGGTGCCGAAGGTGTTGTCGACGACAACCGGCAGACCGTGCTTCTTGGCGATCTCGGAGATGGCGTCGATGTTGGGGATGTCGGAGTTGGGGTTGCCGAGCGTCTCGAGATAGATGACCGTGGTGTTGTCCTTGATGGCGCCCTCGACCTCGTCCAGGTTGTGGGCATCGACGAAGGTGGTCTCGACACCAAACTGGGAGAGCGTATGCTCCAGCAGGTTGTAGGAGCCACCGTAGATGGTCTTCTGAGCCACCACGTGGTCACCGGCCTGGGCAAGAGCCTGCAGGGTATAGGTGATGGCAGCAGCACCGGAGGCGACGGCAAGACCTGCCACACCACCCTCGAGCGCGGCGATACGGTCCTCAAAGACGCCCTGGGTGGAGTTGGTCAGACGGCCGTAGATGTTACCGGCGTCGGCAAGGCCAAAGCGGTCAGCAGCGTGCTGGGAGTTGCGGAACACATAGCTCGTGGTCTGGTAGATAGGCACGGCGCGGGAGTCGGATGCGGGATCGGCGCTCTCCTGGCCAACGTGCAGTTGCAGGGTATCGAAACCAAAGGTGTGCTCGGGGTTGTTGATGAACTGGCTCATGATGATCTCCTTGATCGAACAAAAGTAATAAGAGTAAGAGAAGTAAGTCGCTGTCTCCTGATCACGCCGACGGGCGCAAACAGGAGCCCGGCATTCGTTTTGGTAAGCAATTCATATGCGGGCCTCCTTTCGCATCCCGGTTCCGTGGTCGGATTAATTACCTACCGCCTTTGTGTGTTTTGAATAGTACGAGCATTGTTTCCCTCGGTCAATCACTTAAAAGCGCTAACCTGTTATCGGTTTTATAGATAGCAATCGAAAGGATGGCGTCGATGACCCTTCAGCAGCTTCGTTTTCTGATTGCCGTGGCAGAGTCCGGCTCAATCAACGCCGCAGCTCAGCGCCTCTATACCGCTCAGTCCAATATCTCAAACGCCGTCAAAAGCCTGGAACAGGAGCTCCATCTGGAGATCTTTACGCGCTCCAGCCGCGGCGTTGCACTCACCAACGACGGCACCGAGCTTTTGGGTTATGCACGCCAGGTCGTAGAGCAGGCCGACATGCTCGAGGCCCGCTACGAGGACGGCGGTACCCCGCAAGCCCGCCTCGCCATTTCCGCCCAGCACTACGCCTTTTCGGTCGAGGCCTTTGTCAACGTAGTCGAGCGCTGCCGCGACAGCAAGTTCGAGTTCATCATGCGCGAGACCACCACATCGCAGATCATCGATGACGTCCGCGCATTTCGCAGCGACATCGGCATCCTCTATCTGGACGACTTTAACGCCCGCGTTCTGCAGAAGGCTTTTGCCGATGCGCGCGCGAGCTTCCATCCCCTATTCGACGCGACGGTCCACGTCTTCGTTAGCGAGCGCCACCCGCTTGCCCGCCGCCCGCAGCTGTCCCTTGCCGACCTCACACCATATACGCGCTACAGCTTTGAGCAGGGAACCTCAAACTCCTTCTATTACGCCGAGGAACCTTTTAGCTATATCCCCTGCGACCGCAACATACGAATCTCGGACCGCGGAACACTTACTAACTTACTTATCACGTCGAACGGCTACACCCTGTCAACCGGTGTCCTCTCCAATGAAATGCAATGGGGTATGGCATCGATCCCGTTAGCAGACGCCCCAAAGATGCACGTAGGCTATATCATGCACGACGAGCGCAAGCCCTCTCCCCTCTTGCAGCAATACCTCGACGAGCTCAACCGCATCATCCATGCCAACTAACTGTCGGAAGACGGGGTAGAAATCGTAGATTGCTAGCCCCCGGCGGGCATGGCGCTACAATGGTCACTCACACGAAACGTACCCAACGAAAGGAAGCCCGTGAAGGTCATCATCTATACCGACGGCTCGGCCCGATCAAATCCGGGACGCGGCGGCTACGGCGCTGTGCTCAAATACACCAACCCCGCCGGCAAGACCTTCACCTCCGAGCTTTCGCGCGGCTACGCCAAGACCACCAACAACCGCATGGAGCTCATGGCGGTCATCGTGGCGCTCGAGGCACTTAACCGCCCCTGCGAGGTCGAGGTCCATTCCGATTCGCAGTACGTCGTCAACGCCTTTAACAAGCACTGGATCGACGGCTGGAAAAAGCGCGGATGGAAAACCGCCAACAAGCAGCCCGTCAAGAACCGCGACCTGTGGGAGCGCCTACTCACCGCCAAAAGCAAGCACAAGGTTGAGTTCATCTGGGTTAAGGGTCACGCCGGCCACGAGCTCAACGAACGCTGCGATGAGCTCGCCACCACGGCGGCCGACGGCAGCAACCTCGATATCGATACCGGCTTTAACGAGAGCGACCTGTAACGGCGTTTTCGCACGCTATTTCCTGCCCCCTCGCGCTACACTCATCCTGTAAACCGAACGGCACGAGGGGGATACATGCTGCGTATAGCGACCATCGGCACATCCATGATTACCGACGACTTTATCCAGGTCGTCAACGCCAACGACCAAGCCGCGTTTGTGGGCACGCTCTCGCGCGATGCCGAGCGCGGCGCCGCCTTTACCGCCGAATACGGCGGCGAGCGTAACTTCACCGCACTTGACGAGCTTGCGTCCGCCGACGACGTCGACGCCGTCTACATCGGCAGCCCCAATGCGCTCCACTACGAGCAGGCCCTTGCCTGCATCGCCGGTGGCAAGCACGTCATCGTCGAGAAACCCTTCTGCGCCACCGAAGCGCAGGCGCTGGAAGTCTTCCGCGCTGCCGAGGCAGCAGGTGTCGTGGCCCTCGAGGCCATGCGTCCCCTCCACGATCCCGCCTTCCACGCCATCGAGGACGCCCTGGGCGAGATCGCCCCCATCCGCCGCGCCTCATTGCGCTTTGGCAAGTATTCCTCGCGCTACAACGAGATTCTCGCGGGACGCGCCACCAATATCTTCGACTGCAATATGGCATCGGGTTCCCTCATGGACATTGGCGTCTATACCGTCGAGCCCATGGTCGAGATCTTTGGCATGCCCTCCGGCCTTACGAGCATGACCACTCTGCTCGATCCCACCACGCGACAGCTCACGCACGGCCCCATCGATGGCTGCGGTTCCATCCTCGCCAGCTACGGCGGTGGCCATATCTCCGTCGAGCTCGCACACTCCAAAATTACGAATGACCTGCTGCCCTCGCAAATCGAAGGCGAGCGTGGCACCATCCAGATTGACCATCTGTCCACGCCCCGCAACGTCCGCATCGACTATCGCGGCGACGTCGTACGCGGCTCGGCGACCGAGGCACCGCGCGAACAGGGCGACAACGGCCGCGTGCTCGACCTGCCCAAATCGAGCAACACTATGGAATACGAACTCACAGACTTTATCACCGCCATCGGTGGCATCGATAACGTTAAGGAAGAAATCTGGGAGACCCCGGCGGGACGCCACGAACTCGGCCACTACCGCGATGTCACGCTCGTCTCGCTGCGCATCATGGATGCCGTGCGTCAGCAGGCCGGCATTACCTTCCCCGCCGATTCAGTCAAGCAGGCCTAGCGATGGGCTTTTTTGACAAGTTCTTCTCCGGCATCAATCGAGAGCCTCAAAAACCGTCTGGCGTTGAACTCGAACTGCGACGCAGGCTTACTGTGCTAGCAAGCGACGCAGCCACCCAAAACGCCCCCCAGCGCTATTTTCTGCGGTGGGAGGGCCAAGTCCAGGGCGTCGGCTTTCGATTTACCAACACCAATCTCGCACAGACGCACGCGCTCACCGGCTGGGTACGCAACATGGAAGACGGTTCGGTCGAAATGGAGGTACAAGGCGCGCCAGCGAATATCCTGTCTCACCTCGAAGCGCTCCATGCCTCCTATGAGCGAATGGGTATACGTTTTCGCCTCGAGGACGCACAAACCCGCGCCGCGCTTACCAGCGAAGATGGTTTCAACCCACGCTATTAGTATTGTGTGCTAAATACGGTATCATTTACCTACGACCGTTGATAGAAAAGAGGCGAGGCGCATGGCGGTGCAAAGAAGGAATACCAGGCAGCGAAAGCTGGTTCTTGACGCCGTGCGCCAAAGCTATAACCATCCCACCGCCGACGAAATCTACAACGTCGTGCGCGCGCAGGATGACAAAATCAGCCGCGGCACGGTCTACCGCAACCTCAATCTCTTGGCCGACGCCGGCGAGATTCTCTCCATCAAGACGCCGGGCGGCAGCCGCTTCGATCGCACGATCGAGCCGCATGCGCATATCATCTGCACCTCGTGCAGCCGCGTCATCGACGTACCACTCCCCTTCGATGCCCAGCTCGACGCCAAGGCATCCGAGCAAATCGGCTGGCACGTCACGTCGCACTACACCATCTTCGAGGGTCTCTGCCCCGACTGCCGGTAGATGTTTGGGACATGCCTACTCGGCGAGCAGGCGGCGCAGTTCTTCTTCGACCGTGTGCACGTAATGGACGCGATCGTTGATACCGCGCATGGTGGGGTTGCAGCTCTCCATCAGATAGGGATGGCCCACGACGTTGAGCATGTCGCGATCGTTCTCATTGTCGCCAAATGCCATCATCTCATCGGGCGAAATCCCCAGGATACGACCGTAATCGGCAAGCGCGGAGCCCTTGCCCGAACCGAAACCGATAAGGTCCGTCCATGCGGTTCCTGACGTCATCACATCGACACGGTCGCCAAAAAGGCGCTCGAAATACTCCCGGGCCGCCGGATAATCCCCCTCGGGCGTCTGGAAGCCAATCTTAATGACATCCTCGTCGATGTCCTCGGGACGGTCGACCACCGCCACATCGCAGTGGACCACATAGCGCAAATGGTCGACGAACGCATCGTTGCCGCTCATGGTGTAGAGGTGTCCCTCACACGAAAGGGTCACGTCGGCATGGGGATACGCAACCACGGCATTCGCGATATCCATAGCAAGGCTACGCTCCATGGAACGCTTGACAACGGCACGCCCCTCGCTCATCACCAGGGTTCCGTTTTCGCATACATAGGCGAGCTCATCGGCCACCGGGGCAAACAAGTAGCGCAAGCTCGCATATTGACGACCGCTCGCCGGCATAAACACGATGCCGCGACGATGCAGTTCATCGATGAGCTCAAAGGCCTCGGAACGCGGCTCGTGCTCCCCCGGATGCAGCAACGTGCCGTCCAAATCGCATGCAATCAGTTTGATTCCCTCAAGACCCATATGCTTTCCCCCAAAGCACCTCATCAACAGTAAGACGGACTTTGAATAGCTGCCTCTCAAAGTCCGCCTTACTCATACGCACGTTAACCGCGCGCCTTTTTTACGATCGCAAAGTCTGGAGCCATACTCACAACGGCATCCGCCGCGCTCGATGCAAAGCGTCGGTCCGCATCGAGTTCACGGGTAACCAGCGAGAGCCGAACACCCTCGACACCCCGGAGCATGCGGCCCAAAACAGGCTGCACCGGCGTATACATGCGCACGGTATGCTCGTCCGAGTCGCCCCGGAAGAGCGGCGCATGCATGTTGCCGATCTCCCAGCACGCATGCGCGAGCGCAATCGGGTCCATGCGGTCAACTTCGACCAAATAAACCTCGGCGCTGCGCAGGCGCACGACAACCGCCATGGGCACTATGCCCGAACGGTCGATGACAAGCACATCGCCATCGGCAAGGCGATCGCCATCGGCAGCGCCCAGCCGAATATCGACCGTACGCTCCAGCTCCGTCACGCCCACAAACGCGTATACATCAGCCTGGTCCCAATCGAGCAGTAGCTCGTCAACTTCAAAGACGCCGCCCAACTTCCGGCGAAGCAGGAGTTCATAGGACGGATCGTTGAGATTTCCCAAGCATGTCGTCGAAACCAAGCGTTCAGGCATACTCTAACCCTCGACCTCGACGAGCTCGATATCAAAGTTGAGGTCCTTGCCGGCCAGCTCGTGGTTGGCGTCGAGCGTCACGGCCTCAGGCGTTACGTCGATGACCACGGCGGGGACGGGCATACCGCTCGGCGTGGACAGGAAGAGCTTCATGCCCTTCTCGATCTGCTCGATGTTGGGAACCTGTTCGGCCGGGAAGGTCAGAACCATCTCGGGATTGTGCTCGCCGTAGGCATCGGCAGCAGGAATGTGCACGGTCTTCTTCTCGCCCACCTGCATGTCGACAACAGCGGCGTCGAAGCCCTTGATCATCTGACCGGCGCCGCAGGTGAAC
>CAJMPK010000073.1 GCA_905215205.1 uncultured bacterium | reverse complement strand
ATCCTTGTCGGACTTGGTGAAGATAAGCTTGTCGCCTTCCATCTCAAGGACGAGCTTGTCGTCCTTGAGCTTCAGGTCGTGCGACTCATCTTCGGCGGTGATCGTTACGGTGGTGGCGTCCTTGGCCTCCCATTTCAGGTCGGCGACCTCAAGGAACATATCGAGGACGCCTGTGCCGTCCTCGTCGAGGATCAGGACGCAGTTGAGGCCCCACTCCTTGAGCATATCCATGTACTCATCGGTGAGCTCTTCGCCATCCAAGGTTCCACCCGAGTACTGCCAGCTGCCGACGAAGTTGGCCTTGGGGTCCTTGCCGCCGCCGCTGCAGCCCGTCAGGGCAAAGGCGAGCGCCAGGACGCATGTCAGAAATGCGAGTACGGATTTTTTGAACGTTGTCTTCATGGTGTCCTCCTTTATCGAACGAAACCCATAGAAGCAAATGCGGGGGTGGCGGACCCCCGCCAATTACCAGATAGAGGGGCTAGGGCCTGGGCGTTCCGCAGTTACTGCAGAACTTGCCGCCGTTTTCGCTACCGCAGTTGGGGCAGAACCACTTGGCCGGTGCCGGGGCGGGTGCGGGACTACCGCACTCGGAGCAGAACTTGCCGGTGTTGGTGGCGCCGCAGCTGCAGGTCCATGCGCCGGCCGCAGGTGCGGCGGTGGGAGCCGGTGCGGGGGCGGGAGCCGGAGCCGGCTGCGGGGCAGCCTGCTGCTGTGCCTGACCGGCAGCGAACAGCTGGCTGGCGTTCATGCCGCCCATGCCACCTGCCATGCCCATGCCCATAAAGCCTGCCATCGCGCCGTTGGGGTTGGCCGCTGCCGCGCGCATCGCGTCGCTCTGGGCGCTGGCGATGTTGGCGGCTGCCATGGTGGGATCGCGCATGACTGCGGCCTTCTGCAGGTCCTTGATCATCTGCTCGTCTTCTTGCGAGGCGGCGATGGAGTTGACGCCAAAGCTCACGATCTCGACGCCGCGCAGGTCGCGCCAGTCGGCGGAGAGGACCTCGTTGAGCGCGCGGGCGAGCTCGGTGGTGTGACCGGGGATAGCGCTGTAGCGGATGCCCATCTCCGAAATCTTGGCAAAGGCGGGCTGCAGGGCGGTGAGCAGCTCGGACTTAAGCTGGCTGTCGATCTTGTCGCGCGTATAGCTATCGGTCACGTTGCCGCACACGTTGGTGTAGAACAGCAGCGGGTTGGTGATGCGGTACGAATACTCGCCATTGCAACGAACGGAGATGTCGACGTCCAGACCGATATTGTTATCGACCACGCGGAAGGGCACGGGCGAGGCGGTGCCGTACTTGTTGCCGATGATTTCCTTGGTGTTGATGAAGTAGACGCGCTGGTCCTTGCCCGCATCGCCGCCAAAGGTAAAACGGCTGCCGATATTGGCGAACGTTTCCTTGATGGAGTCGCCCAGGTTGCCGCTAAAGACGCTCGGCTCGCTGCCGGTGTCAAAGACAAACTCGCCAGGCTCCAGCGCGACCTCGATGATCTTGCCGTTTTGCACCACGAGCATGCCCTGGCCGTCGTTGACGGCGATGACGGAGCCGTTGGAGATGACGTTGTCCTCGCCGCGCGTGTTGGAGCTGCGGCCGCCGGTGCGCTTGCTGCCCTTGCAGGCCAAGACGTCAGCGGGCATCGATTCGCAATAGATAAATTCCTTCCACTGGTCGGCCATGACGCCGCCGGCAGCACCCAATCCAGCTTTCAAGAGTCCCATGGTGATCTTCCTTTCTCGTCAAAGGCCGGGTGGTATTGGTTGGATTGCTTAGTCGTCCTTGTCGTCTTTCATGACAACGGTGGTCTCGGTGTGGCTGAAGGTGTCGTGCTTCTCGGTCAGGTCGAGCTCGCCGCAGTAGCAGTCGGCGTGGGTGGCCTCGTTGGCCGTCTTGAGCTGGCCTACCAGCAGCACGTCTGCGATGATCACGATGATCAGCGGCGCGACGATGTTGATGAGGATGCCCTCGACATCAAAGGTGAGGTAATCCGGATCGAAGGCGTTCTCGCCCATAAAGAGAATCTGGGAAAGGACAAATCCGATCGCAAAGAACAGCACCGAGGCGATAGCGAGCTTGGGCTTGGAGCAGGGAAGCTCGCCGACCATGCGGCCGGTCTGGCCGTTCATGGCAAACAGATAACTCTTGCCGTTCCACGAGGTGGAAAGCATCCACACGGGGAACAGAGCGTAGTCGCTGTCTTCCCAGGTGTAGTCGAGCTGCTTGCTTTCGACCGTGGCATCGTCATATTCGTCGACGACGGTCTCGCGCAGGGCCGAAATCGTACTTTCTTCCATACGACGTTCGGCGCGCGCCTTGCAGGTCTCGCAATCCTCGTCGTAGCGGTTGGCGATGTAGCCGGGCATATACGCGACCGAGAACGGGCGCAGTGCGTCGTATTCAAACGGCTCGATGGCGTCCATGTGGCCGTCGGGCATCTTGGACGATCCGTCGACGGGCACGCGCTCAAACGAGATATTGCCCTTACGGTAGGCGTCGTAGTGGTCGGTAGTCGTGACGGTGCGGTCGGATTCCTCGGTCACGGTCTCGTTGGTCGCGTCAAAGTACACTTCGCCGTCAACGCGGGCGCCGTAGAGCCAAAACGGCACGTAAACGCCTTGGACCTCGTCGATGTGGTTGCCGGTGACAAAGCTCTTGGGCAGCAGGATTTTGCCCTTGTAGTGGTCTTTGAGCGCGGCCATAACGTCATCGCGTCCGAGCTTAAACGGAATCACCAGGTCGGGTGAGAAGTCGCCCGAGAGCTGGCCGGGTGCTACGGCGGAGTTGCCGCAGTATGGGCAGGTGGTAACGGCGACGGTGCCGTCCGAGATTAGCTCGGCGCCGCACGACGAGCAGATATAGCCGGCGTTTTGGGCGAGCTCCTGCACCGCAGCGTCGGTCGCGGGCTTGGGTGCCGCCGCTGCGGCGTCGGCTTTGGCATCGGCCTTGTCCTGGCGCTCGCGATAGAGGGCCTCGACTTCTTCGACTTCAAAGCGCGAATCGCAGTAGTCGCAGACGAGCTTTTGCTCGGCGCTGGCAAAGTGAAGGGGGCCGCCACATGCGGGGCACTGATAGTTGACGCTTTCGAAGGCCATGATCGGTCCTTTCGCTGCCGGAGGCTATGCGCCGATGGCGCCGCCGCAGTATTCGCAGCGCCCGCTGGCATCGGGAATGGTGGTTGCACCGCAGAAGGGGCAGGTGACCGCGGTCTTGGGGGCCTTAGCGGCCACGACGCTGTCGCGCGTCTCCTGACGCAGCTGCACCAGCGCGTCGCGGACCTCGGTTGCCTGGCGCTTGGCCTCGCGGTATTCGATGGAACCGCGCTGGTCGATGGTGGAGTCGTTCACGCGCAGGTTGATCTCGGTAAAGTACGGCGTGTTGACGTGGATGGTCAGGTTAAAGTCGTAATCCAGGTCATAGCGCGGCGGGTTGTAGCTCTCGCGCTCGCCGTCCTTGGTCTCGCGATAGATCTCGGTGCGATGCTCGTCGATATCCATGTCGCAGCCAAGTACCTGTGAGAACTCGATGATGTCGGGATTGGCGTCGCGCCAGCGGCTCTGCGAAGTGATGATCAGCAGGCCCGCGTCTTCGTCGAGCATGATGTTGGTGCGCCCGGCCGAGAGTGTGCGCGTGGGGTTGAACGACGCCAGGCGCTCGGCATTGGCCTCGCGGTAGGCGAGTTGCTCGCGGATATCGTCCGCGGTGCTGGAACGCCAACCACTAAAGAAGGGGGAGAGCTTGCCGGCGCACTCTTTGCACAGGTAGCCTTCATTGATTTTTGTCTTACCTAGAAGTCCCAGCTCGGTACCGCAAATCGCGCACTCTTTCTTTTCGAACATCTTGTCAAAGAAGCCCATGGCTGCCTCCCATCAACAGGTAGCGTGTGTCACTTTTGATGATGGGGGAGTGCGCGATCTTTCACGATACCCAGACGGCTCAAGGAGTCTCCACAACTGGGACACATGGCCCATTTTGACCAGTCGTTGGACGTTCTTAAACGACTAGCGCCGGGGGCCACTCATTGGGGACGTACTTAAATGAGCGGCAGTTGGGGACACTCCTTGCCGAACGTGGGCACCGCATGTTATTGGATGTTTGATCAACGCTTTCTTAAAAATGTTCAATAGAGGTAAATTCTGATTGAGATTATGCTGGAATATATCAAATTACAATTGGAATTTTGCAGTTATCCCAGTTAAAATGGGCAAAAGGAGGCAAGTATGCTCAAGCGTAAAATTATCGAGAAGATTGAAAACTGGAAACAGACTAAAACCGGGCAGGGACTGCTTATTACCGGTGCTCGACAGGTTGGCAAAACAAGCGCTGTCGAGCAGTTTGCCCGTGACAACTACAGAAGCTTCCTGAAAATCGACTTCGTGGAGAGGCCTGACGCGGTCGAGCTTATAGGGGAGGCAAAGAGCCTCGATGACCTCATTGTGAGAATCACCGCACTGTCTTCATCGCCTATTGCTTCGGATGCGAAGACACTTCTGTTTTTTGATGAGGTACAGCGTTGCGGAGACGCCATCACCTGGATGCGTTACCTTGCACAAGACAATCGCTTCGATGTTATCTACTCCGGTTCTATGCTCGGGGTCGAGGCGTATCATTTTCGGTCGTTGCCAGTGGGTACTATCGATATCCTTGAGATGTTTCCCATGGATTTCGAAGAATTCTCCTGGGCCCTGGGAGTCGATAAATCATTGTGGGATATCGTTCGAGCCTGTTACCGCAAACGGGAACAGGTGCCCCCATTTATTCACAAACGGCTGGTCGAGACGTATTACCGGTATGTTCTTGTGGGCGGCATGCCTGAGGCTGTTCAGCTGTTCGTCTCGACTCATGATACGCAGGCGATGCGCGCTCGCCAGCAGGGCATCCTCGAGGCATATCGTGCGGATATCGTACGGTACGCCGAAACCCCTGCGCATGCTCAGCGGATCAGGACGATCTACGATGCCATGCCCGCGCAGCTTAATAAAGAGAACAAGCGCTTTCTCGTTACCGGGATAGACAAGCGGAAGCGTTTTTTGGATCTGCAGCCCGATTTTGACTGGCTTGTTAATGCGGGCGTTGCGATTCCGGTTAAGAGGGCGAGCGAGCCGATGTTTCCCTTGGGTCTTTCGCGGGAAGACAGCTTTTTTAAGTTTTATCTGAGCGATGTTGGTCTACTGTTTTCTACTTTTTCTCCCGCCGATGTTGAGGCCATTGTTGCGCAGCGGGATTCGGTCAACTTCGGGCAGGCTTTTGAGAATGCAGTAGCCCAGGAGCTGCGCGCATGCGGCTATTCTTCGTTGTTCTACTTTAACGCGGCGAAGGTTGGAGAAGTCGATTTTTTAATCGAGGATAAGCGGAGTCCCATCGTGTTGCCTGTCGAGGTCAAATCGGGTAGATACAGCACGAAGCACGCTGCCCTTGACCGCCTGATGAGCGTTGAAAACTATGGATTGACTCAGGCGGTCGTGCTTCACCGGGATAACGTGGTGGATGAAAAGACGATATTGTATCTGCCCTTATATATGGCAGCCCTGTTAAAAGAAATGCCACAGATGAAGGGCTGAGAGTTTAAGACACGCGATGCGGCTGTGGAAAATTCGGCATTGTGAGATGGAATACTGACCTCGCGAGAATCCATTCTCCTCCAAGGGTGGGCTTGCTAAGACAGCCAAGGCCACTGCAAAACCGCAGGTACTTTTGCGGTGGCCTTTCTGGTTGGCGCCGCTTGCCGGCCACCGCAAATGTGCTTGGTGCGATCGTGGTGGTTACGCCACGGTCACGGCAACCTGGGCGTAGCGGCTGCAGGGGCGCTCGGCGCGCGTCTGCACGGTAAGGGTGAGCACGAAGCGGTCGCCGGGCTGCGCGTCGGCGGGCACGACAAAAGCGGTGCTCACCGTGCATTCCTGCCACAGCGAAAGATCCTGCGCGCCTGCATAGCTCGACGGGTCCACGGCGACATCCCAATGTGCATCAAAGCCCTTGTCGTCGGGGTCGACGATGATCGCTGCGAGGGCGACGCGCTCGTCGGCTGTAGCGCTGCAGTCGGCCGTGGCCTCGACAACATATGCCGGATGCGAACAAGCCACCGGATCATGGGCGCACCATTGCGCGCGGGCGGCAAAGTCTTCCTGGTAGGCGCGCAGATAGGGATTGGGGTTGTCGCCTGCGGGCGTGCCGATGGCGGCAAAACCGGCGGGTGCGTCCGCATCGGGATGCCCATCAAGAAACATGCGGCCGAGCAGTGTGTCGAAGCCGCGGTTATCGATACCGCGCAGGCCAAACGGCAGCAGCGGAATATAGGTCATGCTGTCGCCTTCGGCCATAAAGTCGCCGCGCTCAAACTGCATCGCGGGCATGCCTTCTAGACCCCAATCCAGACGGGCATGCTTGCCAAACTGAAAGCGCTCGGGCTCGTTTTCGTAGACCTTGCCGTCGCCATAGAGCATGTAGCGTGCCATGAGGGGGCCGTTACCCTGCGTGAGATTCTGCTCAGGCCAAGGTGCCTTAAACAGCGGCAGCGTATCGGGTTGAGCCATCTTGGCATCGACATAGCCGCCATACATATAGGGCACACGCCAAAAGACAAGCTCGGGAAAGAGCCCGCGACCATGGTCGAGCCATGAGTTGTCCTGCCCTATGCCATCGGCAACGCCCACCACGCGCACCTTCTGATAGACCCGCTGCTGCACGGCAGGCCATTCGGGCGTGGCGCGATAACGCTCGGCAATGCTCATGAGGGCGCGAACGATGGTGTTCATGCCACCCCAGCTGAGCAGCCATAACGTACGCGGATCATCATCCAAAATCGCCTGCGCAATTACGCGAGACCCTTCAGTTTCCTCAGCTACATCACCCTCAAAGGCAACATTTCCCACAAAGGTGCGCTCGATCATCTGGGCAGGCGTGGGAAACGGCGGCTCACCGGCAGCGGCCGCATTTGCCTGCAACTGCGGCCAAGCCTGGGCATATTCATTACTCCAGAGGTTCTCAATCCAATGCTCGGGAAACGGACGATACTCACGAAGCTCGCCGGCCAGCGGATCGGGCTCATGAGGCACAACATCCCACTCATAAGAGCGACGCCCTTTGGTCCGCCAATGCGAATTCACCTCGCCGAGCGTATGAACCCCATCCCCAAGAAAGTGATACTGCGAAGCCGTATACACCACAGCCTGAACATCAAGCACATTGAGATACAGAGCCAAATGAACGAGCGAGTTCATGTCGTCGACTTCCATATCAGTAGTAACAATCACCCG
>CAJMPK010000072.1 GCA_905215205.1 uncultured bacterium | reverse complement strand
ACCACCCCCGAGCATATGTTCGAAAACACAATATGTTGTGTTTAACGCAAAGGCGGGATGCCACCTGTAGCACCCCGCCTTTCAACCTCAACCTTCAAGTTGACCTTGAGGCGAATTTTATATCCCTTTACACGCCGTTCACATCGCCCCCAAACTCCCCCACCCAAGGCACATTCGGCCCACCACCGCGACGACAAGTGGCGAAAAATGGGACGGGCCCCAGATTGCCCATGCAAAACGTGTGCAACAGCACGTTCCAGCAATCGAGGGTCCGTCCTCGGATAGCATGTAATTGCAGGTCAGCAGCGCATTAGCGATGTGCCAGCGGGTGGGCCGCCAGGTAAACCTCGGTCAGCTGCGTACGATCCACATGCGTGTAGACCTGCGTGGTCGATATATCGGCATGTCCCAAGATCTCCTGTAGCACACGGAGGTCTGCGCCGCCCGCAAGCATATGGGTGGCAAAGGAGTGACGCAGCGTATGGGGATGGAGTCCCACCAGTCCCACCTGGCGCCCGTAGCGCTCACAGATGGCATGGATGCCCTGGCGCGACAGACGGCGGCCGTTCTTATTTAAAAAAACCGCCGAGGTCTCGGTTCCGCGGGCATGGGCCGCCAAGCGAGAACGCCCCTCAGTTACATAGAGCGTCAGAGCTCGCGCCGCGCTTCCCACCAGCGGGGACAGGCGTTCCTTTGAGCCCTTACCGCGAACGAGCACAAAGCCATCGTCGATATGGATATCGCCCACATCGAGCCCCACCAACTCGCTCACACGCAAACCGCATCCGTAGAGCACTTCCAAGATGGCATGGTCGCGCAAGCCCATCTCGCCCTCGGGGAAATCTTGATCGAGCAGCGCCGAGACATCCTCCACCGATAGATACTCCGGCAAACGCTCAGCCTTTTTAGGAAGGCGCAACGCCGCCGTTGGATTTTGGGCCACAGCCCCATCGCGCACCAAAAAGGCATGCAGGCCCTTCACGGCCGCAAGCGCACGCTCCACCGAGGCATCGGAATAGCCCCCATCGCGACGGTCGGCGACAAAGCCCTCCACGACCTGACGAGTCACCTCTTCAAAAGACACAATACCCGCCCGCTCCAGATAGGCGCAGTACGTCGTCAGGTCACGACGATAGGCCGCAATCGTGTTGCGCGCCAAACCCCGCTCGACCGCGAGGTAATCGAGATACTCCCCCGCCGCCACGGCGAGCGACGAGGGAGTAGCTTCGGTATATTCCTTATTCGCCGGCACCCTTAGTCCGTAGCGAGGTTCATGGGCGTCACCTGCAGACGGTCGACACCCTCGTGCTGGCCGATCGAAGCGCGCACGAACTCGCGGAACAGCGGCTGCGGGTTGGTCGGGCGGCTCTTGAACTCGGGATGGGCCTGAGTGGCCACGTACCACGGGTGCACGTCGCGCGGCAGCTCGACCATCTCGACCAGGCGCTCGTCGGGCGAAAGACCCGAGATAACCAGACCGGCGTCCTCGAGCTGGTCACGGAAGGCGTTGTTGAACTCAAAACGGTGACGGTGACGCTCGTAGACGAGCTCCTCGCCATATGCCTCGCGAGCGAGGGTATCGGCGGCGAGCTTGCACGGATAGGCGCCCAGGCGCATGGTGCCGCCCTTCTCGGTCACGTCCTCCTGCGAGCTCATCAGATCGATGACACTATACGGGCCATCCGGATCGAACTCGGAGGAGCTGGCGCCGGCAAGGCCGACGACGTTGCGCGCAAATTCGCACACGGCCACCTGCATTCCCAGGCAAATGCCCAGATACGGAATCTTGTGCTCACGGGCAAACTCGGCCGCGAGGATCTTGCCCTCCAGGGCGCGCTTGCCAAAGCCGCCGGGAACCAGGATGCCCGAGGCGTCGCCCAGAACCTCGGAGACATTCTGCTCGTCGAGGCTCTCGCCGTCGACCAGCTGGACGTCCACATGGCGATCGTAGAAGACGCCCGCATGGTGCAGGGCCTCGATAACCGACAGGTAAGCATCGGGCAGCTGCGTGTACTTGCCCACGACGGCGATCTTCACCTTGTCGGCGTGATGGTTGGCGTGATTCTGTTTGCGCAGGAACTCGTTCCACTCGCTCATGTCGCGCTCACGCGGGTCCAGACCCAGGCGCTCGCAAATGCGCAGGTCAAAGTCCTGCTCGGCAAGCAGCTGCGGAACATCGTAAATGCTCGCGCAGTCCTCGTTGGTAAAGACGCAATCGGTGTCGACGTCGCAGAAGCTTGCGATCTTTCCGCGGATAGCGTCATCGATATGGTGGTCGGAGCGCAGCACGATGATATCGGGCTGGATGCCAAAGCTGCGGAGCTCCTTGACGGAATGCTGTGTGGGCTTGGTCTTGACCTCGTGGGCGGCGGCGATATAGGGAACGAGCGACACGTGGATGTAGCAGACGTTCTCGGGGCCGGCCTCCTTGCGGTACTGGCGGATAGCCTCCACAAACGGCTGCGACTCGATGTCGCCGATCGTGCCGCCCAGCTCGGTAATGACAACGTCGGAGCCGGTCTGCTCCTCGATGCGGCGGAATTTGTCCTTGATGGCATTGGTGACGTGCGGAATCACCTGGACGGTGCCGCCCAAAAAGTCACCGCGACGCTCGCGGGCAATCAGGCTCTTGTAAATGGCGCCCGTCGTAAAGTTAGAATCGCGGGTCAGGTTCTCGTCAATAAAGCGCTCGTAGTGGCCCAGGTCCAAATCGGACTCGTAGCCGTCCTCGGTCACAAAGACCTCGCCATGCTGGAACGGGCTCATGGTACCGGGGTCGACGTTCAAATACGGGTCGGCCTTTTGCATCGTTACCTTGTAGCCGCGTGACTTGAGCAGACGGCCCAATGAGGCCGCGGTAATACCCTTGCCTAGGGACGAAACCACGCCACCGGTTACGAACACATGCTTGGTCATATTGAGTTACCTGCGCTTCCCGTAGAAGTTGTCCATACACATCTTACGGGTCTTCATTGTAATACTCGGATCGCAAGCCGTTCGCATCTTTTCTCGCGCGCGCTCGCATTTCTCAATCTCGAAACAAAACGCCGCCCGGGGCCCGAGCGGCGTCACAACAACTTAGGCGGCAGATCGCTACCGATCGGCAAGCTCGTCCCTTAGCATATCCCGAACGAGCATACCCGCGCGGATGCCTTTCAGATACCACCCGCCGCGCTCGGTAAGGCAAATACCATTTGCAAGCTGGCCGCCATCCTCGCTATATCGCGAAACGACCTCGATCAAGCCATCAGAGTCCAAACGTTCAATTGCGGCACGGGCTCGATACGGAGACACCCCGACGTGCTCCGCAAGCGTTTTGCGCGAGAAACCATATGTCCCGCCACTTTCGGATTGCTGGGCGATCTCCATCAACACCAGCACTTCGACACGCTTCATATCATTGACACTCGCACGACCCTTGCCCGCCATGGCAGCCTCCTCTAACCGAGCACGAGCATCCAGCGCGCCGTGCACGACCGACACACCTCACGATGGCAGGTAATATCCATCATGCGGCATCCCGCTAAGGATGAAACAGTTACGGTTATTTTATACCGCTCAAATCGTTTCCAGGCAGGTAAACGGCTATTTTTCGCCGAAATAGACGCTTAATTGATCAAAAAGCCGTACCGGGCGCTAACCCGATACGGCCAAAATGCAATGCAATTACCGCGGTACTTCAAACTTATCGATGGAAGAAACCGCGGCGCTCAAACTTGGGCTCGCAGCACACGTTGATACCCAGTTTGCGCAGTACCGTCTCGTCCATCGGCGAGATGATCACGCTAAAGAAGGCATCGCAACCGCGCAGCTGCTCCAGGCCCGAAAGGACGCGAGCGGCCGTCTCACTCGTGGCCGAGGTGATCGACAGCGCCATAAGCGTCTCGTCGGTGTGGAGGCGCGGGTTTTTGCTTCCCAGGAAATGCGTCTTGAGCTTGCTGATGGGCTCGATCGCCTCATCGCTAATGACCTCGAGCTCAAGGTCGACGCCCGAGACATGCTTGAGGGCGTTCATAATGAGCGAACTTGCGGCGCCCAGGCGCGTGGAGGTCTTACCGGTCACCACGGAGCCATCGGGCATGACCATGGCACCCACGGGACCACCCGTCAGCTGCTCCCTGGTGAGGGCCGCCGAGCGCGCCGGTGAGTAGTTCTTATCGATGCCGGCTTTCTTCATAATAATCTTGAGACGGTCGACTTGCTCATCGCCCACGCCGGTACGGCGCACATTTTCGACCGCGGTAAAGTAGCGGCGGACGATCTCCATCTTGGAAGCGTCGCGGCAGGCATCGTCATCGGTGATGGCAAAGCCGACCATATTGACGCCCATGTCCGTAGGGCTCTGGTAGGGGCTCTTGCCCAGGATCTTTTCCATCAGGGCACGGACTACCGGGAAGGCCTCGACGTCGCGGTTGTAGTTGACCGTGGTCTTGTTGTAGGCCTCAAGGTGGAACGAATCGATGATATTGGCGTCGTCGAGGTCAGCCGTGGCGGCCTCGTAGGCAATATTGACCGGATGCGTCAGAGGAAGATTCCAAACCGGGAAGGTCTCAAACTTGGCATAGCCGGCGGCGGTACCGTGCTTATGCTCGTGATACAGCTGCGAGAGGCAAGTGGCGAGCTTACCCGAGCCAGGGCCGGGTGCCGTCACGACAACGAGCGGACGCGTGGTCTCGACAAACTCGTTCTTGCCATAGCCTTCATCAGAAACGATCAGGTCGACATCGTGAGGATAGCCCTCGATGGGATAGTGCAGCTTGGCGGGAATACCGAGCGCGTTCAGGCGGTTGCGGAACACATCGGCAGCGGGCTGACCGGCATACTGTGTGATGACCACGGCCGCGACAGCAAAACCGTTGCCGCGGAACAGGTCGACCAGGCGCAAGACGTCCTCGTCATAGGTAATGCCCAGGTCGCCACGGGCCTTGTTCTTCTCGATATGGTTTGCATTGATTGCGATGATGACCTCAACATCATCGGCAATGCTCTTGAGCATGCGGAACTTGCTGTCCGGTTCAAAACCCGGCAGCACGCGGCTCGCATGATAGTCGTCAAACAGCTTGCCGCCAAACTCCAAATAGAGCTTGCCACCAAACTGCGAGATGCGCTCCTTAATGTGAGCAGCCTGCAGCTCGATATACTTCGCGTTGTCGAAACCCTGGCGCATGTATGGCTCCCGTCCCGTTTCCATTTAATGTCCTAGGCGATTATAACGGAGCCCGCCCTCCCCGATACCCAGACCATCAACAGGCACCAACCAAACACGCCATCGATAAGTTGCGGTGGAATAGTTCCTGTTTGGCCGTCTGGAGGGGTTAAACGGGAACTATTCCACCGCAACTTCCCCTTTTGGCACAAAGTAACCTGCCCCCTTTGCACCAACAACAGAAACGTCGCGGGCAGAGAACGGACAGCGAACGGGCGCCAGAGCGAGCAAGCAGCTCCCTGCACCAACAATGGCAGTGCCGCAGGTGGAGCAAAAGTCAGCGAAAGCCCACCAGAGCGAGCAAGGTGACGTGAAAGAGGAGGGCATAGGCCTTTTGGCCATGCCCGACGATTGAACGTCAGATTGCCGCTCTGGCGGGCTTGCAGCGTCGAGTGGTTCCGGCGTTTGGTAAAACGCCGGAACACAAGAGCGCCCCCTCCCGCGCACGGAACGGGAGGGGGCTAAAGGTAGGAGTCTACCGGTGGGTTTACCCCACCGGACAGACGATGACCAGGTGATCCTTTACAGGATCGTCAAGGTTTCCGTGGGGTACCCGTTGGGTACTTAGAGCAGCACGCAGGCGACGGTCAGGATGACGGCGCAGACGACGGAGAGAGCGACGATGAGCTTAAGGGCAAACTTGAGCCAGGTCGTCCACTCGATCTTGGCCAGGGCGAGACCGCCCATGATGGCGCCGGAGGTCGGGGTGAACAGGTTCACGACACCGATGGCGGCGGAGAAGATCATGACCATGACCTCGGGCGAGAAGCCGAGCTTAACAGCCAGCGGTCCCATGATGGGCATGGAGACGGTAGCCATACCAGAGGTCGAGGGGATCAGGAAGGACAGGCCGAAGTAGACCAGGAAGCTCATGGGAGCGAAGATCACGCCGGACAGGCCAGCCAGAGCATTGGCGGCAGCGTCGAGGACGTAGACGTCGAGGCCGGTGTTAGCCATGAGGACGGAGATACCGCGGGCGAGGGCGATGACGAGAACAACGGACATCATGTCGGCAGCGCCGGTGATAAAGGTGTTAACGATCTGCTTCTCGGACAGGCCACCGATGATACCGATAAGGACGGCCATGAGGAAGAACCAGGTGGAAGCCTCGTCGAAGTACCACTGGCCAATGGGCAGGCCGGTGATCAGGGCAGACCAGCCCTGGACGACGGCGTTACCGTCGGCGTCGTAGACAGCGCCAGCGTCAAAGAAGTTGGCGACGCCCTCGTTGAGGTCGGCCAGCGGAATGAAGCCGACGATCATGACGACGAAGGTGAAAGCGAAGGCAATCAGAACACCCTTCTGACGACCGGTGAGCTTGACCTCCTTGTGGACCTCGGAAGCAGCCTTGCCGTGAGCCTCTTCGGCGTCCTTGAGCTCCTGCATCGACAGGATGGTGGAACCCTTGTCAGCCTTGACCTTCTTGGCATAGCTCATGACGAAGAAGATGGACATAGCGGTAGTGACAATCCACAGGACGGCACCGAGGCCGATGATGATGGACTGGTTGACCTCAATGCCAACGCCGGTCAGAGCGTCGACGGCAGCGCCGACGGCGAACGGGTTAACCGTGGAGCCCAGGCAGCCGCAGCCAGCGCCGAGCAGGACGGTAGCGGCACCGACCATGGGGTCGAAGCCAGCGGCCATCATGGTAGCGGCGAGCAGGGCGTAGAAGGGAACGGTCTCCTCGCACATACCATAGGTGGTACCACCGAGGGAGAAGATGAGCATCAGCACGGGAATGAGCATGATCTCGTTGCCCTTAAGCTTCTGCACCAAAACGGCAATGCCGTTGTCCAGAGCGCCGGTCTCGGTCATCATGCCGAGGAAGCCGCCCAGGATCATAACGAAGAGGCAGACGGGCAGAGCGTCAGCGAAGCCCTTAATCGGGGCGGTGCAGAAATCGCTCAGACGGGCGGCAGTAACCGCGCCACCGGACGTGCCGGAGACGATAACGGTAATTACTGCAACAATTGCCAGCAGAGCTAGAAGAATGGTGAACGATGAAGGCATACCGCGCTTTTTCTTAGCGGTCTCAGTCATGGTTCTCATCCCCCCTTCATAAATCATTTAACTTTCTCGCCCGAAGCGGCTCTTCCGTGCCGTGCCTGCCGCCTGGTGCGAGACATTTACCAGGCAAAGCCGCTCGGGGTGTGCAGTAATACACCCCGAGCGAGATGCTAGATGCTCTTACTTGAGCGTGGCGTACATGACAGCCTTGATGGTGTGCATGCGGTTCTCGGCCTCGTCGAAGACCTTGGAGGCGGGGCTCTC
>CAJMPK010000071.1 GCA_905215205.1 uncultured bacterium | reverse complement strand
CATTTAAAGTGAGAAAAGCCGTCAGAACCCTTGCGCGGATGTGCGATGTCCCGTATCATAGACAGCCGTTGACGCCTCAGTTGCGTCACCACATGGTCGCCAGCGTAGCTCAGTTGGTAGAGCACCGCTCTCGTAAAGCGGGGGTCACCGGTTCGAGCCCGGTCGCTGGCTCCATTGCACAAGATAGCCGCCTTCGGGCGGCTTTTTTGTTGCCGATTTCGAGCGCGCATCCGCCAATCCAAGCACAACGCCGTCGGCAACTCCCCTACTCAACAACAAGCCCCGCCAACCGCAATCCCCAAGGGAACCGCGATTAACGGGGCTCAAGCGTGCTCCTCAATGGAATCACGCCATCAGACGAGCAGCTCAGCCGAGCAGTGCGCTACTCCTCCCAGTAAGCGTCTGCAAGCAGCTTAAAGCAGATCTTCTTGACCGGCTGCGCGCCATCGCCCGGGAACTCGAGCGTGGGCATGTGAGGCTCGCCGGCAACGAACAGCGCAAACTTATCGTCAGCAAGATCGCCGGCAATCGAAGCGTCGGAATCGACCAGATCGTAGTCGTCCTTCTCGTCAAACTCCTGGACCAGCGTCAGGCTGCCCGTGGCAACCTTAAAGGCCTCGCGACCCTCGACGTCGATCTGCAGGTCGTGATAGCGCTGATGCGTCTCGTAGTGAGCCTCGGCCTCGGGACGAGTCGTGGGAGCCATGACGTTCGCAAAGACCTTGTCGCCCAGAATCGGATGGCTGCCGACCTCGAGCTTCGCCGGATCGTTCTCCTCGAGCCAATCGATCAGCACGTCGAGGCCCTTGAGCATTCCACGGTACTCCTCGATATCGCCCAATGCACCGTAAATCATCTAAATCCCCTCTCGGATCGTTTCTTTGGCGGCTACTCGGCAAACGCATTACCGACGCTGTTGCCACCCACATACGTCTCGACCAGGGTAAGGTCGGGATTGAACACGACAAAGTCGGCGTCGCGCCCCGGCATAATGCTACCGCACTTGTCGTCAACATGAGCTAGCAAGCGATGCCGGAGCCGTCGCCCAAACTCTTACAGCTCAGTCACGACAACGCCGTTGTAGACCTCGTCCCAACGGTCCATGACCAGATGGCCGGTCATGGGATCCATGGCGTTGAGCTTGCCGCAGGTGTTGGCGGTACGCAGCACCGTCTCGTCGTCTGCGCCAGCAGCGATGGCATGTGCGAAGCCTGCGATAGTGGAGTCACCAGAGCCCGTGGCGTTAACGGCAGGGATATCGGGCGTCTTTGCGCGGAACGCACGGCCATTGTGGAAGCCAACGGAGCCGGCAGCGCCCATGGATACGACGACCCAGGGGATATCGGAGAAGCGGGCGTCAGAGGCGAGCGCGGAACGGAGCTCGTCCACATCGTCGGTGGTAAAGCTCGTGCCCAGAAGGCCGTTGATCTCGGTCAGGTTAGGCTTGACCAGCTCGGGCTTAATTTCGGACTTAAGGGCGGCCTCGAGCGAAGCGCCCGAGGTATCGAGCAGCACCTTGGCGCCGGCGTTCTCGGCAATGCCCGTGATCTTGGCATAGTAGTCTGCCTCGACACCGCGGGGCAGAGAACCCGAAATGGTGACGACGTCGGCCTTGCCCGCAAGCTCAGTAAATTTGGCGGTAAAGGCATCGAGCTCCTCGGGGGCAATTGTCGGGCCGCTCTCGAGCAGCTCGGTCTGGTTGCCGGCGTGGAGAATGTTGAGGCAAATTCGAGTCTCGCCCTTGATGGGCACAAAGTCGTTGTTAATACCGTTGGCGTCCATGAGCTCAGCCATGTAGGCGCCCATGTGGCCGCCGAGTAGACCGGTTGCCACAACGTCGTCGCCCAGCTGACCCAGCACACGGGCCACGTTGAGGCCCTTGCCGCCGGCGGTCTTTTCGGGCGTCACGCGGTTGACGTCGTCGATAATGAGCTCATCGAGCTGATAGCGCGTATCGACAGACGGGTTCATCGTAACGGTGAGGATCATTTTTAGCTCCTTATCTCGCAGGCTCCTTGTGCCTCGTGATACGAGTCGACAAAACGGAATTACAGAATCTCAATCGTGAACGAGCGTACGATGGTCTCCTTGGGCTTGGCGACAAGGCAGCCGCGCTTATGCTCAAGTACGTCGTCCTCATCGGAGCAGGTCGAGAGGCCGCCCCAGGGTTCAACTGCCACAAAATCGCCCTCGGGCTTACTCCACACAATGAGATACGGGAAGCCCTCAAAGCTCAGGCGAACGCCCTTGTCCTCGCCCTTTTTGGAAAGCGTGACCTGACGGCTCTCGAGCACGTCAAAGATGGTCTCCGCAAAATCGAAGAGCTCGTGCGACAGGGGCAGCGTCTTTCCCACCATGGGGTTCTTGGATCGGTTTGCCACGTCAATCAAGCCAGTCGAGGGAACGGCGGTGCAGAGCTCCGCAGCCTCGTCTTTCTCAAAGCGCAACTCGTAGTCCGTATAGGCCTCGCCCTCATCGAGCGGACACCTAAAGCCGGGATGACCGCCGATAAAGAACGGCATGTCCTCGGTCCCCTCGTTGGTCACCTCATAGGAGACGCGCACGGCGGTATCCTCGAGCGTATAACGAGCGACAAGCTTAAACGGGTACGGATAATCGCTCAGCAGCGCGGCGTTATCCTCCGAAGCCAGGCACATCGCCAGCTCGTTCTCGCCTTGGCTCAGCAGCTTCCACTCCTGTTTGCGCGCAAACCCGTGGCGAGCGAGCTTCACGTGATGCCCGGCAAACGTCATGGCGCTGTTGTCGCGCAAGCCTCCGCAAATCGGGAAGCAAATCGGTGCCTGGCCAGACCACACGGCGGGATCGCCCTGCCACAAGTACTCGCGACCTCCAGCCTCAATCGAGGTAAACGAGCCGCCGGCCGTGGAGACCTTGATAGAAATCGAATCGTTGGAGAGAGCGTATTCCATTGTCCATCCTTTCGAACAACTGCTTTTGCTCGCAAGAACCCGTCTCGGCCCTGACCAAAGGACAAACCCGCACGTTCATCGATGCGTCCGGTATCCCCGCCATGTAACGGGGTACCATACAGACATTGATGCAATTACAGCTGAAAGGCCTTCTTATGCGAACCATCATCCTTTATGCCTCACGCCACCACGGCAATACGAAAAAGCTCGTGGACGCCATCGTCGAGGCGCACCCCGAAATCGATACCCTCGACGTGAAGTCACTCGGTAAAAACGAGTACCCCAACCTGCACGAATATCATCTAATCGGCGTCGCCACGGGCATCTATTACTCCGAGATTGACAAGGACATGGCACGCGTGCTCACGAACGTGCTGCAGCCGCAGGACAAGGTGTTTGGCCTTATGACCTACGGTGGCAAAAACAAGTGGTACGGCAAGGATATCGATGGCATCTGCCGCATGAGGCAGGCCATCTTTATGGGCGTCTACGGCTGTCCCGGCTTTGATACGTGGGGGCCGTTCAAACTCACCGGCGGCGTCCAGAAGGGGCACCCGACCGCTGAGGAAATTAAGGGCGCCGTCGACTTCTTCGACAAGATCGAAGACGAGTATGGCGACATCATCGTCGAAGAATACGCCAAGCGCGAGAAGCGTCTAGCATACGAAAAGGAGCATCCCGCGGGGGGTCTTGTGGCCGGCGTCAAGCGCACGGCAAAGAAGATCGCTAACAAGCTGTAACTGTTAAGGTGCTTTTGAGCGTTTAACTCATACGGCGGGTCCGAGCAATTTCGGGCCCGCCGTCTTTTTTATCGTTACTCGGTAAAGGCGTTGCCGACGCTCTGGCCGCCAACATACGTCTCGACGAGGGTGAGCTCATGGTCGAACACGACAAAGTCGGCGTCGCGACCCGGCATGATGCTGCCGCACTTATCCTCGATGTGCGCGGAGCGTGCCGGCACCTCGGTTGCCATGCGAATGGCGATATCGGCGCTGGCGATGCCCCAGTCGACGATGTTCTTGACGCCCTGGGCAAGCGTGAGCACCGAGCCGGCAATGCTCTTGCCGTCGGCGAGCCAGCACAGGTTGTCCTTCATGATGACGTCCATGCCGCCACTGGTGTAGCTGCCCTCGGGCATGCCGCCGCAACCCAGGCAGTCGGTGATGAGCACCGTGTGCTGCCAGCCCTTTGCCTGCAGCAGTGCCTTGATGGCGGCAGGGTTTACGTGCTTGCCGTCACAGATGATCTCGGCGTAGGTCTCGGGCGTGGACATGGCTGCACCCACGACACCGGGCTCGCGGTGATGCAACCCGCGCTGGCCGTTATAGGTATGCGTAAAGCAGCTGGCACCGGCGTTGATGGCGGCGATGCACTCATCGTAGGTAGCGTCGGAGTGACCGATGCTGGTCACGACGCCCTTCGCGTTGAGGGCGGCAGCATAGGCGGCAGCGCCATCACGCTCAGCGGCCATGGCACTCTTGACGATACGTCCGCCGGCAGCCTCCTGCCACTGGTCGAAGACCTCCTCGGAGGGGTCGATCAGGTAAGCGGGGTTCTGTGCGCCCACGTGCTTCATGGTAAAGAAGGGGCCCTCCAGGTAGATGCCCTGAATGCGAGCACCGCAGAAGTCGGGGCCGCGACCCTCGTCCGCCTGAGCGATGGCGGCGCAGGCGTCCTTGATCTGCTCGACGCCATCGGTGAACGTCGTGGGCAGCCAGCTGGTGGTACCGCGGCGGGCGAGCTCGGTCGAGCTGATATCGATGCCCTCGGGATCGTTATCGGTAGTTGAATGGTTGTAGAAGCCATGGATGTGAGTATCGACCATACCCGGTGCGATCCACGATCCCGTGTAATCCTTAATCTCGCAAGAGGGCTCGTCGGCCCGCCAGGCGCCAAAGACGCCATCCTCGACCATAAGATAGCCGCCCAGTTGCGGGCCTGCCGGCAAGAAGAACTTGTCAGCCTTAATTGCGTACGTGCTCATATGCACTCCTTGCTTCTAAAGCAGTTGACTGTGGTGATGCTTATACCCAGCTCACGTAAAACAAAAAAGCGCCCGCCCGCCGTTATGAGCGGACGGGCGCCCTTACAGGGGGACGCGATTAAGCGGTGAAGGGGTGAATCGTCACGCCCTTAACCACGCGGTTGACCGTGCCGGTGGGGCTCGGCGTATCGGGCGTGTTGCCCACGCGCACGGAGTTGAGCAGACTGATAGCCTGGGCAAACATCACGAACGGCAGAGCAAGGTAGCCCTCGGGAAGTGCCTCGTAGCCCTTAAAGGTGAAGGACTCGCCCTCGTAGACGGTAGCGCCTTCCTGCTGAACGGCAACGGTGTGCTGAGCGATCTTGTCGCCACCGATCTCGTTGAGGATGTCGATGTCGTACTGACGGGTGTAGGCGTCGTTGTTGACGAACACGAAGACGAGCGTCTTATCGTCGACGAAGGACTTAGGTCCGTGACGATAGCCCATGGAGGTGTCGTAGGAAGTAGCAACCAGACCGTGAGCGAGCTCGAGGATCTTGAGCTGGCTCTCCTGGGCAAGACCACCGAAGGAGCCAGAACCCAAGTAGGTCACGCGGTTGAAATCGCCAGCGAGGTAATCGGCGATCTCAGGCTCACGGGAGATGACCTCCTCGCCCATCTTGGCAATCGTCTCGACCCACTCGGCCTTCTGCTCGTCAGAGGCAGTGTCGAAAATAAGGGTGGAGAGCAGGGTCATGCAGGAATAAGAACCGGTCATGGCGAAGCCCTTGTCGTTGGCGCGCGGGATGAGCAGCGTCAGCGCATTGGGATCATCGGCGGACTCGACGGCGAGCTTGCCCTCGGGCGCGCAGGTGATGTTGAGGAACTTGACGTTGTGGACGAGCTCCTTGGCAACGGCAACGGCGGCAAGGCTCTCAGGGCTGTTGCCAGAGCGGGCAAAGGAAACCACGAGCGTGGGATCCTCGGCGCGCAGGAAGTCGCGCGGGGCGCTCACGATGTCGGTCGTGGCGATGGGCTTAAAGTCGTAGAGATCAGTGTTACCAGCGTGACGCAGGTACGGGGCGCAGGTATCGCCAACGTAGTCGGACGTACCGGCACCGGTGAAGACAACGGACAGACGGCCCTCGCCCATAGCGCGAGCCTCGGCCAGGAAGGCCTCGATGGCCTCCTTGTTCTCGCGATAGATGTTGAGCGTATCACGCCAAAGCTCGGGCTGCTGAGCAATCTCGGCCGTGGTGATCTGGGCGCCGAGCTCGGTGAGCTCCTCGACACTCTTCTCGAACATTTTTAATACCTCTCTCTAGAAGTAATCCTCTGACGTGCAATTATACACTTCGGTTGGTTATCTGGTAGTAACCAGTTAAATGCAAAGAATCACCATATGGAAACGATGCGAGCACTAGTTACTGCGCTGGTGGTAAACCTTGTATTTAAACTGATCGGCACGAGCAACCGAGAGTGTATACTCCACAACCTCGTTTGACTCGTTATACGTAGTCCTGACCAAATCGAGCACAGGCGAGCCCTCGACAATTCCCAAAAGGTGGGCGTCGGTGGGACGGGCTATGCTCGCATAGAACTCCTCTTCGGCCACGCGTATCTTTTGCTGAAAGTCTTGCTCAATCACATCGTAAAGCGGCTTACGCTCCAGTAGCGGTCGCTTTAGGGACAGAAATTGACGAACCGGTAGATAGCTGCGTTCGACCATCATGGGCATGTTGTCGGCAGAACGAAGGCGCTTGAGCTTAAAAATGCGATCGCCGATACGCAATCCCATATGCTCGGCCAGATTCTTATCGGCCTCCATCTCGCAAAACTCGAGAATCGTGGTCTCGGGGTCGCGACCCATCGCGCGCATCTGCTCGGTAAAGCTGTAGGACTGCATAAGATTGGTTGCCTTTGCCGAACGGTCGGTCACAAAGGTACCGCGACCGTGCTGCCGAACCACCAGTCCTAAACGCTCCAGTTCCTGCAGAGCCAGGCGTACCGTAGTGCGCGAGAGACCATAGCGCTCCGAAAGTTCGCGCTCGGAAGGAATCATGTCACCGGCGCGATATTCATGGTCAATCTTTTCGGTCAGAATATCGACCAGCTGATCGTATAGCGGTTGCTTACGCGCTCCGATCGCCATCCTATCCTCCCATTTTCTCAAACTCGGCTACTACCTTGGGCGTTTAGCATTATCTGTCTGCCACACCCAAATCATCAAGAAAACAAAAGCCGCGCGCTCTTTCGAGCACGCGGCTTTTAACATACACATGGCTTAAGGGGTCGGGGTGTGAGCCGCGTAGGGACACACCCCTCAAGCTAGAGCCTTACCAGATGCTCGGCCAGAGACCAAGCGGGCCAGCGCCCAGGATGCCAAGGACGAAGAGCAGCAGAATGCCCTTGGTCGGGGTCCAGCTGTGCTTAGCGAACATGTAGTAAAGCAGCAGCGTAAGCATAAGCGGGACGAGCTTCGGGACGATGGTGTTGAGGGTGTCGGCAACAGAGAAGTTGACCGGATCCTCGGTGACGGTAGCGTAGGTCACGGACTCCATGCCGTTGCCCAGATCGGCGACGCCGCACTTGACCTCGTTGCCGTCGGCATCGGTGGCGGTGAGGGCGTTGCCGTCCTCATCGGTCATGGCGATGGTACCGGCCTCAGCGG
>CAJMPK010000070.1 GCA_905215205.1 uncultured bacterium | reverse complement strand
AGGACACGGTCAAGATCCTGACCGCGCTCAAGCCGCGCTACGAGGAGCACCACCATGTGCGCTATACGCAGGGTGCTATCGAGGCCGCCGCGAACCTTTCCAACCGCTACATCCAGGATCGCTTCTTGCCCGATAAGGCCATCGACCTCATCGACGAGGCCGGTGCCCGCGCTCGCATCGCCGCGAATCGCGCGCCCGAGCCGGTGCGCGAGGCTGAGCATCGCATAGAGGAGCTCAAGGCCGCCGCGCAGGAGGCCACCGAGAGCGATGACATGAACAAGGCCGCCGAGATCACCGAGCAGCAGAAGGCCGCCGAGATTGAACTCGCCGAAGCCAAGGCCGCCTGGACCGCCGAGCTCGACGCCAGCCCGCTCACCATCGACGTGAGTCAGATTGCCGACATCGTGTCCGTGACCTCTGGCGTGCCGGTTTCCTCGCTCACCGAGAGCGAGAGCCGTCGCCTGCTGCAGACCGAAAGCGTGCTCAAGACCCGCATTATCGGCCAGGACGAGGCCGTCGAGGCCGTCGCCAAGGCCGTGCGCCGCAGCCGCTCGCCGCTCAAGGACCCGCGTCGCCCCGGCGGTAGCTTTATCTTCCTGGGCCCCACCGGCACGGGCAAGACTGAGCTCGCCAAGACGCTCGCCGAGTACCTCTTTGGCAGCAAGGACGCGCTCATCAGCTTTGACATGTCGGAGTTCGGCAGCGAGTTCGAGGTCTCCAAGCTCATCGGTAGCCCTCCGGGTTACGTGGGCCATGACGAGGGCGGCCAGCTCACCAAGGCTGTGCGCCGTCACCCGTACTCGGTTGTGCTGTTCGACGAGATCGAGAAGGCACACCCCGACATCTTCAACATTCTGTTGCAGGTGCTGGAGGAGGGTCGTCTGACCGATAGCCAAGGCAAGACGGTCGACTTCCGCAACACCGTGATCATCATGACGTCCAACGTGGGCGCCCGCGAGATCGCACAGGATGCGAGCGTTGGCTTTGGCACTACCGGCGAGCAGGGTCTCACGTCGAGTGAGATCAAGGGCCGCGCGATGGGCGAGCTCAAGCGCCTGTTCCGCCCCGAGCTGCTCAACCGTATCGACGACATTGTGGTGTTCCAGAAGCTCTCGGGCGAGAACTTGACCAAGATCGCGCACCTGCTGGTGGACGACCTGCGTCAGCGCCTGATCGCCAATGGCATGAACATCAAGCTCACCGATGCGGCCTACGACAAGATCGTGGCCGAGGGCACCGACCTCACCAACGGTGCGCGTCCGCTGCGCCGTGCTATTCAAAAGCTCATCGAGGACCCGCTATCCGAGGAGCTGCTGGCCGGCGAGTGGGGCGAGGGCGATACCGTCCTGTGCGACGTGGCCGATGGCAAGTTTGTCTTTAGCCATGGTACAGGCGAGATCCCAGCGCCACGTCCGGCAGGTGCGCTCGGGGGCGATACCGCTCCGGCAGCGCCGCACACCGGAAACGCCGCGCCCGTAAGCGGCGGCGTGACCTCGGGCCCCGGCGGCATGATGCAAGCCGGTTCCGGCGCGCTGTAGGGATTAACATAGCTTTGCGAAGGGGCACTCCTGTCGGGGCGCCTCTTTTTATGAGTAAATGGTGCTATACTCGAAATATAAATATGTATAGCAGAAGGAGCTAGCATGCCTATATCGGTACTCGACTCACGGCCGGTCCAGATGAATGTGCGCATGGATCGCCAACTCAAAGAGGCTGGGGACGCCGTGCTGGCGCATATCGGCATGACGCCGTCTCAAGCGGTGCGGACACTTTGGGAATATCTGGTCGTCAACGGATGCATGCCCTCGAGATCGGGGGTTGCGGTACCGAGCTCTAACGTGCCAGCGACTGCGTCGGTGGAATCAAGGGTTACGCAGGGCAGCCATATCGTTCGCGATTCGTGCCTCAAATACGGCATTCCCATCCCTGAGTTCTCGGGTGACTACGATAACCTCTATGAGGAAGCAATGGCGGAGCGCTATCCCGAGTGGGTGGAGCTATGAGTGCAGACGGCATTCTCAAGTTGCTTATCGACACTAACGTATGGATGGATTACTTTTCTGGAAGGTCGGACCGGACAGCGGATGTCGCCCGTCTATTCGAGATTGCCGATGTCTCGGAGCAGATTGCCCTGTTTGCCTCGTCTCTTTCGGTCAAAGATGTCTCGTATCTTGTCTCGGCGGCGATTAAGAGGGAGTGCCGAAGGAAGAATGGTTCGCTGAGCGATAACGCCATTGCGGCGGCGGACGAAACGGCCTGGGCATGCGTTCGGCAGATGCGCGAGCTCGCCCTCATCGCGCCGGTCGGTGCAGACGAGGTCTTCGACTCCTTTGTGTTCAAGTATCATCACAACGACTTCGAGGACGACCTGATGCTGGGCGTCGCCAATCGCATTGATGCCGATTACGTCGTGACGGAGGACAAAAACCTCATTAAACATACCAACGGCGTATGCATAAACGTTGATCAAGCGTTGAGGTTGGTTGAAGGGCCCAACGTTCCTTCGCGCGGCCCGTCTAACCTGCTTTATCTTAATAAAGTGGCGTTTCCCCGCCGTTAGCCGATGATGCGGGGGCGCTCGGCGTTTTCGACTGGTTTATGCACGCAAAGTCTGGGAATATACAAGTCGCATGTCTTACTGTCTAACCAGTTGCGCCAAGGAGGCACCATGGACTACAAGATTACCGGCTACGAGCCCGCCCAGCTGCTCCATTTCTTTGAGGAGGTCAGCGCGATCCCCCGTGGGTCTGGCAACGAGAAGGGCATCAGCGATTTCCTGGTCGCATTTGCCAAGGAGCGCGGTCTCGACGTTTATCAGGACGAGGTCTACAACGTCATCATTCGCAAGCCCGCATCTGCCGGCGCCGAGAATGCCCCGACCGTAATGCTGCAGGGCCACATCGATATGGTGTGCGACAAGTTGGGCTCCGTTGAGCACGACTTCACGACCGATGGTATCGACTTGGTCGTCAAGGACGGCGTCCTCACCGCCAACGGCACCACGCTGGGCGCCGACAACGGTATCGCCGTCGCTCTGATGCTTACCGTGCTCAACGATGATTCGATTGCCCATCCGGCTCTCGAGTGTGTGTTCACCACCGACGAGGAGACTGGCCTGGTCGGCGCCGAGACGCTCGACAAGTCCCAGATTAGCGCCCGCACCATGATTAACCTTGACTCCGAGGAAGAGGGCGTTGCCACCGTCAGCTGCGCCGGCGGCGTCGTCGTTACCTACACCTGCCCGATCGCGCGCGAGCACAAGACCGGTAGCACCCTCACGCTCGACATCTCCGGCCTGCTGGGCGGTCACTCCGGCAGTGATATCCACCTGGAGCGCGGCAACGGCAACCTCATCATGGCCCGCATCATCGACCGCCTGATGGTTGCCGGCGAGCCCGCCATCGTCAGCTTCAACGGCGGCACCAAGGACAACGCCATCAACCGTGAGTGCAAGGCTGTTCTGGTCTACGCCGACCACGCTGCCGCCGAGGCCGCGGCCCAGATTGCAAAGGGCATCATCGCCGACGTCACTGCCGAGCTCGAGGTCTTCGACCCCGGCTTTACCTGCACCGTCGAGATTGCCGACGACGCCGAGGTCGAGGCCATGGACCAGAAGTCCGCGCTTGCCCTCATCCGCGCCCTGCGTCTTGCCCCTAACGGCGTGATTCGCCGCAACGTCGCCACCGACGGTTCCGTCGAGGTTTCCTCCAACATCGGTGTGGTTGCCACTTCTGATGACGAGGTCAAGATCATGCTGTCCCCGCGCTCCTCGATCACCTCGCTGCAGAACGAGTTCAAGGACCGCCTGCAGACGCTGGCCGATGTCCTGGGCTTCGACGCCAAGTTTGAGTTCGAGTATCCTGGTTGGAGCTATGCCGAGCATTCGCCGGTCCGCGACGTCTTTGTCGAGAGCTATCGCGAGCTCTTTGGCTCCGAGCTGCGCATCGAGTCCATTCACGCCGGCCTTGAGTGCGGCCTGTTTGCCGAGGCCCTGCACGGCCTGGACGCCATCGCCGTGGGCCCGACGCTCTCCGATGTCCACACCCCGGATGAGAGCATGGAGCTCGCTTCTGCCGAGCGCTTCTACGAGCTGCTCATCGACGTCCTCAAGCGCCTCGCTGCGTAAAGGTTGCGCTAGCAGCAGTCCGAGCCACGTGCTAGCGGATTGCAAATGAAATTATGAGGGGGGGGGCATCCGAGCTTTTAGCAACGGGTGCCCCCTCTCTTTTGTTTGATAATTGCGAAATTACGGCCACCTAGTCCATTTCTGCCCTGATGAGCTCGAGGGTGCGCTGGCAGTTTTCGCGGACGGGGCCGAGCATATGCTCACGCAGGTCCGCCATGCCGGGCAGGTCGGCGTATTCGTCCATAACCTCTTCCATGCAAATGGGCACCTCGTAGGCGAGGTCCATCATGGTCGCAAAGCAAAACTTCTCGGTCAGCCCGGCATCGGTGAGCGTCGCTTCCAGCGCGGGGTCGCCCATGCCGTGGTATCGGCGGATAGCGCCTGGGCCGATGCGCCCCACGCGATTCTCGCCGCCAACGCCCATGGCAAGGCGCGCCCGGCGGCGCATGCGCTCATACGCCAAACCCGACGCGACATCGTACATTCGAGCCATCATGGCTGCGCCGTCGTTTCCAAGGAGCAGGGAATAGTTTTTCGCGTGCGCATCCGGTGCGCCGATGATGGCGTTAAAGAAAAGTATCTGCGTAAACAGATACAGGTTAAGTTGATGGTGACTCGTATTTACGAGGAGCTCTTGAATGTCGCGTGTGGTCGGGCCGCCGTCTGCCGTGTACTTTTGGGCGGGCATCACCCCAAGTGCCTGACAGAGGTCTTCTTGATGTAGGCGCCTGATCGTTCCGTCTTTGACTTTCACGCGGTCATAGCGCTCAACAATGAGGGCAGGTTCGTCCTCAAACATACGATATTCGACGTTTGCCGTTGCGATGCCGGCGCGCTGGGCGCTTTTCATGCAGACAAACTCATTGAGAGCCTCGAGTTTAAATCCGATAACGCCATTTTTGAAAATATGCGTCGTGGGCGAGGAGCCCATGCATTCGCACCAGCGGCCGTTTATGAACGCGAGCGCGAACTTGCCCTGGTTGCCTCCAAGTGACCAACTTTCATCTAGACCCATCCACGATGCATCGCGGTCATCTCTGATCGACTTGAGACGAAGAGCAATTTCGTGGTCGTCTATAGGGCGGTATTCGCCAGCGCGATACAGGACGGCGTCGGCATCTTCTTCGGCACAAAACTGCACTCCGCCCGGACAGTCGAGTCCGATATGGCTGAGCAACGCAACGGGATTGTTGGGCTTAACGTCGAATTCGGCGGCAATCGCTTTTCGTTGGTCCTCGCTGTCGGGTAGAAGGCCAAACAGGTACGGATTCATGACCTGTTGTCCGTATGTGCGATTCGATACGGGTATGTTGGTCGATAGGGCTGGCCCGTCATAGTCATGATCGTAGGTAAAGCTGATAAGACCGTTCTCATCTTGCGTGAGCGTTCCAGCAGGCACGCCGCAAATAATGGTCCGAAGTGATGTTCTGGCCATTGGCTATTTCCCTTCGGACATGGTTTGGCTAGATGCGTTTGCGGCAATCGAGACTCCGAGATTGGACATGGCGAAATCGGCGAAGATCTCGTCGTAGAGTGCGGATGTAAAGGGGGTATCTGGAAGAGCCGGAATGGCGGTACTACGACGGTTGCGATGATGAGGACGTTGAGTGTGATGGCGCCTGGGGATGCTGCGAGGCAGCGGATTGGCATGCGGGGCGTCGACTGGTCGCTCGTTTTTCGCTTCGTCGATATCCCCTTGTGCTGCGAGTACCAGTCCAAGAGCGTCGAAAATCGCCAGCAACTTGTCGAGTCGAATGCCGGTGGCGTCTCCTAGCTCGAGCGATGCGAGCAGGCGCTCCGAAACACCGGCCTTTTTGGCGAGGGCGGCACGGGTGAGACCCTGAGTCTCGCGTGCCTGGCGCACGTAGATGCCAGCTTGGCGCGGTGTGGTGATGGGAAGGGTATCCACGGCTATCTCCTAACGTGCAGACTTTTGCATATCAGTATGACATGCAAAAGTCTGCACGAATAGGCATTATGCAAAACTCTGCATGAGACTCCTACATTGACGTTGGCTTATGAGAGGCGTTTTTTTATATCGCGAGGATCCCCAGATGCTCAAGTAAGATCTTAAGCCCGATGAGGATGAGCACGACGCCACCCACGATGGTGGCGGGTTTTTCGTAGCGCGCGCCAAAGGTGTGGCCGATCGCTACGCCGGCGACGGAGAAGATAAACGTTGTGACGCCGATAAGCGATACAGCGGGAACGATGTCGACCGAAAGCGCGGCGAACGAGATGCCCACGGCCAGGGCGTCGATTGAGGTGGCGATGGCGAGGATCAGATACTCGCCCAGTTCAATCTTTTCGGCATCCTTGCCGTCGCCTTCATCCTCGTCCTCGGTAAAAGCCTCCCACAGCATTTTGCCGCCGATGAAGGCCAAAAGGATGAAGGCGATCCAATGGTCGATGGGTCCGATGTTGCCCATGAATTGACTGCCGAGCGCCCATCCGATTACGGGCATGCCGGCCTGAAAGCCGCCAAAGAACAGGCCGAGCACCACGGCGACTTTAAAGTTGATCTTCTTCATGCCGAGGCCCTTGCAGATGGAAACGGCAAAGGCGTCCATCGAAAGGCCAACGGCGAGCAACACGAGCTCTGCGAGTCCCATAGTCTGGCTCCCTCTCTGCGGGCGGGCCCGCGTGTACCTCTTGGGGGGGTAACAAAAAAGACCCGTGGCGTACGCGTTGCGCGCACAGCCACGAGTCTCGTTCATTAAGGCAAGCCAGGCCGCATCGGCCAGTGTGTTGACTTGCCGCGCCACCGGAGGCGAACCCGGCCACGCGACTACTCCCTCATTTATGCGAATCCCGATGCTACCACATAAGCAGCTCATTTGGATTGGGGCTCTCAGCTGTGTTCGCTCATTCTGTAAGCATCGGATTTTGCGGGCGTCACAGGGGCAAACCGTGAGAAACTTATTGACGTTTATGGAGCGTATACGATGGGAGCGATGCCTTGGATAAGAACGAGCTGCAAAAGCGTATGGAACAGGCCATTCGCCTGACGGCACCTGGCCAGCCGATCCGCACCGCCCTCGACATGATCATTGCCGGTCACCTGGGCGCCCTTATCTGCGTCGGCGACACCGAAAACGTGCTCGCTGCCGGCAACGACGGCTTCCCGCTCAACATTTCGTTTACCTCGAACCGTCTGTTCGAGCTCTCCAAGATGGACGGTGCCATCGTCATCGACGGCGACCTCACCCAGATCCTGCGCGCCAACTTCCACCTCAATCCCGATCCCTCGCTCGCTACGAGCGAGACGGGCATGCGTCACCGTACTGCCGCTCGCACGTCGGTGCTCACCGATGCCATCGTGATCTCGGTTTCGGCTCGTCGTGCCGTCGTCAACGTGTACGTTCACGGCAAGAGCTACGAGATCCAGCCCGTCACCACCATCATGAGTTCGGTCAACCAGCTCGTCGCCACGCTCCAGACTACCCGTCAGTCGCTCGATCGCTCCCTGCTGCGCCTGACGGCCCTCGAGCTCGACGACTACGTCACGCTCGCCG
>CAJMPK010000069.1 GCA_905215205.1 uncultured bacterium | reverse complement strand
AAAAAACCCCCCCCCGCCGATCGGTCGAGCAAAACGATCTGATACTCAGATTCCAACTTTTTGATTGCCGACGAAACGGCCTGCGGACTCACATGAACGGCGCGAGCTGCTTTGCGCACGCCGCCACAGTTCGCTACCGCTTGAAGGTATTCGAGTTGAGAAAGCTGCATAGATTACTCCAAAGGCAGCCAAGTCGACGGGCTACGCGTCCTCAGATGAGGTTCTCGCCCAGGTTTTTGCCACCGAGGACGTGCATGTGGAAGTGCATGACGGTCTGGCCGGCGTTGACGCCCTTGTTGGAGATGACGCGGAAACCGTCCTCCAAGCCCTTGACCTTGGCGACCTCCTGGATGGCGTGAGCCATGGCACCCATGGTCTCGGCCGGCACGTTGTCGGCGATGTCGCTGTAGTGCTTTTTGGGGATCACGAGTGTGTGGACCGGCGCCTGGGGGTTGAGGTCGTCGAAGGCGATGACCTGGTCGTCCTCATAGACAACGGTCGAGGGGATCTCGTGGTTGGCAATTTTGCAGAAGATGCAGTCACACATGGCTGGTTCCTTTCTCACAGACCAAGGTAATTATATTTGGTCGGGATGGTTAGAACGAGAGGCTGTCGTCCGTGTTGGCGGCTTCGCCGTCGGCGAGCACGTCGTTGCCGTCGACGTCCTTAAGGAGCACCGAGACCTTCTGCTCGGCATCGGACAGGCGGGTGCGTAGGCTTTTGAGGAGCTCGACGCCGCGGGTATAGCTCTCGAGCGACTCCTCGAGCTCCATATCGCCCGACTCCAAGCTGCGGATGATGAGCTCCAGCTCCTGCGAGGCCTGCTTGTACGTAAGCTGCTCGACCGGGGTCTTCTCTGCCATATCTGTTTCCTTTCCTAAAGGTTTATCGCTATGAAACGCGGTCTACTCGACCGTATTGACCGTTGCCGCCACGTTGCCGTCTGCCATGCGCACGCGAATGGCGTCGCCGGGCTTAAAGGTCTTGGCGCTCGTGGCCACGCCATCATCGCTGTACGCGATGGAATAGCCGCGGGCAAGCACTTTGAGCGGCGACAGGGCATCGAGCGACGCGGCAGCTCGACCCAGGTCGGACGCGGGCTTGCTGAGCATCGTGCGCCCCTGATGTTCCAGACGGGAGCTCGCAAGCGTGAGCGCATGGCGCTTGCCATCGAACCCCGAGGTGCTTGCAACCAGGCGCTCGGGTAGGCGCTCAAAGTTGGAGCGGAATGTCTCGACCGAGCGTACTATGGCGCCCGACAGGCGATCGGCAGTCAGCGCAAGCTCCGATTCGCGACGCTCGACCATAAACGTTGGGTCGTTGAGGCACGGGCGGCACGCGGCCGCATCGAGCGCGTCGCCCAGACGAGCCGTATAGGTGTCCCAGGCACGACGACCGCGCTGATCGAGCATCTCCAGGTCGACCCGGGCCGACCCAATCATCGATGCCATCGCAGCACCCAGACGCTGATGGCGCGCCTCGAGTACATCGGCCAACTCCGTCATAGCCGGCGCCACCGATTCGGCCGCCGCCGTGGGCGTGGAGGCGCGACGGTCGCTCACCATGTCGCAAATCGAGGTATCGGGCTCATGGCCAATGCCGGTCACCACGGGCACGGGACAAGCCGCCACAGCGCGGGCAAGCTCCTCGTCATTAAAGGTCATAAGGTCCTCAAAGGAGCCTCCGCCGCGCACCAGCAAGATACAGTCGGGCGCCGGCGTAATGGAAGCGGCGCGGCGCAGGCCCTCAATGAGCTCTGTCGGCGCACCCTCGCCTTGTACCTTGGCACCCACGCAGACGAGCTCGACGAGCGGGTTGCGACGACGCAATGTGCGCTTGACGTCGTCGATTACGGCGCCCGAAAGCGAGGTGACGACCGCCACGCGCGAGCAGAACACCGGGATGCGGCGCTTGCGCGCTTCGTCCATCAGGCCCTCGCGGCGTAGCTTTTCGGCCAGTTGCGCCACTTGTTGACGCAGCAGACCCTCCCCCGCCAGCGAAAACGAGCGAGCGACAAAGCTCATGCGGCCCGTAGCCTTATAGAGATTGAAGCTGCCCTTAAAGCTCACCTGCATGCCGTCGCGCAAGTCGAAGGTGCGCTTAAGGTAGGCGCCCTTCCAGATGATGCAGTCGACGGCCGCCGAATCGTCCTTAATCTGGAAGTAGCAGTGGCCACTTCGGGCATTGGGGCCACGGAAGCCCGTGACCTCGCCCAAAACGCTCAGCTGCGGAATGGCATCGAGCGCGCCGGCGGCGATCTCCACCGCCTGGCTCACGCTGAGCTCCTTGCGCTCCTGATCGTCCGAACCGTCGAACTCGGCGGAAACGGCATTGCCGGTTAGATTCCAGCCTGCCACGCAGCCTCCTTTCGTCATCGTGCACAGGGGCTTCGGCCCTGCGCAAATTCAAGTCCAACACATAGTACAGCGCCGCGGGGACACGAATCCCCGCGGCGCCCAGCGACCCAATTTGTTATCGGTTGGAGTTTCTGTTGTAGCGAGCCATAAGGTAGAGCAGCTGAATGATCGAAGTGAGCGCTGCGGCCACATAGGTAAGCGCGGCCGCCGTCAGCACCTTCTTGGCGCCGTTGACCTGCTTGGAACTCATGCCCGACTGCTCGATGTACGCCACGGCGCGTCGGCTGGCGTCAATCTCGACAGGCAACGTAACGAGTTGGAACAGTACGCTAAACGAGAAGAAGATCAACGCGAGGGTCGTGAGCCCGGCAATGTTCATAAACAGGCCCAAGAGCAACACGATGGTCCAGGTGTTCTGGGTAAAGTTGACGACTGGGACCAGGGCGGTGCGCACCTTCATCATGGCGTAACCGCTTTGACGCTGGGCGGCATGGCCCGCCTCGTGGCAGGCCACGGCAACGCTTGCGACCGACCCGCCCGAACGGTTGGCATCCGAGAGATACAGGTTGTTATCCTGCGGGTTGTAGTGGTCGGTGAGCTCACCAGCCACGCCCTTGATGCCCACGACGTTGCAACCGTTGGCGTCAAGCATGCGGCGAGCGACCGTGGCACCCGTGTCGCCGTCCGAGCGAACCTTGGACCAGGTCTTGTACGTCGAGTTGATATAGCTCTGCGCCGCAAGACCGAGCACCGTACAAACAAGAACAACCAACAGGTACAGCGGATCGATGCCAAAGCCGTAACCATAGTAATAGGGCATGCGAATTCCTCCGAATCGAGTTACACGTTGGAGGCATTCTACCCACTCAGCTGACAAGCAAATCAGCATCGATGTTTCGGCATTACCGCTCTAGAACGTTTGCAGCGCCCGGCTAAACCGCGAAACTATAAAAGTTCGATCTTTCCGTCCTTTACGGTGAGTCCCATATTGCCCGAGAGCAGGTCGTCCAGACGCGAACCCACAAGCTCAAAACGCCAGCCTTCGCGCAGGGGACTTTGCTCAGGATGCTCAATGTAGTCGGCCAGGTCATCGCGCGAGGCAATGACCGAAGTCGCCACGCCCGAGCGCTCGGCAACCAGGCGGATGAGCGCGTACATGAGATCCGTCACGCTCTCCAGCTCCGGAGAGACCTGGCGATGCCCGCGCACCATAAGCGGCAGGCGGTCGTGCGGGCAGCTCGCGCCGCGCTTGATGGCCATCAGCGCGCCGTCCACGTCGCGCTCCCCCAGTTGGTCGGTACCGCGAATGCTGCGGAACTCCTCAACACGCACGGGATTACGCTTAACCAGGGCCAACAGCGTATCGTCGGACATAACCCACTTGCGCGGTATGTTGCGCCGCTCGGCGCGGTCCTCACGCCAGGCGGCAAGTTCGCGCGCGATGCCCAGCTGATGGCGACTGCACGAGTTGATGCGCTTGACCTTGCGGAATGCCTCATGGCGATCGGCACGGTAGTGCGACTCGTCGGCCAGAGGACGCAACTCGTCGAGCACCCAATCCACGCGGCCCAGCTCGCGCAGGCGGCTCATCATCTCGGTATAGGCGACGATCAAGTACTTCACATCGTCGATCGCGTATTCGATCTGCTTATCGCTCAGCGGGCGACGCGACCAATCGGTCAGCGACTCGGTCTTGGGCAGCGATACGCCGCAGAACGTCTGAACAAGCGCGCCATACGAAATCTGCTGGCGCTCGCCCAAAAAGGCGGCGGCAACCTGTGTGTCAAAAATCGGTCGCGGCAGCGCACCCACAGTATGGAGCATAACCTCCATGTCTTGAGAGCAAGCATGGAATACCTTGACCACGCCTTCGTCTGCCATAAGCTCGGCCAGCGGCGACAGGTCGTCGATCACCAGCGGATCGACAGCGACACTCTCGGCGGGGGTGGCAATCTGGACCAGGCACAGGCGCGGATGAAACGTGCGCTCGCGCAAAAACTCGGTGTCGACGGCGATCGCGTCGAACTTGCGGGCGCGCTGGCAAAAGTCGACCAGAGCCTGATGTGTGGAAATGTACATATCAACCCATCGAATAAGGTTAGGCCCGAAAAACACGGGTAGGATATCGGCATTGCCCTACAACTATACTCGGTTAGTCACAGAACGGGAACGTAAGTATGCGCTGCCTTATCATCCACAACCCGGCATCGGGTCCCAGCTCCGATGAAATCTACGCATTCACGCACGCCCTTGCACAGGGCGGCGACGAGGTCGTAATGCGCTTTATCGGCGATGGCATGGAGCCCGAGGACGCGGTGACGGACGTTCGTGAGTTCGACCGCGTAGTCGTTTCGGGCGGCGACGGCACCGTCTCCAACGTGCTCGACCAGATGCGCGGGTGCGGTGTCCCTACGCTCGTCTTCCCCTCCGGCACGGCCTGCCTGTTCTTTAACAACATCGGCAATGCCCCCGAGGCGGCGGCGCTTGCCAAGGCTTGCCGCGCCGGCCGCACGGTCAAAGTGGACATGGGTGAGCTCTTTTGGCTCGACGAGAACGGTAACGAGAAGCGCCACGGCTTTATCATCATCGCCGGTTCGGGCTTCGACGCCGAGATCATGATGAAGGCCGCTCCCGCCAAAAACGACATTGGCGAGATCGCCTACTTTCTCTCCGCGCTCGCCACGCCCAACCCCACGGTGGCGCACTTTACCATTGAACACGACGGCATTGTCGAGGAGCTCGACGGCATCTGCTGCATGGCGGGCAATACCTCAGTCATCCAAAACGACATCAACCTATTCCCCAGCTGCCGCATGAACGACGGCATGGTCGACATCGCCGTTATTGAACCCGTGCGCACGGTGCAGCTGCTCCCCACGGTAATTACCGCCGCGCTCGACCCCGCTGGCAAAGTGCTCGGCCGTCCGCAGTTTAAGATCATCCAGACCAAGGAAGCCAAGATCACCTGCACGCCATCGCTGGGCATGCAGTTCGATGGCGAGATTATCTCCAGCAATTCGGGCGTCTTTGGAGCCCGCGCGCTTCCGCAATGCCTCGACCTCATCGTCGAATTCTCCCCGCTCGGAAAATAGGAGGACCCCATGAACGACAATCCCCTGATCGGCTTTATCGTCATCGTCTTGGCCATGCTCGTCGGTTACGCCATCAATGTGATTCACCGCCGAAAGAAGTAAATCCACATTGGTATGATATTCATCCAGTTATCGACTCTCCCGCTGTTTATGCATTTGCCAAACAGTAGGGGATTTTCATTTCGGGCATTCCCAGCTACTTTATTCGACTACAGTAATTACAGGGCGTCTTTATTAAAGTAAAGCTATAAACTGAGTACAATTAACCGCTCATCGCATATTTCATCACGCTTATCGAGTAAGTTTCTTACATAGATGAATATTGTTTCTAGTTCGTTACGCTAATGAGGTGTCTTTATTGGCTGAAGCCCTCTGGCGACAGAGGGCTTTCGCACGCTGGGAGGGAAAATGAGGAAAACTCACCCCGTCAACGCGCTCAAGAAGCTAGGCATAGGCCTCGCCTTTGGAGCTGCAACCATCATGTCCATGCCGACCTCTGCGCTCGCCTGCACGCAGGTCTATATGGGCAACAAGCTGACGGCCGACGGTAATACGTACTACGGCCGTGCTGAGGACTACCGCAAGCGTTACCTCAAGCACTTTGGCATCGAGCCTTCGTTTGGCCCTGGTCACACCTACAGCTCGGATGAGTCTGCATTCGTGTATACCTCGACCAAGACCTCGTATCGCTACACCTATGTGCGTGACCACCCCAGTCAGTGGGACGAGCGCTGGGATGCCTACTCCGAGGCTGGCATCAACGAGAAGGGTGTCTCCTGCTCCGCCACGCTGACCACCTACATGAATGCAGCTGCCAAGGCTGCGGACCCCCTGACCGATACTGGCATTGGCGAAAATAGCTACGGCAGCGTAATCTTGGGCGAAAGCGCCACGGCACGTGAGGGTGTCGAGCTCCTCGGCAAGATCATCGACGACCAGGGCGCCTGCGGCAACGACCAGATTATCATCTCCGACAACAATGAGACCTGGCTGTTCGCCGCACTTTCCGGCCATCAGTGGATCGCCATGAAGCTCACCGATGACATCGCCTCGCTTAACCCCAACATCGGCAACCTCAACTACAAGGTTGACCTCAACGACACCGAGAACTGCCTCCACTCCGAGGGCATCGAATCTATGCCCAAGGAGAAGGGCTTCGCCAAGTACTTCGATGATGGCCAGTTCGACGTTGCCCAGACCTACGGCGAGGAAATTAGCGAAAATGCCATGCACTCTTGGACACGTTATGTCCAGGGTCGCGCTTACTTCGATGCGCCGCTCACCGAGGGCACCGACTATAAGATCGTAAAGGACACGCGCGAAAACGCCCGCGCCACGACCGGCGCTCTGCCCTTCGAGGCACAGCCCCTGTTCTTCCAGCCTGGCAAATCCAACTGGAACACCTTTGAGATGATCCGCGCGTTTGGCAACCGCGGCGAGAAGGCCCCGGGCCTCAACGCTAACACCGACGGCGCCTACGCCATCGGTACCGAAAGCAACAGCGAGATCAACCTCTTCCAGATTCGCGATGGCCTCGATCCCGAGATCGCAACCATCCAATGGGAAATGCTCTCCCGCGCCGCGTACTCCGTCGCCATCCCCTTCTACTCCGCACTGCTCACCGAGGTTAGCCCGTATTTCAGCGACCAGACCGTCTCCTACGATCACTGCAAAGAGACGGACATCGTAAACAACGAAGAACCCGAGAACTCCATCAATTACGTCCTCATGGACATCAGCTCCCTCTGCTTCGAGCATCCCGAGCTGCTCGGCGTCAACGTCCGCACCTACCTCGACGCCCTCCAGAACGAGCTCGTCGAGCAGAACTTGGAAGTCGACGAGGTCATGCAGGCCACCGAGGGCACCGAGGCCCGTACCGCCCTGGCAAACAAGGCCGGCAATGCTGCCACCGAGAACACCTACGTCAAGTGCAAGGCCTTGCTCCAGGAGATGCGCGCCTATCTGAAGGCTGAGAACTTCGACCAGCCCTTCACCCCGAGCGACCTGAACACCGAGACCAACGGCCTCAAGGTGTCCATCACCTACGCCAAGGACGCTCTTGCCACCGACCCGGTAACCCCGGATCAGCCTGGCACTCCCGAGCAGCCTGGTACTCCCGAGCAGCCCGGTACCCCCGAGCAGCCCGCTAAGCCCGAGCAGCCCACCACCAAGCCCGAGAAGCCTGGCAAGTCG
>CAJMPK010000068.1 GCA_905215205.1 uncultured bacterium | reverse complement strand
TGCCGGTAACGACGGCTTCCCGCTCAACATTTCGTTCACCTCGAACCGTCTGTTCGAGCTTTCCAAGATGGACGGCGCCATCGTTATCGATGGTGACCTCACCCAGATCCTGCGCGCCAATTTCCACCTCAATCCCGATCCCTCGCTCGCCACGAGCGAGACGGGCATGCGTCACCGCACCGCCGCCCGCATGTCGGTGCTTACCGACGCCATCGTGATTTCGGTCTCGGCCCGTCGTGCCGTCGTCAACGTGTACGTCCACGGTAAGAGCTACGAGATCCAGCCCGTCACCACCATCATGAGCTCGGTCAACCAGCTCGTCGCCACGCTCCAGACCACCCGCCAGTCGCTCGATCGCTCCCTGTTGCGTCTGACGGCCCTCGAGCTGGACGACTACGTCACGCTCGCCGACATTACCGGTATTTTCTCGAGCTTCGAGATCATGCAGCAGGCAAAGACCGAGCTTAAGGATTGCATCGTCAAGCTGGGCAACCAGGGCAAGCTCGTGCAGATGCAGCTCGAGCAGCTCGCGGGCTCCAGCATGGATACCGAATACGACCTGATGATCCGCGACTACGCAAGCGATTCCTCTGAGGCCAACGCCGAGAAGATCCGCGCCGAGCTTGCCCGTATGACGCCTAAGGACCTGTCCGACCCGCAGCACGTGGCGGCAGTTCTGGGCTATGACGACTTGGACGAGGACTCCGTCATGACGCCGCTGGGCCTGCGCACGCTTTCGCGTGTGTCCGTCGTGCGCGACGGCGTGGCCGAAAAGATCGTCGACGAGTACGGCTCGCTGCAGGAGCTCATGGATGACATCAGCGAGGATCCGGAGCGCCTGGGCGACTTTGGCGTCAACAACCCTGCCATTCTTGCGGACTCCCTGTACCGCATGAAGGGCACCAAGCAAGGGAACGCATAATGGCGCCCGTATGCGCCGTGGTCGTTGCCGGCGGCAGCGGCCAGCGCTTTGGAAATCCTGGCGGCAAGCAGCTCGTCAATGTAGCGGGCCGTCCCCTTATGAGTTGGTCCATCCGCGCGTTCGATCGTAGCGACAAGGTCGGCCACATCGTGGTGGTGTGTCCTGCCGAGCGCCGTGCCGAGATGCGCCGCCTGGCCATCGACCCGTTTGACTATGACACGCCCATCAGCTTTGCCGATGCCGGCGATACCCGTCAGGATTCCACCCGTGCCGGCGTGCATGCGGTTCCGGCGGGTTTCGAATATGTTGCCATTCACGACGGCGCCCGTCCGCTCATTACCACCGAGGCCATCGACCATGCCATCGACGTGCTTATGGGCGACCGTGCCCTCGACGGTGTCGTGTGCGGACAGCCCGCGATCGACACGCTCAAGATCGTCGACGGCGACAATATCGTCGAGACGCCGCCGCGCGAGCTCTATTGGGCCGCACAGACGCCGCAGATCTTTAGCGTCGACGCCATGAAGCGTGCTCACGCCGCAGCTATCGCCGAGGGTTTTATCGGCACCGACGATTCGTCGCTGGTCGAGCGCATGGGCGGACGCGTACGTTGCGTCCAGAGTCCGCGCGATAACCTTAAGGTGACGGTGCCCGAGGACCTGCGTCCCGTAACCGCGATTCTGCTCGGCCGCATGGCCGAGGGAGAGGACCTTCCCCATGTTCAGTAACCTGCGCATTGGCCACGGCTACGACGTCCACCGTCTGGTGGAGGGGCGTCGATGTATCATCGGCGGGGTCGACATCCCCTACGAGCGTGGCCTGCTGGGCCACTCGGATGCCGATGTGCTCGCGCACGCCTTGGCCGACGCCATTCTGGGCGCCTGCCGCGGGGGAGACATCGGCAAGCTATTCCCCGACACCGATCCCGCGTACGAGGGTGCCGATTCGATGGTGCTGCTCGCTCGCGTGATGGACTATGCGCGCGAGCTGGGCTTTGAGTTTGTCGATGCCGACTGCACCATTGCCTGTCAGCAACCCAAGATCACCCCGCACCGCGATGCCATGCGTGCCAACCTTGCCCATGCCCTGGGCGTTGACGTCGAAAACGTGGGCGTCGCCGCCACCACGACCGAAAAGCTCGGTTGGGAAGGCCAAGGCGAGGGAATCGGCGCCTGGGCCGTCTGCCTGCTACAGAAAACCGCTAAGGAGTAACGAATGCGTATCTACAACAGCGCTACCCATAAAAAGGAAGAGTTCCAGCCCATCGAGTCCGGCAAGGTCCGCATGTACGTGTGCGGCCCCACGGTCTACGACAACATCCACATCGGCAATGCCCGTACGTTCATCAGCTTTGACGTGATTCGTCGCTGGCTCATCGCGAGCGGCTACGAGGTCACGTTCGCCCAGAACCTTACCGATGTCGATGACAAGATCATCAAGCGCGCCAACGAGCAGGGCCGTACGCCCGCCGAAGTCGCGACGGAGTTCTCCGATAAGTTCATCGGCGTCATGCGCGCCGCCAACGTGCTCGATCCCGATGTGCGCCCCCGCGCCACCAAGGAGATCGGCCCCATGATCGCCATGATCAAGACGCTTATCGAGCAGGGCCACGCTTACGCCGCCGATAACGGCGACGTGTATTTTGCCGTGCGCAGCGATCCCAACTATGGTCAGGTCTCGGGCCGCAACATCGACGACCTTATGGTTGGCGCGCGCATCGAGGAGAACGAGGACAAGAACGACCCGCTCGACTTTGCCCTGTGGAAGGCCGCCAAGCCCGGCGAGCCCAGCTGGCCGAGCCCCTGGGGCGAGGGCCGTCCCGGTTGGCATACCGAGTGCGCCGCCATGGTTCACCGCTACCTTGGTACTCCGATCGATATTCACGGCGGCGGTTCCGACCTGGCCTTCCCGCATCACGAGAACGAGTGCGCCCAGGCCACCTGCGCCTGGCACCAGGGTTTCTCCAACACCTGGATGCACACGGGCATGCTGCTGGTCGACGGTGAGAAGATGTCCAAGTCGCTCGGAAACTTCTTTACGCTGGCCGAGGTGCTCGAGCAGCACTCTGCCGCGGCTCTGCGTCTGCTGATGCTGCAGACGAGCTATCGCTCGCCGCTCGACTTTTCTTGGGAGCGCCTGGAGGGTGCCGAGAACTCGCTCACGCGTATCGCCGGTACGGTCGAGAACCTGCGCTGGGCCGCGAACCATGCGACGGCCGATGCCGATGAGGCAGCATCCGAGGTGTTTGCCGCCAAGGCCGCCGAGACCCGTGCCACCTTTAAGGAGTGCATGGACGACGACTTTAACACCGCTGGTGCCATGGGTGCCGTCTTTGGCTTTGTGACCGAGTGCAACCAGTACCTGGAGCAGGCGGGCGACGCTGCCGACAAGGCCGCCGCGCTTGCCGCCGCCGATACGCTGGCCGAGCTGCTCGATACGTTTGGCGTTGAGCTCCCCGAGCCCAAGGTCGAGCTGCCGCTGGGCCTGCTGGGCGTTGCCGCCGGTTTGGTTGCCTATACGGGCGACGACGTGGACGAGGCTGCTGCCAAGATTCTCGAAGCCCGCGCCGAGGCCCGTGCCGCCAAGAACTGGGATCTGGCCGACGCCATCCGCGACCAGCTCAAGGACCTGGGCCTCACCATTGAGGATACCGCCGCCGGCACCCGTATCAAATCTCTCTAATCCCCGCGGGTTTCCCAAGCACCCGACCTTGCCGCTCAAACCGTCGCTCGCGTACTCAAGTACGCGTCGCTCCTCTTTCACGGCAATCTCGGGCACTTGGAAAACCCGTACCGACCGCTTGAGCTATTCGTCTTAAGCGGTCGCTTCTTTTGTCCTGTTTGAAAATTTTTTAAAGGAGGCCGCTTTATGGCCGACAATCGCAAGCGTGCACCACGTGGAGGCAAGCAGGCCGCTTCTGGCTCGCGTCCGATTCGCCGCAACGACTGCACTGCCGCGTCCAAGGGTCAGCGCGAGCGCTCCCAAGCTCAGGCTGCGCGTCCGCAGCGCGAGCGTGGCCGCGACGCTGTCCAGGCTCCCAAGGGTGAGTTTATCGAAGGCCGTCGTGCTGCCGCCGAGGCGCTGCGCACCGGTTTTCCCATCAAGTGCGCACTCATTGCCGAGGGCGGGGAGCGCGATGCCGCCCTGTCGCGTCTAGTCGATGACCTCAACGCCGCGGGTGTTCGTATTAAGTACGTGCCGCGCGCACAGCTCGATGCGCTTTCGAGCCATGGCGCTCACCAGGGCATTGCGCTCGAGGTGGGTAACTTCCCCTACGCGGATGTCGCCGACATCCTCGACCGCGCGGGCGACGGTCCGGCCCTTGTCGTCGTGCTCGACCACGTGACCGATGACGGCAACTTTGGTGCCATTGTGCGCTCCGCCGAAGTTGTGGGCGCCGCGGGCGTTATCATTGCCAACAAGCGCGCCGCCGGCGTGACCGTGGGCAGCTACAAGACTTCTGCCGGCGCCGTCATGCATCTGCCTATCGCGCAGGTGCCCAACATCGCCCGTGCGCTCGACGATCTTAAGGCCGCTGGCTTTTGGGTGGGCGGTGCCTCCGAGCACGCCGAAGGCAGTTGCTGGGATGCTCCCTTCGAGGGCCGCGTGGCGCTCGTCATGGGCTCCGAGGGCGACGGCATCTCGCGCCTGGTGCTCGAGAAATGCGACTTTTTGACCAAGCTTCCCCAGCGCGGCATGACCGAGAGCCTCAATGTTGCCCAGGCGACCACGGCGCTGTGCTTTGAGTGGCTGCGCCGCAACGCTGGCGAGCTCATGGGGGAGGAGTAGCGCATGTCCAAAAAGAACCGTGCCAAGTCCAAGGCCAAGCGCTTTGGCGAGGGTTCGGCCAAGCCGATTGTTTCGGCCGCGACCTACGGCGTGGGCGGCAATGCGTTTGCGCAGGCTATCGCCGACCCAGTCTCGACGGTGCACTCCAACAAGCCCGAGCTGCTGGTGGTCGACGGCTACAACGTGATCCACTGTACGCCGCGCTACGAAAAGCTCGTGTACGACCATTCTGACGATCCGTATTCCAGCGACGTTCACGATATGGCGCGCACGGCGCTCATTAATGACGTAGCCGCGTTTGCCCAGGGCCGCTACGAGGCCGTGATCGTATTTGACGGCGCGGGCAATATCTCCAGCGAGCGCCCCAACCTACCGGCCCGCGGCGTGCGCATTGAGTTTTCGCCGACGGGTGTTTCGGCCGATACCGTGGTGCAGAAGCTCTGCATCGAGGCACGTGAGGAAGGCCGCGCGTGCTCCGTGGTATCGAGCGACGGCACGATCCAGGCTGTCGTCATGGGCAAGGGCGTCACGCGCATCTCGAGCCGTATGCTGGTGGACGAGATCAAACAGATCGATAACGACGTTCACGAGGCAGAGGAAGCTCCGCAAATCAAGATGACTCTGGGCAGCCGCCTGAGTCCCGATGCCCTGGCCAAGCTCAAGGCCCTGCGCGGACGGTAGGGGAGTTGGCGGGGCAATGCTGCCTTGCTAACTCCATTCAGCGATGTCGATCATTCTTTCGAGGCGCCACGTTAGCGCCTCTTTTAGATAAGGCAGTCTCGCTGCTAGGGCATCGTTTTTAGACAGAATCTCGATTGCCTCGTCGACAAAGCCTTTGAGTTTGTCCCCGTCAAACCAGTTCATATCCTCAACAAGCAACATTTGTTTCGCGGGACTTGAATGGAACTGCGCGCTGGCAAAACTGTGCTCTCCTGCCCTAAGCTCCTCTATAGATATGTTGCACCAGAGCGATGAGCCCGAATCGAAGATGGGGGCTGGTCTGCAGGTTAGCGTGTTGACGTTTCGCACAAGGCCAAAGTTACGCCAATGACGGTCATAGTTGGCGATGATGTCGTCACATACGATCATGCGGTCAAGGGCATCCTTAACGCCTGTCACCCCGAGCTCCTCGCAGTTTGCTACGTATCGCTCGTAGTCGGTTAGCCGTTCATCTGCGTTTGCGTGCTGGTTTACATAGAACGCAGGGACATACTCTTCTTCATCAGTTAAGAAGACATCGCATATGCTCAGGGCGGAAGTGCCCGTGCCCTCGAGCGAGTAAGGCACATAATCGCAGGCGTTTAGGATGCGACGGTGGAGCGCGGTCGCCACCAGCTCGTTATAAGGTTCCTGGTTCAGGTGCGCTCCTGCCTTATGCAGAATTCGACGCCCGCCCTCGCATGTCCAGTACTTTTGAAGATTGCCGTCCGAGGTGTTGTCGGGCTTTGCGGCAGCCACTTTTCCCTCTGGGGCGAAGGGTGCAATGGTTAGCGAGACGTCATCAAAGGCATTATTGAAGAAATTGATATCTTCCCACGCGAGGCCGGAGTCTTGGGGCCTAATCCAATACTGGTCGGATAAGGAGAGGCCAAGATTTCGTTGCACGAGTTCATCGGGAACATCGACTGCGGCTTCTGCGAGCAGGGAGGCTAGCCCAATGCGTGCGAGCGGGATACCGCGGCCGCGCCACCAGATGCGGAAGGAGTCGAGCGATATGGGGCTATTAGGGCCAAATACTCCAATAGGGGCGTGGGCGTAATCTATGTCGGCGCCGATGTGGGTAAAGTCTTTTCGCGATATGCTGTAGACCAGCTGAGCGACTTCGTGCGTGCGGTTCATGAGGGTGAACGCGATCTCGCTCTTACCGTGGCCGCGGCGGGGACGTCCCCCCGTTTTGGTCACGGAGCGGAGTCGCGTGTCGACGCTGTCTTTGTCGATGAGCCACACGCCAGAAGCCTTGCGGGCCTCAAGCGCCCCGTTTTTTATGAGCTCCTGCACCCTGCGCGGAGTGATGCCGAGCAGCTCGGCGGCTTCCTTGGTAGTAAGCATCGCGAAACCCTTCGCCAGAACGAATAGTTTTATATAGCCAATTGTAATTAAAACTATTCGTTTCGGCGAATGGTTTTAAGATTGAGGGTAAACCGGCAGTAATGAACGGGCCTGGCACCTGTTGTTGCTGGATTTTGCATATTTGTATAACGTCGTGCGGCCTGTTGCGCCTCGTCCGCAATTCCTTTATTCTTAACTGGCTTCGCGTGAAAGCGCCAAGTGTGCCAGTGTGGCGCAACGGTAGCGCAACTGATTTGTAATCAGTGGGTTGCAGGTTCGATTCCTGTCACTGGCTCCATGAGAGTTTTGGGCCCTGTTCCCTTGTGGGACAGGGCCCGTTTCTTTTTATGTCGATAAGCCAGCGGGTTTGGCGCCAACCAAGCTTCAGGTTTGTCTCGATCTGTAACACGGGTGGGCTGAAAACCCTCCTTATAGTTACAGATTGAGACAATGCCAAGGGTTGGCCGATAATATCTCGATCTGTAACACGAAGAGGCTGAAACCGTTCTTACTGTTACAGAATGAGACGTAAGCTGGTGTCTCTGCGTAATATCTCGATCTGTAACAGATGGGGGAGGAATAACCCTCTTACTGTTACAGATCGAGACAAAGGCCGGACCGGTCCCAGTCATCCTGGTCGAGTGAGGATTTCTGGACATACGAGGGTGGATAATCTCCCACTTTGGACTCGAAGCCACGCCAAAAGTGGGAGATTATCCACGCTCGATTCTGTCTGGGAAGCCCCGATCTCGACCTATATATAAGTGCAAATAAGCCGATATCGAAGTTCGATCCTGAAGGTGTACTCCACTACACCAAAGTGTTACCTTGGGAAACGTCACCTCTGTATCCAGAACCACCGTCCTTCACATCCAAACTCAACAAAACCGCAGGTCAAAAGCATATAGATACGCCCGGCACCGTGTATCTAGAGGTTTTCGTTGACAGCCCCCAAGG
>CAJMPK010000067.1 GCA_905215205.1 uncultured bacterium | reverse complement strand
GCAGCAAGAACATCATCGAGGTCGGCTCGGTTATCACCATGGAGCCCGGCGTGTACCTGCCCGGCGTGGGCGGCGTGCGCCTTGAGGACTACGGCGTGGTCACCGAGAACGGATACGAGGCCTTCACCAAGACCCCGCACGACCTGCACGTTATCGACTGCTAGTCTACTTCGGTAGACAGTTTGGGGCGGGGCGTTCGGATCGATTCGGACGCCCCGCGTTCTCTTTTTATGCGCTCGCCGCAGGCGCCGTCTGCAAGTGTATAATTTCTGTCGTATGTAATTTGGACGCTTGTGCGTTCTGCCCATAACAAGAAAGGTCGCTATGCCTACCATTTCTACCGCCGACTTCAAGAACGGCCTCGGTCTCCGCATCAAGGACAAGGTCTACACCATCGTTGAGTTCCAGCATGTCAAGCCGGGCAAGGGCGGCGCGTTTGTGCGCTACAAGACCCGCGACATCAAGAGCGGCCGCGTCGTCGAGAACACCTGCAACGCCGGCACCAAGTTCGAGAGCGTCATGCTTACCACCCGTGAGTTCCAGTATCTCTACAACGATGGCACCGACTACATCTTCATGGACAACGAGTCCTATGAGCAGGTTCCCGTTCCCGAGGACATGGTGGGCGAGAACTCCAAGTGGCTGCGCGAGAACGACACATGTCAGCTGCTCTTCGCCGACGACGAGCTCATGGGCGTGACTCCGCCGATGTTCATCGAGACCACCATCGTCCAGACCGACCCGGGCTTTAAGGGCGACACCGTCCAGGGTTCCACCAAGCCGGCCACGATCGACACCGGCGCTGTCATCCAGGTCCCCATGTACCTCAACGAGGGCGAGGTCATCAAGGTTGACACCCGCGACGGCAAGTTCGTCTCCCGCGTCTAGCAACCAACTCTTATAGGAGGACTCATGCCCCAGGAAATCAAGATTGACGGCATCGGCATTTCGCCCGATGTTCTGACCGCCATCGTTTCGCGCGCCGTGTCGGATGTCGAGGGCATCGCCTCCGTTGGCGTCAAGGACCTTGCCACCAACCTTGTCTCCATGATGCTCTCGTCCAAGGCCCCGGCTTCCGAGCCGGCGGTCGAGGCCGAGGTCATCGGCGACAAGCTCGCGCTTACCGTGCGCGTCGTGGTGTTCTTTGGCTATCCGTTCAAGAAGCTCGCCGAGGCCGTTCGCGCCGCCGTGGTCGCTGCCATCGATGCTCAGGTGGGCGTTGAGGTTGAGCGTGTTGACGTTTGCATCGACGGCCTCGTTTTCCCCAAGGAGTAACCTTTGAGCCTTAAGGTTTATCGCGGGCGTACGCTTGCCCGCAGTCAGGCGCTGCAGCTGCTGTTCCAGGCTGAGGCCACGGACAGCCCGCTCGAGCGCGTCCTCGAGGGTGATTTCCTTATCTCGAAGGGTCCCCTCGACCCGTACGCGCTGGAGCTGTGCCGCGGTGCCTACGAGCACATCGATCGCATCGACTGCGCTCTGCGTTCCGTCGCCAAGAACTGGGATCTTATGCGCATGCCCGGCGCCGACCGCAATCTGCTGCGTATCGCCGTTTACGAGATGCGTTTCCTCACCGACGAGGAGGTCTCGGACGCCATCGTGATCAACGAGGCTGTCGAGCTTGCCAAGGCCTATGGCACCGACCAGTCCGCGTCGTTCGTCAACGGCGTGCTGGGCAAGATCGCTCGCAGCGAGGAGCTGCCGGGCGAGGACCTGTACCAGGAGCTGCTGGCCGAAGATCGCGCTCGCGAGGAGGCACAGGCTGTCGAGGCTGCCGCAAAGGTTGCGGTTGCTCAGGCTGAGGCTGGCGTGCTGGCCGAGGATGCGGTCGCCGCCGAGGCTGACATCGACTTCGTCGAGGAGTAGTCATGCCAGAGGGTTCTGTCCGTAACTTTGATGAGATTTCGGACCGTCTGGATCAGATCATCGCTACCGTTCGCTCCAAGGATACCTCCTTGGAGCGTTCGCTCGATTTGTTTGACGAAGCGATTGAGCTGGGTTCCCGCGCGGTCGATATGGTCGACAAGTTTGAGTTGACGCCGCGTGAGGCCGACAAGCTCGAGCAGGAATACGATGAGGATGCGGCAAACGAATCCCAGGATAGCTAGGCCGCATCTCCGGATACGAATGGTTGATGGCATTCATGAAACGCGTGCGTCTTGATGACGAACTGATTTCACAGGGCATCTGCGCCGATCGCGCGGATGCCCTTCGCACTCTTATGGCCGGCTTGGTCTCGAGCGGCGGCGAGCGTTTGACCTCTCCGGGGCTCAAGGTGACGCCGGGCCTGCCGCTGCACGTGAAGGGGCGTATTCCCTATGTTGGCCGCGGCGGTCTTAAGCTCGAAGGCGCGCTTGATGCGTTTGGCATCAATCCGACGGGCCTTGCCTGTCTGGATGTGGGCTGCTCTACCGGTGGCTTTACCGATTGCCTGCTCAAGCGTGGCGCCGCCACGGTCGTTTCGGTAGATGTGGGTCGCGCCCAGTTTGATTGGTCGCTGCGTCAAGACGATCGCGTGACGCTCCATGAACGCACCAACGTGACGCAGTTGCCCGAGCTCGGCTACGGCGGCGCTGTCGACCTGGCCGTGTGCGATGTGTCGTTTACGAGTATCGCGAATGTCATCGACGCCGTGCTGGCGTGCCTGAAGCCTTCGGGTTCGTTTTGCACGCTCGTAAAGCCGCAGTTTGAGGCTCCGGCGGCGCTGGTGGGTGAGGGCGGCATTGTGACCGATCCCGCTGTGCGCCGCGATACACTCGTGGCGGCGGTTGAACTCTTTGCTGCCAAGGGCCTGTTCCCGGTCGATGTGTGCGTGTCACCCATTCATGGTGCCAAGGGCAACGTTGAGTTTTTCCTGTACGGCACGAGGTTTGTCCCCGGCGAACGCACCGACGATGAGCTGCAATCCCAGGTATCGGTTTTGAGCGAGAAAGCTGCAACGCTATGAAGGTCTTTCTGGTTCCCAATTACTACAAGCAAGAGGCGGTCGAGAGCGGCCTGATGCTCGAGCTTTGGCTGACGCGCCAGGGCTATGAGGTCGCATGGGCTGCCGACCAGCGATCGAAGATTCAAAGCACGCCTGATATTGACGGCTCCGATCTGGTCATTACGCTCGGCGGCGACGGCACGCTGCTGCGCGCTGCCCGCATCCTCAACCATCGCGAGATTCCTATCCTCGGTCTTTCCTATGGTCACCTGGGCTTTTTAACTGCTGCGAGTCCCGAGGAGCGCGACATTCTTAAGGTCGTGAGCGATGCCCTTTCCGGCGAGCTGCACGTGAGCCGTCGCGCCACCATCGCTGCGGATATCGTGTCCGTGCGCGAAGACGGTACGAAGGATGTCGTGCGCACCTTCGCCCTCAACGACATGGCGCTTACCCGCGGTCCGCTGTCCGATATGGTCGAGTTCGACATCACGGTGTCGGGCCACCATATCGATCGACTGCGTGGCGACGGCGTGGTCGTGTCCACGGCGACTGGTTCTACGGGTTACGCACTCAGTGCCGGTGGCCCCATCGTGAGCCCCGATTACACGGGCATGGTCTGCGTGCCCATCGCTCCACATACCATTCAGGCTCGCGCTTTCTTGACTTCGCCGAGTGATGTCGTCGAGATCTTTATGTCCGATGATCGCCCGAGCGTTCCGGCAATCGCCATCGACGGACAGTTTATTACCTGCGATGGCACGGTCGAGAGCGTGGCCGTGCGTCGCGGTCCCGGCGATGTGCTGCTGCTGGATTACGGCCCCGAGAGCTTCTATAACTCGGTTAGCCGTGTGTTCTACGGAGTGCGTCATGATCGATGAGCTGCAGGTTTCTAACATTGCACTCATTCGCGAGGCGACGCTGGTGCCGAGTGCCGGCCTGACTGTCCTGACCGGCGAGACCGGCGCCGGCAAGACCGCGCTGCTCTCGGCCCTCAAGCTTATTTTGGGTGAGCGCGCGGATTCGTCGACGGTGCGCGAGGGCGAGACGCTGGCGAGCGTAGAGGCGCGACTTTTTGACGGGCCGCACGACACGGAAGGCTTCACGGTCCGGCGCAGTCTTTCTGCCGAGGGCCGCAGCCGCGTGAAGATTGACGGCCGCATTGCCAGTGTGCGCGAGCTTTCGGAGCGCGTTGGCGTGATGATGGATCTGTGCGGCCAGCACGAGCACCAGCGCCTGCTCGATCCGGCGCATCATGTTGCCATGGTCGATGCCTGGGCAGGGCGCCCGGCACTCGAGGCGCTCGAGCACTACCGTGCTTGCTTTAAAGCCTCGCGCGCTGCCGCCAAGGAGGTTCGGCGTGTCGAAGAGGCCTCGCGTGCGCAGGGGAGCCGCGTCGAGGAGGCGCGCTTTGCCCTCGAGCGCATCGGCGAGGTCGACCCCAAGCCGGGCGAGTATGAGGAACTCGAGGAACTGCTGCCGCGCTCCGAACATGCCGAGGTACTGGTTGCCACAGCTAACGATGCCCATGCATCGCTTGCCGCCGAAGGGGGAGCGCTCGATGCCGTGAACAGCGCCGTGGCAGAGCTTTCCCGAATGGCTACCGTCGATCGCAAACTGGGCGACATTGCCGAGACGCTTTCGGATGCCTGTATCTCCCTTGAGGATTGCGCGAACGAGCTTCGTTCCTATCGCGATGGCGTCGCCTTCGACCCGCGCGAGCTCGCTCGCATGCGTGAGCGGTATTCCGACCTCAAGGGCCTGTTGCGTCAGTGGGGTCCCACTATGGACGATGTTTTTGCCATGCGTGATCGCTCGCAAGAGCTGCTTTCGCTGGTTGATGATGGCGATGAACAGATCAAAAAGGCGCGTGAAGCGCTTGGCGCGGCGGAGCGCGAGTTGTTTGCCGCTGCCAAGGCACTTAAGCGCGCTCGCAATACGGCGGCCCCGCGCTTCTGCCACGAGGTTGGTCGCCAGATGGCGCGCTTGGAGATGGGTAGTGCCGAGCTCGTCTGGGAGTCGCGCGATCTTCCCCGTGCTGAGTGGACGCCCGTTGGTCCTTCGAGCTACGAGCTGCTATACCGCAGCGGTGCCGGCTTGACGCCGCGCCCCCTGCGTCGAATTGCGTCGGGCGGCGAGCTCAGCCGCGTCATGCTGGCGAGCAAGGTTGTCCTCGGTAACGCGGACGGTGTTGATACACTGGTGTTTGACGAGGTCGATGCTGGTGTCGGTGGCTCTACGGCGCGTGCACTCGCGAGTGTGCTGGCAGATCTCGCCGCTACGCATCAGGTGATTGTCGTAACCCACTTGGCGCAGGTCGCCGTCATGGCTGACAAGCATTATGTTGTCAGCAAGGAACCGGGCGATGTTCCCCAGACGCATTTGGACGAGGTAACCGGCGAAGCGCGCACCGCCGAGATCGCCCGCATGTTGAGCGGCGATCAGTCTGAGGCAAGCTTGGCCCACGCCAAGCAGATGCTCGAAGAAGCTCGAGGTTAGGTCGTATCAACGGTGTTGGTGGGACAAAATAGACTGATACATTTGTCCCACTACGCGTTTTACTCCACAACCTTATCCGGCTGGATGAGCTCCTCGTAGTAGCTGATATGCTCGCGAGCGTCTTCAATCTCGGGTAGCAGGAAGTTGTAGATGACTTCGATGATCATCGTGGCGCTGATCTTAGAGAACGCAAAGTCGCCTGTCGTCAGCAGCGCTTCGTGGTTGACGGTATTAAACGTGTAGTCTGCCAGACGCGCGAGCGGGGATTTGCTGTCGCTGCTGATGACGACTACGGTTGCGCCGCAGTTGCGAGCCGCTTTTGCCATGCGATTCAGTCGGCGCGATTTGCCGGAGTTTGAGATTAGCACGATGACGTCATCCGGTCGTAACGTGAGCGCAAAGCCGATTGATGTCTCGCTAATGGTGCTCGCCATGCAGCGCAGGCCCAGCTGCGAAAACTTAAACGTCGCATCGAGCGCGACCGCGTTCGTATTGCCCACAGCTGCAAACTCAATAACCCCTGCATGCTTAAGGGCATGCACAACAGCCGCCAGCGTATCGTGGTCGATTCCGTCGATGGTCGCATTTAGCTCGCTTACCTTGGCAGCCAGGATGTTCTTGAGGCTCTGCTCCATATTGTCGAGCGAGACCTCGTCAGTCAGGCCCTCGTTGCGCTGGCTTTCCAAATCCCTCGCCAACGAAAACTGAAAGCTGCGGAAGCTACCAAAGCCAAGCTTGCGGCAGAAGCGCGAACCGGTCGCTTCGGACGTGGCAGCGGCGCGCGAGAGCTGAGCCGCCGTGAGGCGTGGCGCCTCGGACTGGTGCTCCAATATATAGTCGACAATGCGCTGCTCGGACTCGCTGTATCCCTGATGAGTACTAATGAGGGAAAGTGCGCTCTTGCTACTATCGGTCATGGATGGCTCCTGGTTGGCATGAAAATCTAATTTGATTCGCAATGCCATAGTATACGGACATCTTCAATTACAAGATACACCTTGCCGTTTCAAGTGTTGATGGTAAACTTTCACCTACCGTTTACGGTTATGAAAGAAACTTTCACCGGAGAATTGCACCTTGACTCTTCTCACGCGGACGGTAGGTTGGTATCTTTCAGTTGTGGAAAAACGCGCATCGAAGCGCATGTAGGGGAGCGCCCGCGGGCGCTGTACTCAAGAAGGAGGGACACATGGCTAAGTTTGACATCATCGCCGCGACCGGCTGCCCGACCGGGATTGCGCACACCTTCATGGCGAAGGAGGCGCTGGAGAAGGCAGCTGCCGAGCGCGGTCTGACCATTAAGGTCGAGACTCATGGCCAGGTCGGTGTCGAGAACGAGCTCACCAAGAGTGAGATCGCTGGTGCCAAGGCCGTCGTCGTCGCAGCAGACAAGGATGTCCAGGCTGAGCGTTTCGCCGGTAAGCCCATGGTTTCCGTTGGTGTTTCCAAGGCCCTGTCCGTCGAGGCTGCCGGCAAGCTGATTGACCGCGCACTCGCCGCCAAGGGCGACGACACGGTTGCGACTGCTCCCGACGTCGAGGATGAGGTCGAGGAGAAGGAGTCCATCGGCCACATCATCTACAAGCACCTCATGAACGGCGTCAGCCACATGCTGGTCTTCGTCGTTGCCGGTGGTGTTCTGACCGCCGTTTCGTTCCTGTGGGGCATTACGTCCTTCGATTCGACGGCGTCTGACTACAACAGCTTTGCTGCGATGCTCAAGATCATCGGCGGCATCGCCATGAACCTCATGGTTCCGGTGCTTTCCGCCTACATCGCCGAGTCCATCGGCAAGCGCCCGGCGCTCGTCCCCGGCTTTGTTGCCGGTATGATCGCCATCCAGGGCCTGCCTGTTAACGCCGAGACCGGCATGATCGACGCCGGTGGCGCCGGCGTGGGCTTTGGCTTCCTGGGCGGCATCGTCGGTGGCTTCCTCGCCGGCTATGTCATCCTGCTGCTCGAGAAGGTCTTTGCCGGTCTGCCCAAGAATCTGGATGGCCTCAAGGCTATCTTCCTGTACCCGCTGTTCTCGACTGCTATCGTCGGTCTGGTCATGCTCGGCATCTCCGGCCCCATGGCTGCCATCAACACCGCCATGATGGACTTCCTCAAGGGCCTGTCCGCCTCTGGCGCCGTTGTCCTGGGTCTTGCCATTGGCTGCATGTGCGCCTTTGACATGGGTGGCCCGGTCAACAAGGCTGCTTACGTCACCGGTACCGCTATGCTCACCGAGGCTCTGGCCGCCGGTGTTGGCACCGATACCTACAACTTCGGCACCAACTTCATGGCTGCCGTCTCCGCCGCCTGCATCG
>CAJMPK010000066.1 GCA_905215205.1 uncultured bacterium | reverse complement strand
GGGCACGCCGGAGGCCGCCGCTAAGGCCGAGGAGCTGAGCCGCCCGCTCGAGGAGCTTGGTGGTGCATCGCTGGCAGACGCTCTGCTGGCCCCCACGCGCATCTACGTCAAGCCGGTTCTTGAGCTGCTCCGCGGCGGCGCTCCGGTGCACGCCATCGCCCACATCACTGGCGGCGGTATTACCGAGAACCTCAACCGCGCGCTCGCCGACGACGTCGACGCCGTGGTCACCCGCAACGGTGCCGAGATGGGTTGGGACGTTCCGCCCGTCATCACCTATGTGTCGCGCCAGGCCGAGCTTGCGCCCAACGAGGCGTGCAAGACCTTCAACATGGGCGTTGGACTGTGCCTGATCGTCGCCCCCGAGGACGAGGCCGCGGTGACCGAGGCTCTGGTCGCGCTGGGCGAGAAGCCGTTCCGCGTGGGCGAGTGCGTCGAGGGCTCCGGTAAGGTCGTGTACTCCGATGAGCGCTAACGAGCAGATGGCTGCTGCCGAGGGCCTGGGCTTTGTGCCCTACACCCGTCCGACCGGCACCGATACGGCCGAGCCACTCAAGATCGGTGTGCTCATCAGCGGTTCGGGTACCAACCTGCAGGCGCTGATCGATCTGATCGCTGCCGGCAAGCTCAACGCTTCGATTGAGCTTGTGGTGTCGAGCCGTCCTTCGGCTAAGGGTTTGCAGCGCGCTGAGCGCGCGGGCATCCAGACGCTCACGCTGTCCAAGGATGTCTATGCCGACCCCATCGCCGCCGACGAGATCATCGCGCACGAGCTTCTCGAGCGCGGCTGCGAGTATGTGGTCATGGCCGGCTACATGCGCATGGTGCACACGCCTCTGCTGGCGGCGTTTCCCAACCGCGTGGTCAACCTGCATCCGGCACTGCTGCCGAGCTTTACCGGTGCCCATGCGATTGACGATGCGTTTGCTCGCGGCGTCAAGGTGACCGGCGTGACCGTGCACTTTGCCAACGAGATCTACGACAACGGCCCCATCATCGCCCAGCGCGCGCTGGCTGTCGAGGAAGGTTGGGATGTCGACACGCTCGAGGAGCACATCCACGCGATTGAGCACGTGCTGTATCCCGAGGTCGTGCAAATGCTCGCCGACGGCCGCGTCCACGTGCTGGAGAGCGGCAAGGTCGCAATTGACGCGCCTCGCGGCTAGCGGCGCACAGTACAATTTAGCCGAGTAGTCAGGGTGGTCATTGGCGCCAAGGCGCGCGTGGCCACCTTTTGTTTTGGGTAGTCACCTGCGACGTTCTTTAACGACTGGTCATTCAAGAACGTCGCAGGTGACTAGGTGAGAGAGGTGAGCGCATGGCGGATAACGAAGCTCTGTTTACGCCTGAGCTGGTGTTTTTTGATTGGGAGTGTGCAACGCCGGATGAGGTGTTTGCGCGGCTCGAGGGCGAGCTTGCACCACGTGGCTACATTGCGTCCGGTTGGCTCGACGCCGTTCGCACGCGCGAGGATGCCTATCCCACGGGTCTTGCCATGCCGGCGGCAAACATTGCCATTCCGCATACCGATCCGGGATTTGTGGCCAAGCCCTATATCGCGGTGGTGAAGCCCGCCGCGCCCGTGACATTTAACGCTATGGCTGGCATGGGCGCTCCGGTGCCGGCGCAGATCGTCATCAATCTGGGCATCGCCGAGCCGGGCGGTCAGGTCGAGGCCCTGCAGGCGCTCATGAACATCTTTATGGACGCCGATGCCGCAGCCGACGTGCTCGGCCAGACCACGCCCCAGGGCATGGTCGACGCCATCCGCCGTCACTTCTAAGGTGGGGCTGAGCCGGCGCTTGGGGACTGTCCCTAACTGCCGGCTGCCAGAGCTGTCCCCTTTGCACCAAAATGGTGCAGATTAACCTGTCCCCAATGCACCAAGCGTGCCGCGGGGGCTGCGTTGTGACACAATGGCGTTTGTTCGATTCGTTATGCGAAAGGCCAACTATGGCAAATAAGAAAAAGAACTCCGAGGCCGCGCCGACGCCCGAGCAGCAGCCCCGCGCTGCCTCCAGCTCTCGCAAGAAGCAGCGCAAGACGTACGTGTCTAAGACCGTCAAGATCGTCCTGGTGGTCATCGGCGTGCTGGCGATGCTGCTTTCCGTCTCGGCGATGGCGTGCTCCGGCCTTATGTCGCAGGCCGAGGACACCTCGGGCTACAAGCTGACCGGCGGTGTTGCTGCAACTATCAACGGCACCAACCTCACCGAGGACACCGTGACCAAGCAGATCATGAGCATGCGCACGTCCTACGGCTACACCAAAGACGAGGACTGGGCGCAGTATCTGGTCGACAACGACCTCACGCCCAAGAAGTACCGCAAGCAACTCATCGACTCCTACACGCAGCAGATTCTGCTTCAACAGGCACAGAAGGAGAACGGCGTGACGGTGTCGGATGAGGAGGTCGAGAAGGCTTGGAAGGACGCGTGCAAGAGCGCGGGCGGTGCCAAGGCCTTTAAGAAGACCCTCAAGACCTACGGCTATACCGAGGACACCTACAAGGACTCACTCAAGGAGAGTCTGGCGCAGCAGAAACTCAAGGATGCCGTTGCGCCCACGAGCAAGCCCAAGGACAGCGAGATTGTCGATTACATCAACGAAAACCTGTCCAGCTACAACGACGCCCGCCGCTCGTCGAACATCCTGATCAAGGTTGATTCCGACGCTTCCGATGAGGACAAGGCTGCTGCCAAGGCCAAGGCGCAGGAGTGCCTGGACAAGATCAACTCCGGTGAGCTGAGCTTTGAGGACGCCGTTGAGCAGTACTCCGAGGACACCGGTTCCAAGGAGAAGAAGGGCGATGTGGGCTGGGATAAGCTCACCACTTTCGTCGACAGCTACCAGACGGCGCTCGAGGGACTCAACAAGGGCGACGTGAGCGAAGTCGTCGAGTCGACCTATGGCTACCACGTCATCAAGTGCACCGACTACTTCCATGTCGATAATCAGGTTGATGACATCAACCAGGTGCCCAAGGCCATCAAGAAGTATGTCTCCAACGTGGTGAAGACGCAGGCGGCCAGCACCGCGTACAGCGAGTGGCTAGAGCAGTACAAGAAGGATGCCGACATTACTGTCAACCCCATGCCCAAGGACGTACCCTATAACGTGAGCCTGAAGGGCGTCACCAAGAGCTCGACCGACGATTCGTCGACGACTGAGTAATCATGGGGCGGTGCCCGCGCGAGTGCCGCCCACACTATTGAGGAGGATTTGCAGATGACCAACGAAGAGCTGCAGCAGGAAATGATCGCCGCCATGAAGGCCAAGGATAAGGTTCGCCTGTCCATCATCCGCCAGGTCAAGGCCGAGGTGAAGAATATCGAGGTTAACGAGCGCCGCGACGTGACCGAGGAAGACGTCAACAGCATGATCAAGCGTCTGATTAAGCAGACGAGCGAGACGCTGGAGATGTCCATCAAGGCCGGTACCGACCAGGACCGTACCGACAACCTGACCGAGCAGGTCAAGATTCTGGAGAGCCTGCTGCCCGCGCAGGTTTCGGGTGAGGAGCTCGAGGCTCTGATCGAGCAGGTCATCGCCGAGCTGGGCGCCACGTCCAAGAAGCAGATGGGCCAGGTCATGGGTGCGCTCGGCAAGGCCACCGGCGGCAACTTCGATAAGCCTGCCGCGGCAAAGATCGTCGGAGCAAAGCTTGCGTAAGGGCCGAGCGGTACATAGTTGATGTCGAGGGGCGTGACCATCGCGGTCGCGCCCCTTTTTTGTCGGCCGATGAAGGGCGCCTCCCCTGGCTGGTCATTGGGCGCTCATTGGGGACAGGCTTAAATGAGTGCCCAATGAGCAGGTACTCATTTAAGCCTGTCCCCAATGAGTGGGTGGAAGGTTGCGGGTTCTTTACGGGAATGTAGTGTGGGCTGCGGAAACACGGTTCTTTCCGTACAATAGTTCAACTCGTGTAAACGCAGGGAAGGGACATTCATGGCAGACATGATCGAGATCAAGCATCTCAACAAGTACTTTGGCGACCTGCATGTGCTCAAAGATATCAATCTCACCGTCAAGCGCGGCGAGAAGCTCGTAATGATCGGGCCTTCCGGCTCGGGTAAGTCGACGCTCATCCGTTGTGTCGATTATCTTGAGGAGCCCACGTCGGGCGAGGTCGTCATCGACGGTACGCCGCTCACCAAAAAGAATCACCTGGAGATGGCTCGCAAGTACAGCTCCATGGTGTTTCAGCAGTTCAACCTGTATCCCAACATGACGGTGCTCGGCAACCTGACGCTCGCGCCCATCAAGCTGCAAAAGAAGAGCAAGGAGGAGGCGACCGAGATCGCCATCGCCGCGCTCAAGCGCGTCGGCATGGCGCATAAGGCTGGCGAGTATCCGCAGAATCTCTCGGGCGGTCAGCAGCAGCGCATCGCCATCGCCCGTGCCCTGTGCACCAAGCAGCCTATCATCCTGTTTGACGAGCCGACCTCGGCGCTCGACCCCGAGATGGTCCAGGAAGTCCTGGACGTTATGATTGAGCTCGCGCAGGAGGACATCACCATGATCTGCGTGACGCACGAGATGGGCTTTGCGCGCCAGGTGGCCGACCGCGTCATCTTTATGGAGGACGGCCGCATTCTGGAGGAGGGCACGCCCGAGCACTTCTTCGATAACCCCGAGAACCCGCGCTGCCGCGAGTTCCTGTCCAAGATTTTGCACTAGGCGCGGTGATGGACATGACGGATATGACGAGGGCGGCCGTGTCGCGCCGTCACTTTTTGCAGCTGGCTGGCGCCGGCATGCTTGCGCTGACGGGGACCGCGCTTACCGGTTGCGGCAACTCCACCAGCGGCGAGGGCTCCGACAAGGGGTCTAAGCTTGCGGCCATCAAGTCGCGTGGCCATCTGAATGCCGGCGTTAAGAAGGACGTTCCCGGCTATGGCTATTACGACACCGCCAAGGGCCGCTTTGAGGGCATGGAAGTCGATTTGTGCTACCAGATCGCCGCTGCCGTCTTTGGCGTGAGCTACAAGGAGGCCCGCGCCCAGGAGCTTGTCGAGTTTACCGACGTAACGCCCAAGACGCGCGGTCCGCTGATCGATAACGGCCAACTCGACGTGGTCGCGGCGACCTACACCATCACCGACGAGCGCAAGAAGAGCTGGGATTTCTCGACGCCGTACCGCACCGACTACGTGGGACTCATGGTCAAGAAGCGTTCGGGCTTTACCTCGATTGAGGACCTGGACGGCAAGGTCATTGGCGTGAGCCAGGGTGCCACCACACAGGGCCTGATTGAGCAGATGATCAAGGACAACGGCTTTAGCTGCAAGCCCGAGTTTAGGGCCTTTAGCGGCTACCCCATCATCAAGAGTTCGCTCGACGCCGGCAATATCGACGTCTTTGCCATGGACCGCTCCACGCTGGCCGGTTACATGAACGAGACCGTTGAGTTGCTGCAGCCCGAGGTCAAGTTTGGCGAGCAGGGCTACGGCGTGGCGACCAAGAAGGGCTGCGACCTTTCGGCCGTGGTCGATCAGGTGATTTGCGATCGCCTGGCCGATGGCTGGCTCGACCAAGAGGTCAAGACCTGGGGTCTTGTATAGGCGCATCGTCCAAGGAAGGAATCAAATGCTCGAAGGACTATTTGACGCCGACCGTTGGTCGACGACATTTCAAAACATGGGGCCCTTCTGGGAGGGCTTTAGCGTGACGCTACAGGTGGTCGTTGCCGGTCTGCTGCTGTCGCTGGTGCTGGGCACGCTACTGGGTGTGTTCTCTACCACTCGCTCGCGCGTGCTGCGCGCCATAAGCCGCGTGTACGTGGAGTTTTACCAGAACACTCCATTGCCCGTGCAGGTGCTCTTTATGTACATGGCCGGTCCGCAGTTTTTGCAGGCCATAACTGGTGCCGACCAGCCGGTGCGCATCGCGCCGTTCGTGCTGGGCTTCTTGGGCGTGGGCCTGTATCACGCGGCCTACATTTCGGAGGTCATCCGCACCGGTATCGAGGCGGTTCCGCGTGGTCAGATGGAGGCGGCCCAGAGCCAGGGCTTCACCCGTGCGCAGGCGTACTGGTACATCGTGCTGCCCCAGACGTTCAAGATCATTTTGCCGCCGCTGTGTAACCAGGCGCTCAACCTGGTCAAGAACACGTCGGTGCTGGCGCTTGTGGCCGGCGGCGACCTTATGTACCGTTCCGACAACTTTGTGAGTCTGTACGGTTACCTGCAGGGATACATCGTCTGTTGCCTTATGTACTTCATCATCTGCTTTCCGCTCGCCATGCTGGTGCAGTGGCTCGAGCGCCGCTCCAAGGAGCGTCCGCGCGGCGTGAGCCTGGCCGAGCTGGGGCTCGACAACGTAGAGGAGGCCTAGCGCATGGAAATCTTCAACGCGACCAACCTGCTCTACATTTGGGGCGGCTTTGTTAAGACAATCGAGATCTCGGCGCTGTCGATCTTTTTCTCGCTCATCTTGGGCACGGTGCTGGCGCTCGTTAAGAGCTATGCGCCCCGCCCGTTCCGTATTTTGGTAAGCGCCTATATCGAGCTGTTCCGCTGCACGCCAAACCTGCTGTGGATCCTGTTTATCTACTTTACGGTGCAGGGTTTGGACATTGTGATTTCGACCATTGCCTTTACGCTGTTTACCAGCGCTGTTATGGCCGAGATTGTGCGCGGCGGCCTCAACTCGATTTCACGCGGCCAGTTTGAGGCAGCGCAGAGCCAGGGCTTTGGCTTCTTTGCCACTATGCGCTACATCATTCTGCCGCAGACGTTTAAGACGATCATTCCGGCGCTGTTTAGCCAGTGCACGACCGTCATCAAGGACAGCTCGTATCTTTCGGGCATTAACGTGGCCGAGCTCATGTACACGGCAAACGTCGTGATGGCCCATGCGATCGACCTGTCGCAGGTGCTTATGCTCTACGGCCTGGTATTTGCGATGTACTTTGTGCTCAACTTTGGTATCTCGCTGCTGGTCCGAGCGTATCAGAGGCGAATGGTGGCAGCGTAGAATGTGGCAAAGGGACAGCCCCTTTGTCACTTAGAGAAAGGAATCGCGATGAGCGATCTGGAGAACAAGAAGAATCCTGTGGTCATTACCATCGCGCGCGACTTTGGCGCCGAGGGCCACGAGATTGGTCGCATGCTTGCCGACGAGTTGGGGATTCCGCTGTACGATAACGAGCTGCTGGTGCGTGCTTCGCTGCGCGCGGGCGAGTCGCTCGATAAGATGGCCGCCTACGACGAGCGCCTGGCCGTGGAGAATATGGCGTTCCTACCCGACCGCTACGATGCACGTTCGTACTCGGACAAGTTGTTCCAAAAGATGAGCCAGGTGATTTTGGATCTGGGCGAGACCGAGAGCTGCATTATCGAAGGTCGTCTGTCCGATTACCTGTTGCGTAACAACCCCAACCACATTGCCGTGTTGGTGACCGCTCCCTTTGAGGACCGCGTCGAGATCGTGCGCAAAAAGCGCGGCCTCAACAAAAAGAAGGGCGCCAAGTTGGTTAAACAGCAGCAGAAGGCGCGCGAGGCGTTCTATAAGCGCTACAGCGCCGGAAAGTGGAAGATGACGAGCGGCAAGGACATCGTCGTCAACCGCGCCAAGCTGGGCCGCGAGGGCTGCAAAGACGTTATTGCCGCAGCCTACCGCTACAAAGTAGCGCAGTTCGAAGGCTAACCGACCAAAACCACCACAGGGGACAGCATGAACTGCACCCCAAAACTTGGACGGCTTAAATAAAAACTACGCCGCAAGGGAC
>CAJMPK010000065.1 GCA_905215205.1 uncultured bacterium | reverse complement strand
TCGATGGAAGATGTCGCCTCGTCCAGAATCAGTGCCGGGCGGTCGGCCAAAATGGCACGAGCGATGGTCACGAGCTGGCGCTGACCCTGCGACAGGTTGGTGCCCTCCTCGTTAATCATAAAGTCGTAGCCGCCGGCGAGCGTATGGATAAAGTGATCGCAGCGTGCGGCGCGTGCAGCGGCCTCGACCTCGTCATCGCTTGCATCGGGACGTCCGTAGCGGATGTTCTCGCGGATCGTGCCGTTAAACAGCCAGGTATCCTGCAGTACCATGGCAAACTCGCTGCGAAGTGCCGCGCGGTCCCAGTCGCGCACGTCGACACCCTCGACGCGCAGCGAACCGCCGTCCACATCGTAGAAGCGCTGCAGCAGCTTAATGAGCGTGGTCTTGCCGGCGCCGGTGGGGCCGACGATGGCGATGGTCTGGCCGGGCTGCGCCTCGCAGCTAAAGTCGTGGATGATGGTCTTGTCGGGCGTGTAGCCAAACTTGACGTGATCAAACTCCACATGGCCGGGGCGCTTCTCGGGAATCTGCGCGTCGGCTTTTTGCTCCTCCTCGGGCGCGGCCAGGAACTCAAAGACGCGCTCGGTGGCAGCTGCCATCGACTGCATCGTGTTGCTTACGTTGCCCAGCTGCTGCACCGGCTGCGTAAAGTTGCGCACGTACTGGATAAAGCTCTGGATGTCGCCGGGCGTGGCATTGCCGGTCAGCGCGAGCTGTGCGCCCACCACGACGACGCCCACGTAGCCCATGTTGCCCACCAGGCTCATAAGCGGCATCATCAGGCCCGACAGGAACTGCGAGCGCCAGCCACTAATAAAGAGACGGTCGTTTTGACGGTCGAACTCTTCGATCGAGGCCTCGGCGCGGTCGAACACCTGAATGACGTTCTGGCCGGCAAAGTCCTCCTCGATAATGCCGTTGACGGCGCCCAGGACCTGCTGTTGCTCGCGGAAGTACGGCTGCGAGAAGTGAATCATTACGGTCAAGATAATCGCGGCGGCCGGCAGCGTGAGCACGGTGACGCCGGTAAGCGGCAGGCTGATCGAAAGCATCATGACGAGCACGCCGATAATCTGCGTCACCGACGTGATGAGCTGCGTCACGCTCTGGTTGAGCGACTGGCCGAGCGTATCGACGTCGTTGGTGATGCGGCTGAGCACATCGCCCTTGCTGTGACCGTTAAAGTAGCTCATCGGCACGACAGCGATCTTGGCGGCGATCTCCTTGCGCATGCGGTAGCAAATCTTTTGCGTGACGCCGGTCATGAGCCAGCCCTGGATGAGGCTGCAGATAGAGCTCGCCAGGTACAGGCAGAGCAAAAAGCCGAGCGTCTTGGCGATCCAGTTAAAGTCGACATCGCCGGTACCGTTGACTTTGGCAACCAGGCCCTCAAACAGCTTGGTCGTAACCTGGCCGAGCACCTTGGGCCCCACAATGTTAAAGATGACCGAGCACACGGCAAAGGCGACGGCGGCAAACACGGCAATCTTGTGCTGACCGATATAGCCGAGCAACTGCCGCATGGTGCCCTTAAAGTCCTTGGCCTTTTCGCCGCGACGCATGCCGCCCATGCGGCCCATGGGTCCACGCTGACGGGTGGGCTTGGGAATTTGGGTCTTGGTCTCGTCTGCCATTAGCGCTCGCCTCCTTCCATAACGGCTGCAATTTCTTCTTGGGTAAGCCCCAGCTCCTCGGCGGAAAGCTGCGACTGTGCAATCTCCAGGTACGCCGGGCAGCCGTGCAGCAGCTCCTCGTGCGTGCCGGTGCCCACTACGTGACCGTCGTCGAGTACGATGATCTGGTCGGCGTGCATGATGGTCGCGATGCGTTGTGCCACGACCACGAGCGCGGCGTCGGTGACGTTTTTGGCCAGCTCCTCGCGCAGGCGCGCGTCGGTCTTGTAGTCGAGGGCGCTAAACGAGTCATCGAACACCACGACCTCGGGCTTTTTGGCCAGGGCGCGGGCGATGGCCAGGCGCTGGCGCTGACCGCCCGAGACATTGGAGCCGCCCTGGCTGATGGGGGAGTCGTAGCCGCCCTCGCGCTCGGCGATAAAGTCCTCGGCCTGGGCGATGCGTGCCGCCCGGTACATGTCCTCGTCGCTCACCATGTCGCCGGCAAACTTGAGGTTGCTCTCGACAGTGCCCGAGAACAGGCGCCCCTGCTGCGGGATATAGCCAATACGGCGGCGCAGCTCGGAAAGGGTCATGTCGCGCACGTCGATGCCGTCGAGCGAAATGCTGCCGCCCGTGACGTCGTATAAGCGCGGAATCAGCTGTACGAGCGTGGACTTGCCCGAGCCCGTGGAGCCAATGATGCCGAGCATCTGACCGGCATGTGTGGTGAAGTTCACGCCGCTGATGACATCGGCGCGGGCGTCGGGATACTGGAAGCTCACGTCGCGGAAGGTGAGCTCACCGCGCGGCGCGCTGGCCGCGGGCAGTTTGGGCGAGACAGGGTCGTTGATGCTGGTGGGGCAAGTGATGACCTCTTCCACGCGCTCGGCTGCGACCTCGGCGCGGGGCAGGATAACCGAAACCATGGTGAGGATCATAAACGCCATGACGATCTGCATGGTGTAGGAGATAAACGCCATCATGTTGCCGACCTGCATCACGCCGTCGGACACGCCCTGCGCGCCAAACCAGACGATGAGCACGGTGATGCAGTTCATGACCAGCATCATGAGCGGCATCATAAAGCTCATGGCGCGGTTGGTGTAGAGCTGCGTGGTCATCAGATCGAGCGAAGCCTTGTCAAAACGCTCGAGCTCATGCTCCTCGCGGTTGAACGAGCGGATGGGCATAAGACCGTCGAGCAGCTCGCGGGCGGTAAGGTTCACGCGGTCCACAAAGCTCTGCATCTTTTTGAACTTGGGCATGGTGAGGCCCATAAGCACGCCGACGACGGCCGAGACCGCGATGATGGCCACGGCGATGGTCCACTCCAGGCCGGTGTGGTTGGCCAGGACGCGCATGACGGCGACGATGCCCATGACGGGGGCCATCAGGCACATGCGGATAAACAGGGTTGCGGCCATCTGGATCTGCTGAATGTCGTTGGTGCAGCGGGTGATGAGCGAGGCCTGGCTAAACTTGCCCACCTCGGCCGGTGAGAAGTGCATAACCTTGTTGAAGGTCTCGCGGCGCAGGTCGCGGGCGATGGAGCAGGCGGTGCGCGAAGCCACGGCGCCGGTCAGGATGGTGGCGACGAGCGACACCAGGCACAGCCCAAACATCGTGGTCGCCATGCGGCCCAGGTAGGCGTTCTGCACGTCGGCGGGGTCGATGCCCTGTGCCTTGTACTCGTCCTGCACGTAGCTCACGGCGCGCTGGGTGACGATGGAGCCCGACATGGAGCCCATTTTGTCAGCCATATCGTTGGCGCCCTCGACGAGCTTGCCCTGATCGATAAGACCGCCTTCAACGCCTAGGCGCAGGCTCTTCATGGTGATCTTACCGCCGTCGGCATCAATCTGCTTTTGCATGTTCTGCGCCGCTGCGGCCTTCTGCTGCATCTCGGCGAGCTGCTCGGGCGTCATCGCTGCCATTTGCTCGGGCGTGGGCATGGCCTGAGCGGCGTCGCTGTCTTTCTCGCTGGACGTGCCGGTCATGTCGCCCATGGAGTCGGCGTCAATGCCCTGGTCGAGCGAAAGGACGACAGTCTCGGGCAGGCTCATAATGTCGGCAATCTTGCCTCCATCGGCACGCTCTTCCTCGGTACCCTTGTACGTTCGAATGCCGTTTTTGTCTGCCTTGCCAAACGCAGCCTCTACCGTCTTGGCGTCCTTGGTGCTCATAAAGAGTTCAAGGTCATCGAGCGATTCGGCGCGGATGGTGTCGGGCACGGGCGAGGCGATGCCGCCTTGCTGCACACCCACGTCGACGATGTCGCTCATATAGGTAGGCAGCGCCAGATCGGCGTTGCAGCTGATTACGATAAGCACGATAGCTGCGAACAGTGCCAGGATATGCTTTTTAAAGAGCTTGAGAATCCTCACTCGGCATCTCTCCTTTCTTGATTGCGGTCGATAATTTCGTTGGCACGCCTAAGAAGGCGCACCATCTCTTGGGTATCTGTTTCGCCGAGCTGCTCGAGGAAAGCCGCGGTGCGGGCCTCGAATTCCCGACGTTTGATTTCGAGATCCTGGAATCCCTTGTCGGTCACTATGACGTGTACGCGACGACGGTCAGTCTTTGAGTGCTCGCGCTCGACCCAGCCCTTGGCTTCGAGAGCGCGTAGGATATTGGCGATGCGGGCACTCGAGACCCAGGCGCGATCAGCGAGTTCGCTCGGCGTGAGCGAACCGCCGGCGCGCATGAGGGCGCGCATGACGGCCATTTCGCCGCCGAGAGCTTTGTCCGCAAAGCGCGAAATTCGCTGATGCATGCTGCCAAACTCAGTTAAGAGCTGACGCCCAAGCTCATGGAAATCGGTATCTTCCACCGAAAACCCCTAACACTAGAAACTATTTCCGGTAAAAGATGATACCCCCGCACAACCATCCCATTCGGTAGATTTCTAGGCATGTCCCAAAAATCTACTTGGGCGCTAGGCAATATAAAGAGTGCATAAAGACTTAAAATCATTCAATTGCTGAAGCGTTTCAAAGAACTATCATGCACGCGGTTAGGCGAGGGGTTGTCACCACCATGACGACTGGGACTCATATAATCGCCACGTGCGATGCTCCAACTTCCCGCGAGGAGACACCTTATATAAAGGGGGATGGAGTCATGGCATTTGACTTCACGGGCAAGACCGCGATTGTCACGGGCGGCACTCAGGGCATTGGCCTCGAGATCGCCAAGGGCATCGTCGCGGGCGGCGGACATGTCGCGCTCATCGCAAGGAACGCTGCTAAGGGCGAGGCCGCGGTGGCCGAGCTTGGCGAGGGCAACAAGTTCTATCAGCTCGATGTTGCCGATGCGCCCAAGGCGCGCGAGACCGTCGAGCAGATTTTTACGGACCTGCCGCAAACCAACATCCTGATTAACTGCGCTGGCGTCATCAGCACCAAGAAGTTCGACGAGATCGATGACACCGAGTGGCGCCGTACCATCGACATCAACCTCAACGGCACCTTTACCATGATGAACGCCGTGTACCCGCACTTTAAGGCGGCCCATGCCGGCACTATCGTCAACGTGAGCTCTGTTGCGGGCAAGATCGGCGGCGGCCTGCTCGGCACCGCGGCTTACGCGAGCTCCAAGGCCGGTGTTAACGGTCTAACCAAGGCAGTCGCCAAGGAAGGCGGCAAGTTTGGCGTTCGCTGCAACGCTGTATGCCCGTCGCTCACGCTTACCGATATGACCTCGATCCTCTCTGACGAGAACTCTCAGCGCATCATCAACGGTATTCCTCTGGGCCGCGCCGCCCAGGCCAGCGAGCCTGCGCAGATGGTGCTGTTCTTCGCTTCCGACCTCGCCAGCTTCGTGAACGGCGAGATTGGTGACTGCGACGGCGGCATCGTCCTGGACGGGTAATACCTCGCGACGATTATTCGGCGACGGCTCCTGCGACTCGGGACCGTCGCCTTCTTTCTGACATAGGCGCGTGCGGCTTCGATTCGCATGCATCCAAAGGAGATATATATGAGTGAATCGACTGCGGTGGAGGCGCCGGCGGCAAAGGAGCCGTTCTTTAAGATGTCCTCCATCCCGGGTGCCAATATTTTGGTGCCGCTTTTGTTGGGCTGCCTGCTCAACACGCTGTTCCCTGACCTGTTCAAAACGCTCGGCAGCTTTACGCTTGGCATGACCCAGCAGGGTGCAGGCCCGCTCGTGGGCGCTTTTTTGCTTATCGTCGGTACGACGATTTCGTTTAAGAGTGCTCCTGCCGCCGCTGCCCGCGGCGCCATCATCATCGCCGTCAAGCAAATCGTGGTCGTTGCCGTGTCGCTGCTCATCCTTTATGTGTTCAACGACAACCTGTTTGGCATCTCTGCCATGGTGATGCTGGCGGCTTGCACGGGTGCCAACAACGCTATGTACGCTGGACTGATGGGCACCATGGGCAACGAGGCCGAGCGTGGCGCCGTCGCCATCACCACGCTGGTTGTCGGCCCTCCGGTCACGATGATTGTTCTTGGCGCTGCCGGCCAGGCTCCGATCGGCTGGTCGCTCGTGGGCGCCATCCTGCCGATCGTCGTCGGCATTATTCTGGGCAACCTCTTCCCCAGCTTTAAGAAGATGATGGCACCGGCACTTTCCGCCATCATCGTGCTCGTCTTCTTTGCCATGGGCTCGACCATGACTTTTGGTCAGCTTATCAACGGCGGTCTTCCCGGCATCCTGCTCGGCGTGATCTGCTCGGTGGTCTTTGCAATTCCCGTCATCGCGGTCGATAAGCTCACGGGCGGTACGGGTGTCGCAGGTGCGGCCATTTCAAGCTGCGCCGGAGCCAATGTGGCCACGCCTGCTGCCATGGCAAGCGTCAACGGGGCCATGTACGGCGGCGCCGTGCTCGCGACGGCTACGGCACAGGTTGCTGCCTGCGCAATCGTGACGGCTATTTTGACCCCGCTGGTCACCAGCTGGTGCTACAAGCATTTTGAGGGCCAGGGCAACGGCGATAGCAAGGCAACGACCGACAAGGCCGCCGCAGCCGCCTAATGCCAAGCGGCAATCAAAGCTAAATAACTAGCCACGCCACAGGGCGGCCACGGGGGATTCCGTGGCCGCCCTGCAGTTTCTGTGGGGTCTCTGGGGCACTTTATCCTGCTAAAGCTGGCATAACAGCTAGAGCGAAGGTCGTACAAAGGCAAGGAAAAATAACATACAAATCGGTGAACGGTAGTTGTTCGCGCTCGCATTTCCTGCGGGTTTGTAAAAAACGCCCTTATGATATAAAAAAAGAAACATATAACAGCCCAGATGGAGAGGGTCGCTATGTTATCCTTCTCAAACGGGTGAAATCTTGGGTTTTGGGTTGTAGTTCCAAGGTGATAAACGTTTTCCCTACACCAACGTGTGGTGAAGAACGGAAGAAGCCGGTAGTGCAAGCCGAACATTCAAGAATTCAATAAGCAGCGGTGTGAGAGAGCGCCGCATTACACGTAACTAGGAGCGTGGTTACACAATGCAGGAGGCATGGGAAGGCTTCAAGGAAGGCATCTGGACGGGAGAGGTTGACGTCCGAGACTTTATCCAGAAGAACTACACCCCCTACGAGGGCGACGAGTCGTTCCTCGCCGGCCCGACCGAGCGTACCAAGGAGCTGTGGGGCGAGGTTCTCGACCTGCTGCTCAAGGAGCGCGAGCAGGGCGGTGTCCTCGATATGGACACCAAGACCGTCACGGGTATCGTGAGCCACCCCGCTGGCTACATCGATAACGCCCACCGCGAGAAGGAGACCATCGTCGGCCTCCAGACCGACAAGCCGCTCAAGCGCGCGCTGCACGTCAACGGCGGTATCCGCATCGCTTGCCAGGCTGCCAGCCAGCACGGCTATAAGGTCGACGAGAACGTTGTCGAGCGCTACACCTTCGAGCGCAAGACCCACAACGCTGGCGTCTTCGATGTTTACACCCCCGAGATGCGTGCTTGCCGTTCGGCCCACATCATCACCGGTCTGCCCGATGGCTATGGCCGCGGCCGCATCATCGGCGACTACCGTCGTGTTGCCCTGTACGGCGTCGACTACCTGATCAAGGACAAGGAGGCCCAGAAGGCTTCCACCCCGACGGTCATGACCGCCGACAACATCCGCGATCGCGAGGAGCTGCAGGAGCAGATCCGCGCCCTCGGCGAGCTCAAGATGATGGCCGAGACCTATGGTTTCGACATTTCCAACCCTGCTACCAACACGCAGGAGGCCATCCAGTGGATGTACTTCGCCTACCTCGCTGCCGTCAAGG
>CAJMPK010000064.1 GCA_905215205.1 uncultured bacterium | reverse complement strand
ACGGTTACCTCCGCCTTGGACTCTGCAAGCGTCTCCTCGACCTTGGCTGCCGGCTTTGCGGCTGCCTTGGTCGTGGCGGCCTTCGCGGTCGTCGACTTGGTTGCCGTGGTTTTCTTGGCCGCCGTTGACTTCTTGGCGGTCATGGTCGCCTTCTTAGCAGCGGTCTTTGCCGGTACCTTGGCGGCCGGCTTGGCCTCAGCGACCTCAGCCTTTACCTCGGGAGCAGCCTCGGCCTGGGCGGCCTTCTTGGCGGCTGCGGTGGTGCGCTTACGCGTGGTCGTTGTCTTGGTAGCGGTGGTTTTGGTTGCCGCCGCCTTTGTCGTCGTAACCTTCTTAGCGGTCGTCTTGCGGGTCGTGGTCTTCTTAGCTGCGGGTTTTGCAGCGGGCTTGACCTCGGCCTCTGCCTCAGGAGCAATCTCAGCCTTCACCTCAGGCTCGGCCTTTGCGGGCTCAGCCTCAACCGGCTTCTCCTCGGCCTTGGGCTCCTCCGCGGCCACCGGCTCAGCAACAGCCTCAGACTCGTCGACAACTGCCGCCGGCCTCTCAATCTCCGGATGCATAAAGAAGTACAGGTCAAGATACTTATCGGCCGAGCGCGTCCAGCTAAAGTCCTGGCTCATGGCCTGCGTGACCAGCTGGTTCCAGGCATCGCGGTTGTCCCAGAACAGACGTGCCGCGCGGAACACGGCGTCGCCCATCTCGTCGCCGTTAAAGTTGCTAAACGAGAAGCCCGTGCCCTCGCCGGTAAACTCGTTATACGGGATCACGGTGTCCTTCAAGCCACCGGTCTCGCGCACGATGGGCAGCGTGCCGTAGCGCATGGCGATGATCTGCGACAGGCCGCAGGGCTCAAACTTCGAAGGCATCAGGAACATGTCGGCAGCAGCATACATGCGCTGCGACAGCGCCGGATCGAACTCGATGCGTGCGGCCATGGTGCCGGGGTACTTGTCCTGGAAGTAGCGCAGGCCGTCCTCGTAGTCGCGGTCTCCGGTGCCCAGCACGGCCACCTGAACGCCGCCGGACAAGATGCGGTCGAGCGCGTACATGACCAGGTCCATGCCCTTCTGGCGCGTCAGGCGCGTGACCATCACCATGAGCGGACGGTCGTCGCGAACCTCGAGCCCCAGCTCTTCCTGCAGCTTGGCCTTGCACACGGCCTTGCCGGAACGGTCCTCGACGGTGTAGTTGGCGGCAATGCGCTTGTCGGTCGCCGGGTCAAAGCCCGCGACGTCGATGCCATTCAAAATGCCCTGCAGCGCGTACGAACGTTCGCGCAGAACGCCGTCCAGGCCCTCGCCAAATTCGGGCGTCTGGATCTCGTTGGCATAGGTGGGGCTCACCGTAGTGATGGCGTCGGCATAGCGCAGGGCGCCCAGCATGTAGTTGATGCTGCAGGCGTCGCAACGCAGCTGCGAGGCGGCCGCCGGAATATGCGCCACGCCCAGGATGTCCTCCATCACGGTGTCGCTAAACTGGCCCTGGAACGCAACGTTGTGGATCGAGAACACGGTCTTGACGCGGTCGTACAGCGGCAGGCCCTGGTAGAACTCGCGCAAAAACACGGGTGCCAGTGCCGTCTGCCAGTCGTTGCAGTGCAGGATGTCGCACTCAAAGCCGGCCGGCAGGTGCTGCAGGCTCTCGGTGATGGCCTTGGAGAAAAACGCAAAGCGCTCGCCGTCGTCAAAGAAGCCGTACGGATAGTCGCGCGCAAAGTAGCGCTCGTTGTCCACGAACATATAGGTGACGCCGTCGCGCTCGAGCTTCTCGAGACCGCAGTACTCGTTGCGCCAACCCAGGCTCACGTAAAAGTCCGAGAAGTGCTCCATCTGCGCCTTGTACTCGTCTTTAATGGTGGCGTACTTCGGCACCATCACGATGACTTCGGCGCCGGCGCGTACAAGCGCCGCAGGCAGCGAGCCTGCCACGTCACCCAGGCCACCGGTCTTAACAAACGGTGCGCACTCGGCCGAGGCAAACACGATCTGCATCTTTTTGCTGGAATCAGCCATATTGTCTCCCATGTTGCAATTCGAGAATAGCCGCCTGGCGCTAACCGGGCGGCTATTCTACATGTTACGAGCGATGTTGCGGTGCCAAAGCTAGCTCGCGTTGGTGATATCAGAAGTTAACGGGGCCTTTCCCAGCACCAGGATGTTCTCGGGCGTGCCGCGAAGCTCGGTATTGGTGGGAACCACGTTGTTCTTGTCCAGAATGGCATTCTCAACACGAGCACCGCTCTTGATGATGCAGCTCTGGTTGATAATCGAGTTGGTCACCGAGGCGCCTTCCTCGACCACGACGCCGCGCGACAGGATCGAGTTGCGCACGGTGCCCTTGATGATGCAGCCGGCCGAGATGATCGAGTTGCATGCGTGACTGCCGGTCGCATAGCGCGAAGGCGGCACGTCGTGAGCCTTGGTCAGAATCGGACGCTCGGGGTCAAAGAGATGGTCGGCCACGGTCTGGTCGAGCAGGTCCATGCTGCGGCGATACAGCGACTTCTCGCTAAACACGCCCACGACCTCGCCCTTGTACTCGTAGCTGCACACGTCGATGTTGCCAAAGTCGCCCTGGAGCGCCTCGAGCAGGTCCAGATAGTCGGCGGCCTGGTAGTGTTCGATGATCTCGAGCAGCGTCTCGCGGTTGACGATGCAGCAGTCCATAGAGGCGTTGTCGCCGTACACGACGCCGGCGCTCACGCCCGTCAGGCGGCCGTTCTCGTTAATTTCGAGTTTGGTCTCGTCATCGACGTTGTGCGTGGCCTTGCAGTACACCACGGTCATCTGGGCGCCGGAGTTCTCGTGCGCATCGATGATGGTGTTGAGGTCCATGTTAAAGATGATGTTGGTGCCCATCATCACAACATAGGGCTTGTCCGAGCGCTGGAACAGCGTCTTGTTAGAGATGATGTCGCGCAGCAGGAAGCGCATGCCGCCCTTGGTGGTGCCATACGCGTTGCCGGGCACCATGAACAGGCCGCCCTTCTTGCGGTCCAGGCCCCAGTCCTTGCCCGAGCCGACGTGATCGATCAGCGAGCGGTAGTTGCCCGGCATGACGACGCCGACGGTCTTGATACCGGCATTCATCATGTTGGACAGCGGAAAGTCAATCAAGCGGTAGCGGCCCAAAAACGGAACGGACGCGATGGGGCGGTCCTTGAGCAGGACGCTGCCGTAGGTCGAAGAGTAGTTAGCGGTGATATAACCGATGGCCTTGCGATTGATCATCGGATCATTCCCCCTTCCCGATAACGACGTCATTTCCAACGACGGCCGTATCCTTGGTGGTATCGACAGAGCCGAGCTTCACGCCCTCTTCGACCGTGGAGTTCTCGCCCAAAATAGCGCGGCAGATGTGCGCACCGCTCTTAACGTGCGCACCTGGCAGCAGCACGGAGTCCTCGACCACGGCGCGCTCCTCGATGATGACATCGGTCGAAAGGATCGAGTGGCGAGCGGTGCCGTAAATCTTGCAGCCGTTGGAGACCAGGCAGTCGTCCAGGCGACCATCCGGGCCAATGTAGTGCGGCGGACGCGTGGTGATGTTGGACATGATGGGGAAGTGCTTGTCGAACAGATCGAACTCGGGGTTGTTGCCCAGCAGGTCCATCGAGGTCTCGTGGAAGCTGGCGATGGTGCCGACGTCCTTCCAAAAGCCGTGGAACTCGTAGCTGTACAGGCGCTTACCTTCGCCGAGCAGCTTGGGGATGATGTCCTTGCCAAAGTCGTGGCTCGAGCGCTGGTCCAGAGCGTCCTCCTCGAGTGCCTCGATCAGGACGTCGGCCGAGAAGATGTAGATGCCCATGGACGCGAGGTTCGAATCGGGCTTATCGGGCTTCTCGGTAAACTTGGTAATACGGCCGTCCTCGGGATCGGTGGTCAGGATGCCAAAGCGGCTGGCCTCCTCCCACGGCACGGGCATAACGCTCACCGTGAGGTCTGCGTTGTTCTCAATGTGCGTCTTGAGCATCTTGCGGTAGTCCATGCGATACAGGTGATCGCCCGAAAGAATCAGGACGTACTTGGGGTCGTTGGCCTTGATGTAGTCGAGGTTCTGCGTAATGGCGTCGGCCGTGCCCGCATACCAGGCGCCGCCGGTCTGCGTCTCGTACGGCGGCAGGATCGACACGCCGCCGTCGCGGCTGTCAAGATCCCAAGCCTCGCCGGAGCCCACATAGGCATGCAGCAGGTAGGGGCGATACTGCGTCAGAACGCCCACCGTGTCGATGCCCGAGTTGGAGCAGTTGGACAGCGAAAAGTCGATAATGCGGAACTTGCCACCAAAGCTAACCGCCGGCTTAGCGATCTTTTGGGTGAGTGCCCCCAATCGGCTGCCCTGTCCTCCTGCGAGGAGCATCGCGATACATTCTTTCTTACTCATCGATTTCTCCTTCTGTCATCGATGTTCCTAAACCCATTAGCGATGGGCGCGGCGCAACGTCACGCCCATCGAGTAATGCCGTGCTGGCATAGGGGAGCTCGCGCGCCTTTACGCGTGCCAGATCTCGTCGCGGTACTCGCGAATGGTGCGGTCGCTCGAGAACCAGCCGCTCGAGGCGGTGTTGAGCAGGGCCTTGCGGTTCCAGGTCTCCTGGTCGCCGTAGCTGTTCGTGAGCTTCTCCCAGGCGTCTACGTAGCTGCGGAAATCGGCCATGACCAGGTCGGGGTCGTTGTTGTTCATGAGCTCGTTGTAGATGCTCTCAAAGTTGCCCGAAAGACCCGCAAAGGTGTTGTCCTTGAGCTCGTCCATCACGCGGCCCAGACGCTCGCGGTCGCCGTTGAGGGTATCCCACGCAAAGTAACTGTTGGATGCCCAGAGCTGCTCGACCTCGGGAGCGGTCAGGCCAAAGATGGCCTCGTTCTCGCGACCGGCCAGGTCGGCGATCTCGATGTTGGCGCCGTCGAGGGTGCCCAGCGTAATGGCACCGTTCATCATGAGCTTCATGTTGGACGTGCCCGAGGCCTCCTTGCCGGCGGTGGAGATCTGCTCCGAGATCTCGGCGGCAGGATAGATGAGCTGGGCGTTGCTCACGCGGAAGTTGGGGATAAAGCAGACTTTCATAACCTCGTTGACGCGGGCATCGTTGTTGATGACCTCGGCGACGGAGTTGATCAGGCGGATGGTCTCCTTGGCAAAGGTGTAGCTTGAGGCGGCCTTGCCGCTAAAGATGAAGGTCGTCGGCGTCAGGTGGAAGTTGGGGTCGGCGATGCGACGGTTGTAGATGTCCATCACCTTCATAATGTTCATGAGCTGGCGCTTGTAGGCATGGAAGCGCTTTACCTGGACATCGAAGACGGTGTTGGGGTCAATGACCAGACCGGTCCCGGACTTGACATAGGCGGCCAGACGCTCCTTGTTGGCGCGCTTGGAGGCGCCCACGGCCTTCAGGAACTCGGTGTCGTCCTTAAACTCCTTGAGCTTCTCAAGCTCAAAGGCGTCCTTGAGCCAGCCGTCGCCAATGACCTCGGTCACGAGCTTGGCATAGGTGGGGTTGGCCTCGGCAAAGAAGCGACGGTGCGAGATGCCGTTGGTCTTGTTGTTGAACTTCTCGGGCGTCAGGGCATAGAAGTCCTTGAGCACGATGTTCTTGATGATGTCGGAGTGGATCTTTGCCACGCCGTTGACGCTGTGGCTGCAGATCACAGACAGGTTGGCCATGCGAACCTCACCGTCCCACAGGATGGCGGTCTGGCGCAGACGCTCCTGCCAGCCCTCCTGCGTGGTGTCGAACGACTCGTGCCAACGACGGCTGATCTCGTCGATGATCTGGTACACGCGGGGGAGGAGCTTGGAGAACGTACCGATGGGCCACTTCTCCAGAGCCTCGGGCAGGATGGTGTGGTTGGTGTAGCTCACGACCTGCGTCACGATGTTCCAGGCGTCGTCCCACTCGAGCTTCTTCTCGTCGATGAGGATACGCATGAGCTCGGGGCCGCACATGGCGGGGTGGGTATCGTTGGTGTGGATGGCCACAAACTGCGGCAGCAGCTCCCAGTTAGCGCTGTGCTCCTTCTCAAAGGTGTCGAGCAGGCTGTAGATGCCGGCCGAGACAAACAGGTACTCCTGCTTCAGGCGTAGCAGACGGCCGTGCTCGCCGGCGTCATTGGGGTAGAGGATGGCGCTGATGGCCTCGGCCTCGGCGCGCTCGGCGTCGGCCAGGGCGTAGTCGCCACGGTTGAAGGCCTCGAGGTCAAAGTGTTCCTCGACCGGCTCAGCGGCCCAGACGCGCAGCTTGTTGACAGTCTCGCCGGCATAGCCCACAACGGGGATGTCATAGGGGACTGCCAGGATGTCCTGCGTGTCCACCGTGCGGTAGAACGTGCGGCCATTCTCCTCAAAGCCCTCCACGTGGCCACCAAACTTAATGGTCACGGCCTTGTCCTGACGGCGGACCTCCCAGGGATAGCCGTGGGTGAGCCACTCGTCGGTGGCCTCGACCTGGCTGCCGTTGACGATCTCCTGCTTAAACAGGCCGTAGCGGTAGCGCATGCCGTTGCCGTAGCCGGCAATGCCCTCGGCTGCCATGGAATCCAGGAAGCATGCGGCCAGACGGCCCAGGCCACCGTTGCCCAGCGCCGGATCGGGCTCCTGGTTCTCGATGACGGACAGGTCAAAGCCCATGTCGTCGATCGCCTCGGCGACCATGTCGCGCACGCCAAAGTTAAGCAGGTAGTTGTCGAGCAGGCGGCCGATCAAAAACTCGATCGAGAAGTAGTACACGCGCTTCTTGCCCTCGGCGGTGGCACGGGCGTCACTCTTGGTGGCAACGGTACGTGCCTTCTCGGCCACGAGCTTGGCTAGGGCGTTAAAGCGATCGAGGTCGCTGGCAGCCTCGACGCTCTTGCCGCTGATGCTCATGACGGCATCGCGATAGAGCTCGGTAAACTCCTGCTTGTTGTCGAAGATTTTATTCATACGTTCCTTTCCCCCGGGGATGTTTCTCCCGGAACGGTTATGACATGTATCCTACGCCCCCGCGGGGCGGGTAATTACAGTGGTAACGCCTTTGTTACGCTTTCTTGGCAGGAGCCTTAACAGCAGCTGCCTTTGCCTTGGGAGCAGCCTTTTTGGTGGCTGCCTTCTTGGTCGTGGTGGACTTGGCCGAAGCCTTGGCTGCGGGCTTGGCGGCCTTCGCCTTAGCCGGAGCCTTCTTAGCAGCCGCGGCCTTGGGCTTCACCGAGGACGCACGCTTGCGCGTCGCCTTCTTGGGCTCCTCGACCACGGGCGGCTTATAGCTGCTGGGTCCGCGGCGCTTAAGCACCACGCCTGCCAGGCCAGGCACCTTAATCTCGATGGAGTCCATCTGCCCGTTCCAGGGATAGGGCTCGCTCGAGCAGGTGTAGGGCTCCTCGCCGGCATATCCACTGCCGCCAAACTCCGGACGGTCGGAATCGAAGATGACCTCCCAGTCACCCTCGCGCGGCACGCCCACGCGAAAGCTCTCGTAGCTCGCCGGATCAAAGTTGATCAGGATCACCAGGTCGTCATCTACGTCCTCGCCCTGACGCACAAAGCTCACGATGGACTGCTTGGAGTTATCCGCGTCGATCCAGGTAAAGCCGTCGTCGGTGTAACCGCGCTCGTACAGGGCGGGCTCGGCGGTGTACAGGTGGTTGAGCGCCTTAATGAACGCCTGATGATGACGGTGGGTCTCATACTCCTCGGTCAGGAACCACTGGATGGACTCGTAGTAGCGCCACTCAATAAACTGGCCGATCTCGTTGCCCATAAAGTTGAGCTTGGCACCGGGGTGCGTCATCTGGTAGAAGGCCAGCGTGCGCAGGCCGGCAAACTGGCGCCACCAGTCGCCCGGCATACGGCCGATCAGCGAGCACTTGCCGTGCACGACCTCGTCGTGGCTCAGCGGGCAGATAAAGTTCTCGGTAAAGGCATACATGATGGAGAACGTGAGCAGCCCGTGGTTGCCGGGGCGCCACGGAAAATCGGTCTGCATGTAGTGCAGGGTGTCGTTCATCCAGCCCATGTCCCACTTGTAGTGGAAGCCCAGGC
>CAJMPK010000063.1 GCA_905215205.1 uncultured bacterium | reverse complement strand
CAGCCAGCAGCGCGACCGCTGCGCCGGCTACGCACAGCGCGAGGCACGGCCCCGCATCCTTGACGCACTTCTTTGCGAGATGCTTGGTGTTGTCACTCATTACTATCGAGCTCCTTAGAGGGTCGTTGTTCAGCTTCATGCCGCCGCGGCAGAGCAGGGCGGCAGGGTAAGTGTCCCATGCCGTGCGGACATCAATGGAGATACCGCACCCCTCAGACCAAAGCCGGCAATCAATACCGTCATATGCCCAAAACACGAACGGTCGATCTGTTATCCTGGCGCCAACATAGTCTTTCGAAAGGTTTGGCCGGGATGACTACGCAGCAGCAGATTGATATTGAATTCGACTCGCTTGCACGCGGGAACGATTCACCCAAGCTCATCGCCAACTCAAAGGCGACAGGCGGAACACTACTATCCGTTATCAAGGAGCAGCTCTCAACCTGCGGCTCTTTTGACTTTTGCGTAGCGTTTGTTGCAGACGGCGGCCTTCAAATCCTGGTCGAGACGTTCCAAGAGCTCAAGCAGCGTGGCATTAAGGGCAGGCTGCTCACGTCCACCTATCTCAACTTCAACTCACCCGATGCCTTTCGCAAGCTCCTGGAATACGACAACATGGAAGTTCGCGTATTCCAGGGTAATCTGCATGCCAAGGGATACATTTTTGATAAGGGCGAAACCAGCACGGTCATCGTCGGCAGCTCGAACATGACGCAGACCGCCCTCACCTGTAATAAAGAATGGAACGTGCTGTACCAGACTGTCGAGAACAGCCGCCTACTCGGCGAGCTGAGGGGCGAGTTCAATTCGTTGTGGAACGACACCTCAACCGTTTTGCTTTCCCAAGACTGGATTGAGAACTATGCCGCATATCGATCGGCACATCCCTCAAAGCCCAAATCGAAACCGACGTTCCAGGCAACTGTTAGCCCAACCACGAACGACCTCGAAGAAATCAAGCCCAATAAAATGCAGCAGCGCGCCCTTGAGGCGCTCGGCGTAATCCACCGCAAGGGCGAGACCCGTGCATTGCTGGTCTCGGCAACCGGCACTGGCAAGACCTTCCTTTCGGCGTTCGACGTGCTCGCAACTAAACCCCGGCGCATCCTCTTTCTTGCGCACCGCCGACGCATTATAGACGCCTCCCGTGTAAGCTATGAACGGCTCTTAGGTAGTACCTATACGTTCGACACCTATCAAACTGGCAAGAATATAAGCAATGCCACCTGCGTGTTTGCCATGTGTTCTTCGGTCGCCAAACATCTGAGCGATTTCCGTCCCGATGAGTTCGACTACATCGTCATCGACGAGGCCCACCGCACGGGATCTCAGAGCTACCAATCCATCATGTCGCACTTTACGCCTCGGTTTTATCTTGGCATGACCGCTACGCCTAATCGCACCGACGGCTACGACGTCTTTGCCCTTTTCAATCACGTCATCGCGTTCCAGATCACGCTGCAGGACGCTTTGGCCGAAGAGATGCTAGCCCCCTTCCATTATTTTGGCATTCACGATCTGGAGATTGACGATGAGACGGTCGAAGATACCGCTCTGTTCGGGCGTTTGACGTCCGATGAACGCGTGCGTCACATCACCGAGAAGATCGAAGAATATAGCGTCGCCAAAAGCAACCGCAGGGGCTTAATTTTCTGCAATCGAAACGCCGAGGCCGAAGAACTGTCGCGCAAATTCAACGTTCTCGGATATCGAACGGCTGCGATTAGCGGTCAAGATTCCGATGAAGTCCGCGATGCCGCGATCAGCCAACTTGAAGCCGGCGAGCTCGAGTACATTTTCTCGGTCGATATCATGAACGAGGGCGTCGACATCCCCTCGCTCAATCAGATCATCATGCTTCGACGCACCGACTCCGCAATCATCTTTGTTCAGCAGCTCGGACGAGGTTTGCGCCTGAATGATGGCAAGGAATACGCACTGGTACTAGATTTTATTGGCAATTACCAGAGCAACTTCTTGGTGCCCATCGCGCTTTCGGGTGACAAGACGTACAACAAAGACCGTCTGCGTCGTCTCGTCCAAGAGAGCGATTCGGCGATCCCCGGATGCTCAACGGTAAGCTTCGATCGTATTTCCGAAGCTCGCATCTATAAGGCCATCGACGGCGGCGACTTTACCTCCGTCAGATTTTTGAAGAACGAATATCTCGACTTGCGCCAGAAACTCGGCAAGATTCCATCGCTGCTCGAATTTGATCGTAATGGCTCCATCGATCCGCTGCTTATCTTCAAGAACAGCAGCCTGGGGTCCTACCACGCATTTCTTTCCAAATACGAGCCGGGCTACACAGTCCATTTTTCCTCTGATCAAACCAAGATTCTCAAATTTATTTCGCAAAAGCTCGCCGCGGGCAAGCGATTCGAAGACCTCTATTTGCTTCAAACGCTCGTCGAAGCCGGACACGAGGGCTATCGACATATGCGCGAGGCCGCGCTTAGGAACTACCGCGCACAACTTAAGGACAGCGCCGTTAGGTCGGCAATCGCCGTCCTTAAGGGCGACTTTGCCACTCCTAAGGATTTCGTTTCCCTGCTTATTGACGACGGAACCGGACCTCGTCTGACCGAAGTGTTTGCGAGCGCCCTGCGCAACGCAGAGTTCAAGCGTCAGATTCTCGAGGTGCTGGATTTTGGCATTGCGCGCAACCGACTCGACTATGCCGAGACGTACGAGAACACAAATTTCGTTCTCAATGCCAAGTACACATACGAAGAGGTTTGCCGCTTGATGAACTGGGAAAAGAACATCAACGGCCAAAATCTTGGCGGCTACTTCTACGACGAAAAGACCAACACATTCCCCGTGTTTATTAACTATGACAAGGCACCCGACATTAGTGAGTCAATTCAGTATGAAGACCGCTTTGTTTCGCCGAGCAAGCTAGTTGCAATCTCTAAGAACAACCGCACGCTCAACTCCCCCGAGATTCTGCGACTGCAGGCATGGCCAGAAAACGGCTTGAAGACGTATTTGTTTATGCGAAAGAACAAGGACGATAAGGGTGGCAAGGAGTTCTATTTCTTAGGCGAAATGCATCCGACCGGCGAGTTCGAGGCTATTAAAACTAAGAGCAACGACAACGCCGTCGAAATCGAATATGAGCTCAACGCACCCGTGAGGCAGGACATTTACGAGTTTATGCTCAGCGATCTTAGTGAAGCCGAGTAACAAAAAGGAGCGAGGCGCCATGCGGCGCCCGCTCCTTTCTTACTTAAGCCCGAGTTTCTTTTCGAGTTCCCTAACGACTTTAACGTCCGCCGGAAGCCAATCGACATCCCACAGGTTATTGGTATCGAGCCACTTCATGTCCTCGTGAGCGTGCTCTTTGAACTCCCCCGAAAGGATGGTAGCTAGGTAGCACTGCATCGACAGATGGAACGTCTCGTAATCGTGTTCGACCGTGCAAAGATAGTCAAGGTTACCGATCGTGACCTCGAGCTCTTCTTGAATCTCGCGCACGATTGCCTGCTCGCCGGTCTCGCCCGGCTCGAGCTTGCCGCCCGGAAACTCCCAGCCGTCTTTAAACTCGCCATAGCCGCGCTGGCAACTCAGGATTTTTCCATCCTTCTGAATAATCGCTGCTGCAACATTGATTGATTTCATAACTAGTCATCACCTCTCCAGTTGAGCCCAACCAGTATAGGTGATCGACCGCCCGCCATGTCCCAGTCGCCTGAAAACCGCCCACTCGACCAACCCTTGACGCCGTTTTGCACAGGCACCCCATCCTCCGCTATCGAGGTCTAATACTTTTCCCACCGTCGCGCAAAAACTCATCCAACATTAATCTTGGCTCAAGAATCGCTTAATCTATAACCTGCACTATAGAGTTCGACCAAGGGCGGGGCGGCGCCACGCAGGCCGCCGAACGCAACGCTCGCGCCCGGGCAAATCGCCCGGCGTCGCGCCCATCGAACGAAAGGACAGGTCATGGACGACCTCGAAAAAGTTGAAACCATCCGCACCAAGTGCAACGTGAGCTACACCGATGCCAAGGCGGCGCTCGACGCTGCCGACGGCAACGTTTTGGATGCCATCATTTGGCTCGAGTCGCAGGGCAAGACGCAGACCACGCCGGCGCATGCCGCCACCGAGTCCGAGCCGGTCGATGAACCCTCGGCCGAGATGGTCGCCGCGCAGGCCGCCTACGAGAAGTCGAGCGAAAAGACCGACTTCTCCAAGAAGATGGACAGCGTGTGGGAGTACCTCAAAAAGCTCTTCCGCCTGAGCCTGGACACCAAGTTTATCGCCACGCGCCGCGATGCGATCATCCTCAACATTCCCATCCTGATCCCCATCGTCGCGCTGTTTGCCTGGGGCGCCACGATATGGCTGATGCTGATTGGCCTGTTCTTTGGCATGCGCTACCGCATCGACAGCGACGGCGACGTGCCCGGCAGCATCAACAACCTTATGAATCACGCTGCCGATGCCGCGGACGACATCAAGCAAAATCTGAACGACGACAAGTAATCGCAGACGGGGGTACGCATGGCACGGATCCTGATCGTAGAGGACGAGGAGAAAATCGCCCGCTTTGTGACGCTCGAGCTTGAGCACGAGGGCTACCAGGTGGAACACGCCGCCGACGGCCGCACCGCCGTGGACCTGGCGCTGGAGCGCAACTACGATCTGATTCTGCTCGATGTGCTGTTGCCGCAGCTCAACGGCATGGAGGTGCTGCGGCGCGTACGCAAGCACAAGGATGTACCGGTGATCATGGTCACCGCGCGCGATGCCGTGATGGACAAGGTGGCCGGGCTCGATGCCGGCGCCGACGATTACCTGACCAAGCCGTTTGCGATTGAGGAGCTGTTCGCACGGATCCGCGTGGCGTTGAAGCGCTCGGAGACCGTGCGGGCGGCTTCGGGCGTTGGCGGCGCCGGCGCCGGGACGGGCATGGCGGCCGGTGCGGGCGGAGACGCCGCTGCGATACCCCCGGTCAGCGACTCGGCCCAAGCTTCCGCCTTGCCCTCCCCCGCTACGCTCACCGTGGGATCAGTTGTGCTCGACCCCGACCGCCGCGAAGTCACGGTCGGCGGCTCGCCCATCGTGCTGACTGCCCGCGAGTTCGACGTCCTCGACCTGCTTATGGCGCATGCCGAGACCGTGCTCACGCGCGAGCGCATCGCGCACGAAGCGCTGGGCTACGAATACGTGGGCGACACCAACAACGTCGACGTGCACATCGCGCACCTGCGTGCCAAGATCGAAGACGCCGGCGGCGCCCGAATCATCCAAACCGTGCGCGGGGTGGGCTATGTCTGCCGTGCGTAACGCCGAGGCCAAGCGCGTCACCTCCATCGCCCGCGCCATCAACTGGAGCTATATGTGGCGCCGTCTGATGAGCTACGTCTGGCTCGATCTGTTGCTGTTGGTTATTGCGGTGGCGATCCTCGTCTATGGATACAACCAGACGCTGCCCAACGGCGCGTTTACCGCAGGATGGATCCCCAGCGCCACCGTTCGCGGCATGTCGCTGACGCCCGCGCGCGGCTGGGACCTGACAACGCTCACCTATACCGTCGAGCTTGCGCGCACCACCAAGACTTTCCCCCTCGCGCAGGACCTCGTCACGCTATGGCCTCTCTACCTTGTCGTTGTGGGTTGGCAGGTCATCAGCGTGCTCAACATGCTCGGCGGCGCCCGCCGCGTGCGCCGTACCATGGCGCCGCTCAACGATCTGGCCCTGCGCGTGGACGAACTCGGCCGCATGCAGCTCTCCGGCGGCAAGATGGAAACGCTGGAGCAGGCCATCGAGCGCGCAAGCGTCGACTCGCCGAGCGTCACCACCGGCGACGCCGACCTGGCAAGCATCGAGGTCGCACTCAACCGCCTGCTGCGCCAGATGCAAGAGGCCAAGCTGCAACAGATGCGCTTTGTCAACGATGCAAGCCACGAGCTACGCACGCCCATCGCGGTGATTCAGGGCTACGTAAACATGCTCGACCGCTGGGGCAAAGACGACCCGGACGTGCTGGCAGAATCCATCGCATCCCTCAAGGCCGAAAGCGAGCACATGCAGGAGCTCGTGGAACAGCTGCTGTTTTTGGCACGCGGCGATGCCGGTCGCACGGTCCTGCGGCGTGCACATACCAACCTGGCCGCACTGGTCGGCGAGGTGTGCGAGGAATCGCAGATGATCGATACCGAGCACACGTATCGGCTGGCCTTTGACGCTGCGCTTGTCAGCGACCCGCGCTGCGACGCATCTGTCGACGTGGCGCTCGTAAAGCAGGCTCTGCGCGTGATCGTGCAAAACGCCGCCAAGTATTCGGACGCGGGAACGACCGTCACATTTGGCATAACACCCGATGCGGGCACGGGCACAATCGACATAGCCGTTGAAGACGAGGGCATCGGCATGAACCAGGAATCCGCAGCTCACGCGTTCGAGCGGTTCTACCGCGCCGACAACGCACGCGATGCCGGCGCGCAGGGCTCGGGCCTGGGGCTCGCCATCGCCAAGTGGATCGTCGATAGCCATGGCGGTGTCATTGGCGTGACCTCAGTCGAGGGCGTCGGCAGCCGCTTTACGATTCGCCTGCCGCGGTAGGAAGTCCCTCGGCATAAATAAAGGGATAGGGCCACGCGGCCCTATCCCTTTTTGCTAGCTATGGCAGCTTGTGCACTACTCGCGGCACAGATGCACGGCGAAGCCGGCGAACTCGCGCTTAAAGTACACGAGCTTGGTGCCGCCGTCGGGCAGCAGCACGCGCGACTCCTCGTTGACCTCGAGCCCGCGCTCGGCAAACCACTTCTCGGCCGCATCGATGTCGTTGACGGCAAAGCCAATGTGGCCCTTGGCGCCACGACCGTTCTGCTTCATGATCTCGACCAGCGAATCGTTAAAGTACGAAACGGGGGTCTCGATAACGGGCAGGCCCATCATCGTCGAGAACAGCTCCGCGATCTCCAAGGCATCTGCCGGGTCGGTGGCGTTAATGCCCACATGGGCAACGCGCATGCCAAAGAGCTCGACCGGATTGGCGTTCTGCTCATTCATACAGGTAGCGCCTACTGAGCCATGACGTCGAGGACGGCCTTCTCGGCAGCGACGCGGTTCATGCCGGTCATGAAGGGCACGCCGCTCACGTACGGGCAGGTGAGGCCCTCGGGGGCAACGGTGGTGGCGATCAGCAGGTCGGCGCCCTCGTCGCAAGCGTCCTTGGCCTCGGAGATGGCGCACTGCACGATCTCATACTTGCCGGCATAACCGTTGGCGTCGAGCATGGTGGCGACCTTCTGGGCAACGAGCGTGGAAGTAGCAGCGCCAGCACCGCAAGCCAAAACGATCTTCTTCATAGGTAATATCTCCCTTCATGGTTTACTTTAGGTAAGTGTACCGCAGCGAGCGATGGCACTCAGCCTCGATGAGCTTTTATGCTAGTTTGCTTGCGCGCTGCGTATAATACATCTAGTACGTGTTGTCATACCGCTCGCTTTATGAGCGACTAAGGACCCTGAAATGCCCGATTCCCGCACCCTCTGGACCACCGTCGTTATCATCTGCATCGCCGTGTCGGTGTTCTTTAGCGTCAAAAAACGCACCACGTTTAAGCGCCTGCAGCAGCTTATGGCTGCCAAGCAGTGGGACGAGTTCGATCGTTTGCTCGACGGCAAACTCACCAGCATGCTGTACCCGCGCTACAACCGCGACTACCTGCGCCTGAACTCCTATCTGCTGCGCGAGGACCATAAGCGCGCCGATGAGATGTTCGATTTGCTGCTGGGGCTCAATCTGCCCAAGATGCAGCGCGTCGACCTGGTGATCAAAGCCTTTAACTACTATGTTGGCCAGGAGGACCGCAAAAAGTCCAAGGAGCTGCTGCACGAGATCAAGGGCTTTGAGGGCGGTCAGGCCGAGGCAGTCGCGCGCGAATGCCAACTGATGTACGACACGATGATCCTCAAGCGCCACAACGACATTCCCGAGCTGGAGCGCATGCTCGAGGATGTCGGCGACGACCCGGTCAAGCGCTGCCGCTTGGAGTACCTGCTGGCCCTACAGTACAAGAACAAAGGCGACGAGGCCAAGTTTGCCGAGTACTTGGAAAAGTCGGGCCGGCACTCGATGGCCGTCAACGCGTAACGGACGGCTTGTGCTAGACTTCTAGTCTCACGGGGGCGTGGCGGAATTGGCATACGCAGGAGACTTAAAATCTCTCGCCGCAAGGATTGTGGGTTCGAGTCCCACCGCCCCTACCAACTTTTACTCAGATAGCTCCGG
>CAJMPK010000062.1 GCA_905215205.1 uncultured bacterium | reverse complement strand
TTAGAGAGATGAGCGCGACCTCTCTAATCATGGGCTCCACTCTTTAAGGCGCACACTTCCTAACCGTGCCCTAAGTTGCGGTGAAATAGTCCCCCGATTAACCCGCCAAAAAGGGACAGGTTTATTTTGGCAGGTTTTATCTGGGGAAACGCCGACTGATTCCATGTATACAACCGCCGCAGCTCCATATGCGGCAAATGAATCAGTAACGTCTATTTGAGTATTTGTTCGATAGAACGGCCCCTGCCGGCTCCTGCTAGACTGGTAGATTCCCAACCGTCCATCCAGGAGCCGCAATGTCGCGCAAGTCCGCCTACAAGCAAGTACTTTCCATCGGCACCGCCGTGGTGCTGGGGTTTGCGTTGTTCACAGGGTCGCTCGACGGAGCGCCCAAGTTGTTGTCGCCGCAAAGCGATGAGCAGGCGACAGCTCTGGCCGAAAAACAAAACGAGAGTCCCAGCCGCACCGATGACGAGGCGGACCTGGTTGCCCAGCTCGAATCGGGAACAGCGAGCTCCTCGGACTCTCAAAATAGCCGAGACTCTGGCGATGGCTCCGATTCCGCCGCAACCGACACCGGTGACGACGCCTCCGCGGACAGTGCCGCCACCCCCATCGACGAGGTGGAAAACCCCGACCTCAACCGCGCCCGCGGTGTTTATCTCAGCAGCATTCCTGACTACGCCGGCAACCCCTACGTTGCCCTTCGCGCCGACAGCACGCACCCGCTCGGCACACCATCATTCACACTCGATGAATACGAGCGCGCTACAGAAGAGGGTTGCTTTAAGAAGTTCTCCAAGCTCGACAGCCTGGGCCGCACCCGCAAAGCGCTCACCTGCGTGGGCCCCGAATCACTCGGTCAAGGCGAGCGCGGCGATATCTCGCGTATCCATCCCGCTGGATGGCGCCAGCAGCGCTACGACTTTATTCCGGGCCAGAGCCTCTACAACCGCTGTCACCTTATCGCCTGGTCGCTCTGCGGCGAAAACGCCAACCGCAAAAATCTCCTCACCGGCACGCGCTATCTCAACGAGACGGGCATGCTGCCGTTTGAAGAGCAAATCCTCGACTACATCCGCGACACGGGCAACCACGTACTCTATCGCGTCACGCCCATGTATAACGAAGAGGAGCTTGTCTGCCGCGGCGTGCGCCTTGAAGCGCAATCGGTCGAAGACCACGGCAAGACCCTGTGCTTCCACGTGTACTGCTATAACCTACAGCCGCACGTTCAGATCGACTACGTCACCGGCCGCAACCAGGCCTCGGGGAACTAGCCCCAAGCCACGACAAGAACCGATTTGCAACCCCGCTGGGGATCAAAAAGGGCCGCCCTGGATTGCCCGGAGCGGCCCTTACATCGGCATATATGTTGCAGGCAAAGTCACGCGCTACTTGGCGCGACCCTCCTCATAGCGCTCGACCAGCTTGGCCTGAACGTCATAAGGCACCTGTTCATAGCCAGCGGGCTTCATGGTAAAGTCGCCCGTGCCGCGCGTGATAGAGCGCAGGCGCGTCGAATAATCCGTCAGCTCGGCCAGCGGCGCCTGGGCAATGACCACGGTATCGCCGCGCTCATCGGTCTCCATACCCGTCACGCGACCGCGCGAGGCCGAGATGTCGCCCATCACGGCGCCGGCGTAGCTCTCGGGGATAGTCACCGTGATTTCCTCGATGGGCTCCAGCACCACCGGGTCGGCATCGGCGCATGCCTTGCGCAGACCGATGCGAGCCGCCGCGCGGAACGCCATCTCGTTGGAGTCGACGCTATGATACGAGCCGTCATACACAGCCACGCGAATGCCCGTGAGCGGGTAGCCGGCAATGATGCCGTCCTTCATGGTCTCCTGGACACCCTTGTCCACAGCGGGGATCAGCGAGCGCGGGATGCGGCCACCCACGACCTCGTCAACAAACTCATAGCCGTCGCTCGTGCCGTCGGGCCCAATGAGCGGCTCCACGCGCAGCCAGCAGTCGCCGTACTGACCGGCGCCGCCGGTCTGCTTCTTGTGGCGACCCTGGGCGCTTGCCGTGCGGCGGATGGTCTCGCGATACGGAATGCGGATCGGCACGCTCTTTGCCACAACCTTGGTACGGTCCTCCAAACGGTTGAGCAGCACCGAAACCTGCGCCTCACCCACGGCGGAGATGATAGTCTGGCCCGTCTCCTCGTCGCGGTCGATGCTCATGGTCGGATCGGCCTTGCAAGCCTTCTCGATAAACGTGTAGAGCCTCTCTTCGTCGCCGCGATTCTCGGCCTCGATGGCAATGCGGTACTGCGAGTTGGGGAACTTAAACGCCGCAGCCTCGACCTTGCCGGTAATCGAGAGCGTATCGCCCGTCTCGGCCGCCAGCTTGGGTGCCACGATAATGTCGCCGGCATAGGCGTGACCGACCTCGGTCATGTCGCGGCCGCACATCACATACAGGTGAGCCAGACGATCGCTCTTGCGGGTACGCGCGTTGATCAGCTCAAGACCCGGCTCAAGCGTACCCGTCAGCACCTTGATAAAGCTGATGCGACCCTGCTGCGGATCGGCCAGCGTCTTAAACACAAACGCCACCGGACGGTCATCGTCGCTCGAAATCTTGAGCGAATCACCGTCGATGAGCGGCATCTCGCCGTAGTCCGTCGGCGCCGGGAAGTATGTGGCGATGTCGTCCATCAGCGAGTTGACGCCCTGCTCCTTAATGCAATCGCCCGCAAAGACCGGCACAAAGATGCGCTCGGCGATCGCCTTCGACAGCAGGCCTTCAAGCTCCTCCTGCGTCAGCGTCTCCTCGCCTTCCAAGTACTTCATCATCAGCTCATCGTCGGCCTCGGCCACCAGCTCGCACAGATGGTCATGGGCTTCCTCGGCCTGGGCACGATACTCCTCCGGAATCTCCGACTCAACGGCTTCGACGCCGTTGCAATGGCGCGCCTTCATGCGCACCAGGTCGATGATGCCGTCAAAGTCCTCGCCCTCGCCCCAGGGAAGGGTCACGGCGCCCAGGCGCGTGCCAAAGCGCTCCTGCAGCAGGTCCATCGTGGTCGCAAAGCTGGCCTCGGAGCGCGACAGGCGGTTTACGAACACCGCACGCGCCAGGCGCAGGTCCTCGGCGGCATACCAGAGCTTAACCGTCGTAGGCTGCGGGCCGGCCTCGGCGTCGACCACAAACAGAGCCGTCTCGCAGACGCTCATCGCGGCAAAGGCGTCGCCGATAAAATCGGGGTAGCACGGGGCATCGAGCACATTGATGCGCGCGCCCTTCCAGTCGATCGGCGCAATGGTCGTCGAGATGGAAAACGCACGCTTGACCTCTTCGGGGTCATAGTCGAGCGTGGGCTTGGTGCCGTCGTGGCCGCCCAGGCGGGCGGTCTTGCCGGAAAGGTGGAGCATGGCCTCGGCGAGTGAAGTCTTGCCCACCCCGCCTTGGCCTACGAGCACCACGTTCCTTACATTACCGGTCTTGGGAGCACCCATGATGACCTCCTTGCAGGGCCGCGCGCAATGCGCGACGCCAACGGGGAGAGTTCGCGGTCGGTGCCGTCCCGGGAGCAGCATGGTCGGCAGCCGAGCCGACTCACCCTCCAAATGTCCTATGCCACCACCCTACCCTCACGGGCGACCGTCCATGCACACCTTTCGGCACACGTATGAATACAGGCGGCGAGAGGAAGAGACAAGCTTGTGAGGCGATTATTGAACCCCGTCGATGCAAACAAAAAGCCGCCACAGACCGTAAGACCTGCGGCGGCTTCGTCTCAATTAATAGTTGAGTAAATACCTGAGCCTATCCCTCGATACGGCTCAAGAACTCACGGGTGCGCTGCTCACGCGGATGGTCGATGACCTGCTCGGCAGGACCCTCCTCGACAATGCGGCCGCCATCCATAAAGACCACGCGGTCGGCAACATCGCGCGCAAACTGCATTGCGTGGGTCACAATCACCATCGTCATATTCTGCGCGGCAAGGTCTTTAATGACACGCAGCACCTCGGCTGTCAGCTCGGGATCGAGTGCCGAGGTCGGCTCGTCAAAGAACAGGATCTCCGGATCGAGCGCCAAGGCGCGGGCGATACTCACACGCTGTTGCTGGCCGCCCGAAAGCTCACACGGCACCTTGTTCTCGTTGCCCGTAAGCCCCATCTGCTCGATCAACTCGCGCGCACGAGCTTCCGCCTGCTCGCGCGGGCGCTTAAGCACGCGGATCGGCGCGTCGATGATGTTTTTCATCACGGTATAGTGCGGGAACAGGTTGTAATTTTGGAACACCAGGCCGAATCGCGAGCGTGCCCGCTTGGGCACATCGCCCTTCGCATAGACCGCGCCCGAACCCGCATCCGTCGCAACGGCAAGGTCACCAAACGAGAGCGAGCCTCCGTCGAGTGTCTCGAGCAGCGTGGCACACCGCAGCAGCGTGGACTTGCCGCCACCCGAAGGCCCGATAATCGCCACGACCTCGCCACGCTTGACCTCGAGCGAGATATCCTTGAGCACCTCATTGCCGCCAAACGCCTTGCGCGCGTTCGATATATTCATTACCGAATTAATCATGGTAGTAATCCAATTTTTTCTCGGCGGCGCCCAGCAGCATCTCGACCACAAAGTTAAAGATCCAGTAGATCAGCGCCGCGATCGCAAACGGTACCATGCTCACCTGCGAGGCGACCAGCGCCTTGGCCGTCGAGAACATCTCCCCCACGCCGATGGCAAACGCCAGCGACGTGTCTTTGACCAGCGTGATGATCTCGTTGCCCATCGCCGGCAAAATGCGCTTGGCGACCTGCGGCATCACGATATACAGAAACGTCTGTATACGCGAGTAGCCTAGCACCTCGGCAGCCTCGTATTGACCGCGCGGAATGGACTGCAGGCCCGAGCGATAGATCTCGGCAAAGTAACCGGCGTAGTTGATGATGAACGCCACGACGCACGCCGTCCACTTGGAATCGGGCGTAAGCGAAATGCCGAACACGTAGTACGGGGCAAAGTAGATGGCAAACATCTGCAGCATGAGCGGCGTACCGCGCATGACCGAGATATAGATGCGCGCAATCCAGCGAAGCGGCGCGATTTTGCTCATGCGCATAAACGCCACGGGAATTCCCAGCGGAATCGACCCCAGCAGCGTCAGCACAAACAACTGCAAACTGACCAAGAAACCCTGGCCAAGCATCTGCATCATGACCTGAATAGACATTACTTGAGCACCCAATTATCGAAAGATAGACCATAGCTTGAATACTTGTCGCACAGGTCCTTGACCGCGCCGTCCTCGTAGAGCGCCTTGAGCGACTCGGTCACGGCGTCGGCCGACTTGGTGTCGCCCTTCTTAAAGCCGACGGCATAGTGCTCGCTGGACAGCGGCTCATCAAGCTGCGTATAGGCATCGGGCTTGGCGGCAAGCTGATACTGGGCAATCGAAAGGTCGCAAGCCACGGCATCGACCGCGCCGCTCTCGAGCTGCATAAAGGCCGTGTTGTACTCGCCGATCGTGTCGAGCGTGGCAAACGTCGCCGCCAGATCCTTCTGGTCACCCTCGAGTACATCCTGCGCAGCGGAATCGGTCTGGGTAATCACGGTCTTGCCGGCAAGATCGTCCCAGCTCTTGATGCCCGCATCCTTCTTTACCACCAGCACCTGCTCGTTGAGCATGTACGGCTCGGAGAACGTGTAGTCGTCCTCGCGGCCCTCCATGGTAAAGCCGTTCCAGATGCAGTTGATGGCGCCCGAGTTGAGCAGCGTGTCCTTGGCGTCCCAATCGATGGCCTCGTAGTCGACATCCCAGCCCTGCTTATCGGCAACGGCCTTGGCAAGGTCAAGGTCAAAGCCGGTGTACTCGCCGTCGTCGCCCACAAAGCCGTACGGAGGATAGGACTTGTCAAAGCCCACCACGAGCTTCTTGGACTCCGCAGCGCCCTTCACATCCTTGGCCGCGGCAGAGCCAGCAGCGGAGCCCTTACCGGCACCACCGCCGCAGCCGACAAGACCAAGGCCGAGTACCGTGGCAAACGAGCCGGCTAGACCAACAAACTGACGACGAGACATATCGGTGTTCATGGTATTCCCCCTTGATGGCACTTTAGTTAGGTAAAGTGAATCATGTAACGTTCAGAATCATACACTTTAGCGTGATAGAGCACAAGGTTGGTGCACCCGGAATGCCGGCAGCCGTCACGGTATTTAATTTGCTGCTCTACAGTCCTGCTCACGACGGAGGCCACATTAAGTGGCCTCCTGTTCGTGCGGAACTCGCGATAAACTTAACCCCCACACCCCTCACGCGGCAGGCAACCGTCGTTGGGCTTATCACTGACACGAATAAGCCGCTTGCATATCGTCTGCTGGCTTGGCACGGTACAATACTTGCAGCTTTAATTCATGAATTAGTGGAGTTATTGATGGCAGAATCTCGTGCGGAGCGTAGGGCTCGTCGTGCTTTGGTGGAGGCGGCTGAGGGGTCGAAGGAAGAGAAATCTTCTACGAAATCCAAGTCTTCTAAAGCTGCAAAAAGCAAATCGACCAAGAGCAGGGCTAAGACCAAGCGTTCTGACTCTCGTCGAGGCGGAGACAAAGCGCCTCAGACTCGCTCCAAGCGCTCGCATAAAGATCAGGTTTCGTCTGCGCGCAAGGCTGTGGATCCCAAGTCTCCCTGTTCCATCATGAAAGCCTGCGGTGGGTGCACGACGCTCAATCGTCCTTATAAAAAGCAGCTGGCGGCCAAGCAGGCTGTTATGGAGGAGCTTTTTGCTGCTCTTTGCGAGCGCGAGGGTATTAGCGTCGACCCCATTCGCGGTATGGGCGTCACCCTGGGCGACCCGGGCAAATATCCTGCGCCGCGCGGGTTTCGCCATAAGGCCGCCACTCCCTTTGCCCCCGGCAGAGAGGGCGCTGTCCGCTGCGGCTTTTTTGAACGTGGCACGCACAGAATCGTTGCTGTTCCTGAATGCCCCGTCGAGGCACCGGGCGCCCGACAGATCCTCAACGGCATCGCGCGTGAGGCCGAGCGCCTGCACATTCCCGCCTTTAACGAGGACAAGCATCTCGGACTGCTTCGCTATGCCGTCGTTCGCTGCGGCTGGCGCACCGACCAGATCATGGTCACCCTCGTGACCGCCCAGCGCGACCTACCGCATGCACAGGAATTCTTTGAGGCCGTCACGGCACTCGATCCGCGCATCGTCACCGTCGCCCAAAACATCAACGGGCGCCCTGGCAACGCCATCCTCGGTGAGGAAACCCGTATCGTTTATGGCGCCGAATGCATGCGCGACCAGCTACTCGGCTGCGAGTTCGATATCTCCCCCACCGCGTTCTACCAGACCAACCCGCAACAGACCGAGCTGCTCTACCAGCTCGCTATCGACGGCATGGATCTGCACCAGGGCGATGTGCTTATGGATGCCTACTGCGGCAGCGGCACCATCGGTCTTTGCGCAGCTAAAGATGCCCAGAACAAGGGTATCGGCATTATGCTGCTCGGCGTAGAGCGCAACCCGGCGGGCATTGCCGACGCACGTCGCAATGCCGAGCTCAACGGCCTCACCCGCAGCGCTTGGTTTATGGCCGACGACGCCACCGATTACATCCTGGATGCCGCCGATAACAACGAGCGGGTCGATGTCCTTTCCATCGATCCACCGCGCGCCGGCTCTACCCCCGAGTTCCTCGAAGCTGCCTGCGCGCTTAAGCCGCGCCGCATCACCTATATCAGCTGCAACCCCGTGACCCAAGAGCGCGACCTGCACCAGCTCCTCGACGGAGGCTATCGCCTGCTCAAGATCACGCCCGTCGACATGTTCCCCCACACCGACCATACCGAAACCGTAGCGGTCCTCGAACGCCGCTAATTCTCCGGCACAAGAAAGGGGGCGACCCGTCTGGGCCGCCCCCTTCGCTTGGTTTATAAACTCCGCTACATCCCCTTGCGCAGATCGCACACACCGGCTGCCGCCATCTCGCGCAGCAGCGTCTCGCGGTCGCGCGTCACGATCAGGTCCAGCGGGAAGTGAATCTCGTCGAGCATCTTGCGCGCCTGGTCGAGCTTGCCAATCGCCATGCCAATATGCGCATCGGTCGAAACGCCAATCCCCACGCCCAGCTCGGCGCAACGCTCGGCAATCTTGCGACACACGTTCCAATGCTCGGCATCCGTACCATGCTCAAGGCTGTGGTTGTTGATCTCGATGATCTTGTGCTTGGCCTTGGCCGCCAGCAGTACCTCATCGATATCGAACGGCACGCCCGAACGACCCGTGTGGCCCAGCATGAACACCTTGGGGTGTTCCAAGGCGTTGATATACATCTCAGTCGTCTGGGCCGGCGTCGCGCCCTCAGCAATCTGCGGATTATGCACGCTCGCAACCAAATAATCC
>CAJMPK010000061.1 GCA_905215205.1 uncultured bacterium | reverse complement strand
TGGTCGAGAAGATGATCAGCTTTTTGTTCATTGTGCCGAGCTCCATGGGCGCCACCGTCAGCGCGCTCACGGCGCAAAACGCCGGCGCAGGCAAGGGCGATCGCGCGCGTCAGGTGCTCAAGGACGCTATGACGATCTCGGTGGTGTACGGCTGCCTGATCACGGTGCTGATGTGGCTGGTGGCACCGGCGTTTATCGGCTTTTTTGCCAAGGACCCTGCAGTAGTCGCGGCCGGTACCGGCTATATGCGCAGTTATATTTTCGACGCGATTTTTGCCGGCATCCACATTTGCTTTAGCGGCTTTTTCGCTGCATACGGCAAGAGCTACATCGGCTTTGCGCACAACGTGCTGGCCGTGGCGCTCATTCGCGTGCCGGGCGCGTGGCTGCTGTCGAACGCCTATTCCGACACGCTGTTTCCCATGGGCATCGCCTCGCCGTGCGGATCGATTTTGTCGGCAGTCATTTGCGTTGTCGCGTTTACCGTGCTCAACCGGCGCGGGGCTTTTGACAAGTTAGTGGCGTAGCGGGGCGACGCAAGCTTGGCGCCCCTCCCCTGCTTTTTACCGAAAGGAACGGTCCTGTGACCGACATGCCAAGTGAACATACTGAGGGCCTGCTCCGCATTGGCGAGGTGGCACGCCTGTTTAACCTGAGCGTGGGTACGCTACGTCATTACGAGCAGATGGGCTTGCTGGACCCGGCGCGCATCGATCCGGCGAGTGGGTACCGCTACTACGGATCGCGGCAGCTCTCCACCCTCAACACCATCAGCCACCTGCGTGTTCTTGACTTGCCGTTGGCGCAGATCCGCGAGTTTGTGACCACGCGCGACGTGGACCTTATGCAGCGGCAGCTGGCTCAGCAACAGGAGCTCATCGAGCGCAAGCGCCGCGAGCTGGAGCGCGTGTCGCGCAAGATCGATAACCGGCTTGCGCTGCTCCACGATGCCTTGAACACCGAGCTCGACACCATTTGCACAATCGATGCGCCCGAGCTTCGCTGCGCCGTATTGCGCGAACGTGTCAAGCCTACCGACGCCTATGCGCTGGAGTGGCAGATTCGTCAGCTGCAGAAGGGCCAGCACGAGACCTTTGTCTTCCTGGGCAACTTGGGCGTTGGGATTAGCGCCGAGCGCCTGGCCGCCGGCGACTTTGACGGCTACGACGAGGTCTTTCTGCTGCTCGACGATACCGATGAATACCTGGGCGATGTCGAGGTGCGGCCCGCCGCGCGCTGCCTGACCATTAGCTTTCGTGGCACGCACGGGCAAGCGGACCCGCGCTACGAGCAGCTGCTCGGCTATATGCGCGAACATAACCTGACCCCCGCCGGTCCCTCGCGCGAAATCGCCCTCATCGACGACATCATCAGCGACGACCCCACAACCTACGTGACGCAGATCACGGTGCCGGTTGCCCCAGCAAAGTAAGAACCGCCCGGAAGGCATCGTGCTTCCGGGCGGTTCTTACTAATCATCATCCAGCAACTCGAATCGATTCCTAGATATCACCAATGCGGCATAATCTTGGCTTTGGTGAAAAACATGGGCAACCACAACGTCCTCGTTATCGTAGTAATAAAGCATTACATAAGAATTAACGAGGCAAGCATGGTAACCAAGCACTGCAAGCTCGGGCAACTTCGATAAGCCGTAATCAACTACACCACTTTGAAGAAGCTGGAGCTGACTACGGTATTTATCAAGAAAGCGCCGGGCAGTAAAAATACCATGCCCCAATAGATAATCAACGATATCGTCAACTTCTTGTTCAGCTGAAGGCAGAATCTTGACGTTATAAGCCATATTTTGCCTCAAGGTCATCGAGAGCCTCAAAGGCATCACGTGCCGTACCAGCAGCACGCTCCCGTTCGGCCACAGCTATACGAGCCATCAGACGAGCCTTAGCCTGTTCCTGAACCATGAGGTCGTAGTCCTCGGATCGAAGTACAACAAATTTGCTATAGCCGTTTTTTGTAACAGTCACTGGACCAGTAGTAGTTTCAACGAGCTCCGAGAATTTCGCGGTGTCCCGCATATCTTTAATTGGAACGCAAACGGGCATGTCCAACTCCAATCATAATTATGTACATAATTATGAAGTATAGCTCAACTAACGAGCGTCAGCTACAGGAGAACCGCCATGTCGAGGACAATCCCCGATATGGCGGTTTTACTCCTCCGGAATCGGAAACGCACGGATGAACTCTGCAGGCGAGAAGGTCTTGATGGTTGAGCGCACAAAAGCGGCGCGGTCACGCGTGATGATAAAGTCCACGCCGGCACGCTCGGCCATCGCACGGATACAGCCGTCCTCAAAGTCCGGCTCATCGGAATAGGCGGAGGTAAAACAAGCTTCTTGGTCGAGAGGCTCTACCGAGTAGCTCTTAAGACAGTCGCGCACTACCTCGCGGGCGCGCGCCTCGCCTGCCTGTTTAGTGAGAATGTAGTACGCGTCCTTGAGAGAGCAGGCCGAAACAACACCCTCGATAAGTCCCACGTCAACGAGCCCCTTGGTCGTTTGCGCCGCCCCATGCTCCGGCCGGCCCGGCAGCACGCAATCGAGCAGAAAATTGGTATCGAGAAATACCCTCATAGGTAGCGCTCCCTCGCGACGCGCTTTTCATCTTCAACCGTCATCGTATCGAGCGGCGTTCCCTTTGGCATGTTAGCCACGATATCGAGATACTCCTGGTAGTCCTCATCCTCCGCAAGCATCTCGCGGATCTCCTTCCAGGTGATCTTGGGATGCCACATCGTACCCACGTCACGCTTGGGCTTGCCGGTGCCACACGTCGGCTTTGCGCCCCCACGCTCCTGGGCAGCGTCATATTCCACCGTAACTGGACCTTCATAGTCGAGCGGCACGATCTTGAACAACGGCTTGCTCCGCTTGAAGACCACAACCTCCTCGCCCTCATTGGCAACCCTTTCGGCCACCTGCGTAAGGTTTTGGCGCAGTTCCGAAAACGCGACGGTAACCATAACTGCTCCTCTCAACATATATCTTCACTACTAAGTATACACGTTAATGTTGATGTTAAAGTGTATAAAACTCATTACAATGGGGCAGCCCCGTTGTGGGACCTCACTGCGGGGCCCCTTTGCTTTGTATGAATCTTCTATCGCTCCGGAACGACACCGATCCGCAGGGTCACCCTCAGCAACCTACATGACGCAGATCATGCTGCCCGCCACCACGCCCAAATAAAAACCTCCCGGAAAGTATCAACCTTTCCGGGAGGTTTTCTAATTTGATTATCGATGCACTAAGCCTCCGGCACCTCACCAGTAGTCAAGATCTGCTCGAGGGCATCCTCATCCAACACGGGTACGCCCAGCTGCTCGGCTTTGGTGAGCTTGGAGCCTGCTTTGGGGCCGGCGACCAGATAGCTCGTCTTCTTTGACACACTACCCGAGACCTTGGCGCCGAGCACCTTGAGCGCCGCGCCCGCCTCGTCGCGGGTGCGGTTGACAAGCGTACCGGTCAGCACAAACGTCAGACCCGCGAGCGGCTGTGCGTCGGCGAGCTCGCCTGCCACGCCGGCATCGGCTGCGGCTTGCGCGTGTGCGGCACCCAGGTCGACCTCGAGCGACAGACCCGCCTGGCGCAGGCGTTCCAGCACGGCAAGGTTCTCGGGCACGGCCAGGAACTGCTTGACGCTCGCCGCAATCTTGGGACCAATGCCCTCGCACTCGGCAATGTCCTCTTCGCTCGCCAAGATGAGCTTGTCAATCGACAGGAATCGCTCGGCGATGACCTCGCCCACGCTCTTGCCTACGTGGCGGATGCCCAGGGCAAACAGCACGCGACCGAGCGGCTGGCTCTTGGACTTGTTGAGCTCGGCGATGATTTTCTCGGCCGTCTTAAGGCCTACCGGAATGGGGTCGCCCTTCTTGACGCCCTTTTTGCTGTTGGAGCTGGCATAGGTGCGGCCCGTGTCCAGCCCTGCGATGTCATCGACCGTGAGCTGGTAGAAGTCTGCGACGTCGTGAATCAGCCCAGCGGCGATCATCTTGTCGACAATCTCGTCGCCTAGTCCGTCGACGTCCATGCAGCCGCGGCTCACCCAGTGAAGCAGGCGCTCCTTGAGCTGCGCGGAGCAGTCGATGGAGACGCAGCGGTAGGCAACCTCGCCATCCTCGTGGACCACGGGGCTACCGCACACGGGGCAGACCTCGGGCATGTGCCAGTCGACCGAATCGGCCGGGCGCTTATCGAGTACCGGGCCCACAACCTCGGGAATCACGTCGCCCGCCTTGTGCACGATGATAGTGTCACCCTCGCGCACGTTTTTGCGGCGGATCTCGTCGATGTTGTGCAGCGTGGCGCGCGCGATGGTGGAGCCGGCAACCGTCACCGGGTCGAACTCGGCGACCGGCGTGAGCACACCGGTGCGGCCCACCTGGATGCGAATTTCGCGCAGGACGGTCTGCTTTTCCTCGGGCGGGAACTTAAAGGCAATGGCCCAGCGCGGCGCGCGGGCGGTAAAGCCCAGGTCGAGCTGCTGCTGGAAGCTGTCCACCTTTACGACCACGCCGTCGATGTCGTAATCGAGGTCGCCGCGGTGCTCGAGGGCCTGGGCGCAGAACTCGTGGACCTCGGCGGGCGTGGCGCAGCGTGCCACGTTGGGATTGACGCTAAAGCCGGCGCTACGCAGCCAGTCGAGGAACTCGCGCTGGCTGTGAACGTGCAGCGGATCGGTATCGGCGATGGCATAGATAAAGGTGGCAAGATCGCGGCGCGCCGTGACCTTGGGATCCTTTTGGCGCAGGCTGCCGGCGGCAGCGTTGCGCGGGTTGGCGAAGGGGTCGCGGCCCTCGGCATCGGCCTCTTCATTCAGACGTACAAAGCTGCCCTTAGGCATGTAGACCTCGCCGCGCACCTCAATGGTGCGCTCGCGGTCGGCACCCATGTGGACAAGCGCCGGCTCGGACAGGTGCATGGGCACGTCCTTGATGGTGCGGACGTTGAGCGACACGTCCTCGCCCGTGGTGCCATCGCCACGTGTGGCCGCGCGCACAAAGGTGCCGTTTTGGTAGGTAAGCGCCACGCCCAGACCGTCGATCTTAAGCTCGCAGGTATAGGTGACGCTACCGGCGCCGAGCGCATCCTCGGTGCGCTGGAGCCATGCGTCGAGCTCGTCCAAATCCATGGCATCGTCCATGGAATACATGCGCGCCATGTGCGTGACCGGCGTAAACTGCTCGCTCACGTAGCCGCCCACGCGCTGGGTATAGCTGTCGGGCGTCACCAGGTCGGGGTAGGTGGCCTCAATTTCCTGCAGCTCAACGAGCATCTTGTCAAAGGCGGCGTCCGTGATCTCGGGCGCATCGAGCATGTAGTAGCGATAGGCGTGGTAATCGAGCTCGTGGCGCAGCTCGGCCGCACGCGCTGCCGCCTGGGCACGGGCATCGGCCGGTGCAGCGGTATCCGTGCTCGCTGGCGTTTCGGGATCGATGTCCACACCGTCACCAAACAGGCTCGATTGCTCCATAGCGGCACTCCTTCGCTCGATTTCAAACGGATACTAGAGTACCACCGGTCGCAATGAGGCCGAATAGCGGTCTCGAACCGCACCGAATCGGCAGCCGCCAGACTGGGGTGGATCGCGCGATCAAACCATGCCCTTGCCATTTCTAAATGACCCGTTTTCCTCCGTCCCCAACGGATCAATGAGAAAAGAGGGGGCTGTCCCACGTTGACGGGACAGCCCCTCTGGCTTCGATATGTGCAATACGGCCCGTTAGAAACCCTGGCCGTAGCCCTGGCCCTGGCCCTGTTGGCCCAGCAGCTCCTCCAGGTACTGGCGCAGCTGCTCGTCGGTAATACCGCCGTTGCCGGTGTCGGTCGAGCTGTCGTCCTGCTGCTGGTTCTGCAGCTCCTCGTCAGAGCCCAGCTCAACCGTGACCTTCTTCTCTTCCTTGCCGCGCACGAGCGTGATCTCGACCTTCTCGCCCACCTCGTGGCTGCGCAGCGCGATGATCAGGCCATCGGCGCTCGTGATCTCGTCGTCGCCCAGCTTGGTGATGACGTCGCCCTCTTGGATGCCAGCCTTGGCAGCAGGACCATCCTCAACGACGCTCGCCACATACGCGCCGCTATCGGTGCTCAGCTTGTTGGTACGGGCGTTGAGCGCGTTGACGCTCGAAAGCGTGGCACCCAGGTACGGATGGACCGGCGTCTTACCGTCGATAATCTGGTCGGCAATGTCCTTGGCGTAGTTAACGGGAATGGCAAAACCCACGCCCGAGCTGGAGCCCGAATAGCTCTCGATGAGCGAGTTGATACCCACGAGCTCGCCATTGTCGTTGACGAGCGCGCCGCCGGAGTTGCCCGGGTTGATGGCGGCATCGGTCTGGATCATGTTGGCATAGATGGTGTTACCGCTGGTAGAGCTCATGGCCGTGGAGCGATACAGCGCCGACACGATTCCCGTGGAGACAGACTGCTCGTTGCCGAACGGCGAGCCGATCGCCATAACCCACTCGCCCACGTTGAGCTTGGAGGAGTCGCCGATCTCGATCGGCGTGAGCTTGGAGGCGTCTGCATCCTTGAGCTTAATGACGGCTAGGTCGCTCGAAGCATCGTTGCCCACGAACTCGGCCTCATAGGTGGTGCCGTCGTCCATGGTCACCACGTACTGGTCATAGCCATCGACCACGTGGTTGTTAGTGAGGATGTGACCCTCGGTATCGAGCACCACGCCCGAACCGACGCTGCCCGAACTATCCGACTCGTCGGCAGACTGCGAAAGCGAGCCATTCTGGCTGCCGCTCGAAGTGGCGGTAATGGAAACCACGGAGGGCAGGGCCTTGGCAGAAACAGCCTCGGCCAGCGTGGTGTCCTCGGAGTCGATCGTGATCTTTTGCGTCGACGAGCCCGAAGCGCCCGCCGTCACGGCATTCTTGCCGCCGCCGATATTGAGCGTGCCGCTCATAATGAGCGCAATGACCAGCAGGGCGCCGCAGGCACAGCCGGCGAGTGCTGTAATAAAGATCGGCAGCTTTTTGGTCTTGGTCTTGACCACCGTGTGCTTGTTCACGACCTGCTGGCCGCCCAGCGGCTTGCCGGTCTGCGTGTCGTAGGCCTGCACGTAGGGAATGTTGCCGTCGGCAGGCGTCGATTCCACCTGCACACGCGGCTGCTGCTGGGTCTCGCCAGCGCTGCCCGCATCCTGGGGACGCTGGGAATCGTTCTCGCTCATAGCTGCGATCCTTTCGTCAAATAACCAAAGGCCCGCCAAACATGTGGCGGGCCATCATTGTTCACGTTGAGTTGTACCCCAATATGCGGGTGCACGTGTATGAGAACGCAATCTTTTAGGAAGGCTTAAGTTCTATTGCAGGCCCGAAAGGAACCCGCACCTGCGTCAATACCACCGCAAAGGTGCCTGTCCCCTTTGTGGTAGAAATCTAGTCCTTAAACAGATAGCCCACGCCGCGGACGGTGGTGATGTGCGCCGCGATCTGCGGGCCCACCTTCGAACGAATGCGACGGATGTGCACGTCGACGGTACGCGTGCCGCCGCAGTACTCAAAGCCCCACACGCGATGCAGCAGCACCTCGCGCGAATAGGCCCGGTTAGGATGAGTGGCCAAGAACGAGAGCAGCGAGTACTCCATGAGCGTGAGGTCGACGGGCTCGTCATCGAGATAGACCTGATAGGTCGCGAGGTTGATGACGAGGTTATCGATATAAAGAATGTCGTCGAGGTTGAAGGAGTCGTCATCTCCCATAAGGCGACGCGCACGTGCCTCGAGCTCCGCGGGGCTCGCCGAAGCGCAGATGAAGTCGGAGCGGGAGTGCGCGGGCAGGCGCAGCGAAGGAAGGGTCTCGTCGTCTACGATCACGAGCATCGGGATGCCGCCGCGGTCCTCGAGCCATTTCGCGATCTGGTCGATGCGGTCGTTGCGAATGCCGTCCCCATCGAGCATCAGCAGGTCAAAATCGTGTGCCGCGTTAGGAGAATCGGGAGTCGCCAAGCTCACCTCCACACCCAGCGATTGGGTGAGGGTCCGGGCAAACTCGTGGAACCGCGTTGTCCTGGCCATAAACAAAATGCACTTCTCGGCCATGCAGCACCTCCTAACGCGTTGCTTTATCTTACCGTAAAACACCTACCACTTGCAGCGCAGATGCGCATTTCCGCACGTAGGAGGTGTCTTAAAACCCTTCCTGCGGCCCTGCGCGCCTCCGCCGGCCCGTGCCCCGTTGCCAAAACCTTCAATTGGCCGGCCAGACGGCACGCTCAGTTGCACGGCGGGCACAAGGTCGTTACCGCGCAGCCACCCGAACTTCGCTAGGAATTTGCGAAGTAGTGCTTGATCTCCCACTCGGTGACCGTCGAGGTGAACTTCGCCCACTCGGCGCGCTTCTTCTTGAGGAAGAACGAGTGGATGTGCTCACCGAGCGCGTCCTTCATAAACCGGGAGTCCTCGAAGTAATCGAG
>CAJMPK010000060.1 GCA_905215205.1 uncultured bacterium | reverse complement strand
GAAGAGGTCAGAAGTTCAAATCTTCTAACGCCCACCAAATGTTCGCAGCTCAGAGGCTATGTCCTCTGGGCTGTTTTGTTTTATGTCGCCAAATCCGCTGGCAGCTCCAACCGTCATCGCAACGTAACATCAATTCACCTGACGAATGGCTGCCAAACAAATTCAATACCCCAACATCAACAATAGCCAGGCACAAAACTGCACCGCAAGCTGCTCCAACCGCCCAATAGCCACCGAGGCCGAGACCAAAGCGTCTCGAACCCATCCGAGCCGCAGCTTCTCAGCAAAACGCCGCGATGTCTGCGCTCTGCGGTATCCTTGAGCCACTTGCACCTGCAGCACCAAGGAGCCGCCATGCGCACCGAGCTCGATGTCCCCTTTTCGCACAAAGAAGAAGCCAAGGCGCTGGGCGCCAAATGGGACCGGACCAAAAAGATCTGGTATGTACCCAGCGGCGTCAACCCCGAGCCCTTTGCCGAGTGGCTGCCCGGTGTTGACCGATCCAACCCCTCAGCGCCGTATATATATCTAGTACTGGGCAAGCGCGAGTGCTGGAAGTGTCACAAAGAGACCTCGGTCGCGGCCTTCGGCATTCCCTATCGAACCGATAACGACGAGAGCATCGCCATCGCGCACGCGCCCAACGAAGCCGGGCACATTGCCATCGACACGGCCAACGCCAACGCACTCGCCATCGTGCCCGCTCTTGGCTGCGTGCCGGGCGAGATCCGCGACTACCTTCGTAAGCGCTGCGGCTACAAGCCCGTAGGCGCACGAGCCTCCAAAGCCCCGTCGCTCGGCAACACGTGCACCAGTTGCGACGCGCTGCAAGGCAGCCGCTATCTGTTCGAGGAGCCCTCGTCCCCGTTTGCCCTCACTGCCATCAACAAGCTGCCGGCACTGGAGTTTGTGCGCGTCGAAGTTGCCGGCGTCTTTGGCGTCCCGGCCACGCGCACCGACTTTGACCAGGCACTCTTTACCTGGGCACGCGACCATCACGCCGAGTTCCACAAGCAACTCGGTGAGGGGATTTATTTGTAGAGACGGAGATACCTTCACAGCCAGCTCCTCTGCATCACCTATCCCTCGTCGCCGGCGTCGTACACGATATCGAAGCCACAAACAGGGCATTGCTCCGGATACACCGGCATATGAACGCCCGTACGTTTCCTCACTTCGTCGCCGAACCTGTCACGTGCATCGATGAACCGAATGTCGAGACACGATATTTGCGAGCCGCAGCAAGGGCAGGCAACGACAAACGACCCGCAATCAACTTCTACGCCCGGAAACATATTGTTGTCGATAAGGGCACGCGGCAGTTTTCCGTACTTCCCCATCACGACATCGCCTCGCCAGCTCATACACGCTCCCCTCTCGCTATACAAATCAGGAAGAGCATGCACCGGCGGGCGGGCGCGAGATTGCATCGCCACGCGATCCGATCAAACAACACGATCTTAAAAGACCGCCAAAGCCAAATACGCTAATACGGCAGAAGCCCCGCCTTTTCACGCTTCTTTTCCGAGTGATCGAACTCAATGCGATGGGCCTCAAGAAACACCGTATTGGGTCCAAACCATCCGTTTTCTGGCTCGAACCGCTCAACAAACGCAAGGCCGAGCACCTTATAGCCCACCTCGGTTGCAAATATGACTCCAACTGGGACGCCACATTCCATGCAGTTGAGCATTTTACGGTTGTAATTCTGGTCTCGAGAACCAACGGTACCCGGCGCTTGAACCGAGTACTTAATGACCCACGTACCATCGTCCAAATAGAGCGGAGGTACATCGGTGTAGAAGCTCTTTCTAGAGTTATGGACCGAAAGCGCAAAGGTCTTATTGGGATCTTGCTTCACCCGATCCTGGCCCGGCCAGAAGATCCCTGAATCCCGCGATCGGCGCATCGTTGATGATCTCGGTTTGCCGCTGGCGCATTTGTGCCCCGCTATCCCACTCCCCTGTATACTGATGTAGCACGTGTTTCATCCGGACTTGTTGGGCCGGATTGTTCATGGGAGGGTCTTATGGCTGCTTCGAATCCGCCTAAGGGGAGCGTTTCTTCTTCGTCCATCAAGCCAGTTACGCGCAAGGCCGTGCGTTGCCAGCGCGAGGTCGCTTGGCTTGTCACGCAGGCGGCGGGCAGGCTTGTGGCGACCACTCAGGACGTCAATGCGCCTACGCCGAGCTTTGTGTTAGCGGCGGCGCTGGATTTTGTGCGCCAATTGGAGCTTGCCGCACAGGACGCCAGCGGCCACCTCGACTACCAGAATGTTATGGCGCCCGACCTGCAAACGTTCTGCCACATGGCCAAGTTGCCCGCCGCGCCCAATGCGCTTTCGGACGCAGGCTACATGTTTACGCTCTCGGGCGCGAAGCTCATCCGCGACATCTATGCATATTGCAGCGAGCTCGCCGAGCGCCACGTCTTTGACGCGGCAGAAGTCAAACCGGGAAATGTCATCAAGCTGGTTCTTAGGCTGTTCTTGATGGACGGGTTCGGGGCCATGCCGACGTAAGCCGAGTCTTTAGCATCACCGTCGACTGAGCAACAACCGCTTTATCTTAGTGGGCGCCAATTGAGGGTCGATTATTGGTTCGCCTCGTCCACTAACGCATTTATTCCACGCGCTCTGACAGTCGATACTTGCGGTTGCGGCTCGTCGCCGGCGCCGTGGGCTCAAGCTCGCCTTGAGCAATGAGCGCGTTGACGCGCGACCTAACCTGGGAAATTGTAAGCCCCGTGCGTTCTGCCAGCTCACGCGTCCCCAGCTCGCCGTAGTGTTTGAGTGCCGTCACAATTAAGCCCCCGCCATGATCGACCGGCTCGATCTTTGAACGGTAAAGTACGACCTTGAACCGATCGAATCCCGGGCAGAACAGGGGCTCGGCCAGACCATGCGCGCGCATGGCATCGATCATCATCGGGATGCCCGAGCCATTGCCCTCAGCCGGCGAACCTGCGCCATCCGGCAGCGGGACAATCGACATGAGCTTCACAAGCGTCGCGTTACGGCATCGGGAGCTGCCGTCAAACAAGTTCTCGCGAGTCTTTCCCCCGTAAAGGCCGCCAGGATTCGTCACCTCGACACGATCGTCAAAGACGTCGACGGCAATCGATTGTCCACAGAACCGATCCCCGTATTCTCGATGGATTACGGCGTTGGCGATTGCCTCGCGCAGAACCTCCTCGGGAATCTCCAGCGAGTCGACACGCGAGACGCCTTGGACGGTCGAGGTTCGCCGCAAATTCTTGGCGACGGCTGCGACGGCATCCGAGATCATCTCGCCCAACGTTCCCTCACAGATTGTGCGGTCCATGAACCTCAGCGACCCCGCCGTGCCTTTCCGGGTCCCCGCATGGACAGCCATGTCGATAAAGAGCTTGGGATAAAACTGCTGAGGGTAGATGCCCGCAACTAGGAGTCCAGCCTTGGTGACATTGCCCTGGGAATCAAGGAAATTTAGGCGCTCCAGCTTCGTTTGTTTGTCCGGCGCGCCGCGCATTGCCCGGGGCGTCAACGAGAAAGCCCGATCTATCGTACGGTCGACCAGCGTCTCGTCGAGATCGTCCGCGCCCGCACCCGCCACCGCGTCGCGATCGCTCGGAGTCGCTCGGCCGTATGACGCCAATGCGAGCACCTCGGTCGATGAAAGCGGCACATCTTTGTCATCGATGCGCTTGTAGCTGCCGCCCTGGGCGCCCCGCTCTATGACATAGCAGGGCTTGCTCGACGGATCGAGCTCCTCAATCGTAATGACGAGAACGATGACGCCCTGAAGCTCCACTCGCTCGGTCCTGCGGAGAATGCCACGGATAGATTTCCCTCGTCTCACAGTTATCTCTCGTAATTATCTCTCGTTTATCTCTCTGTCTCTCGGCTTAGAGATAAGAGATAGATAGAGATGGAATGTCTACCATTTGCTTCATTTATACATATTTTTGCTGGTAGAACAATCGGTATTGAGACACTACCATGATTGCCTGTCTCTTTGCTGCTCAGTTATCTCTCATATTTTTCTCTCATCTTCCTGTCATCTCTCATATTAGAGACGAATGAGAGACGAGAGATACGCGAGTGATGGACGACCGAGGATTTTCGGACGGTCGGATATCAAGAGTGGATATTTGGACGGTTTTTGGGGCTTTTGCGCAGATTCCGTCCAAATATCCCCTCTCGTTTGGCGAGTGTCCAATTTTCCACGCTCGTGCGGCGGGCACGCGGGACCTATGCCCAATCCGGCTGCATCGTCTCCAGTTCGCCGCAGGGTCGCGGCCCCATATGGGTATACTCTCGAGGATTCGACTCGATTCGCCCCCGCTGGGGCGTCAAAGGAGACTGCATATGCCCATCACCTCAACCGACCCGCGCGCCGCTGCTGCCGCGCTGCTGGTGCCCGGCACCACCTGCCACGGCTTTGCCGTCGAGCGCCGCGAGACCGTGCCCGAGCTCGATTCGGACGCCTACGTGCTGCGCCACACCGCATCGGGCGCTCGCCTGCTGTACCTGGCGTGCGACGACGAGAACAAGGCCTTTGCCATTGGCTTTAAGACGCCGCCGGCCGATTCCACCGGCGTGTTCCATATTCTTGAGCACTCGGTGCTGTGCGGATCGGCCAAGTTCCCCGTCAAGGAGCCATTTGTCGACCTGATCAAGAGCTCCATGCAGACGTTCCTCAACGCCATGACCTACCCCGACAAAACCATCTACCCCGTTGCCACCACCAACGAGCAGGATCTGTACAACCTGATGGACGTGTACCTGGACGCGGTGTTCAACCCGGCCATCTATACCAAGCCCACCATTTTTGAGCAGGAGGGCTGGCACTACGAGCTGGACCTGCCGGAGGGCGCCGAGGGCGAGGGCGACGGCAGCTCCGCGAGCCTGCGCGAGGGCACGCTGCGCTATAACGGCGTGGTGTTCAACGAGATGAAGGGCGCGCTGTCCGACCCCATGAGCGTGCTGGACGACGCCGTCAACGCCGCGCTCTATCCCGACACCGCTTATGCGCACGAGAGCGGCGGCGACCCGCGCGCGATTCCCGCGCTCACCTACGAGCAGTTCCTGGACACGCATGCGCGCCACTACAATCCTTCCAACTCCTACATCACGCTCTACGGCGACCTGGACGTGGACCGCGCGCTGGCGTTTTTGGACGAGCGCTATCTGTCGCAGCCGAGTGCCGCGAGCAGCCGCATGGACGCTGCCGTCGCCGCCGGCGAGGACCCGTCCACGCTGGCGCCCAATCCGCTGGGCGTGCAGGCACCCGTGACCTGCGAGTACAAGCGCGTCGAGATGGCCACCACGCCCGAGAACGCCTTGGTGGGCCTGGGCCTGGTGCTGGGCAGCGCGCTCGACCGCAAGCGCACGATCGCGGCGGATATCCTGTTTGAGGCACTGCTGGGCTCCAACGAAGCGCCGGTTAAGAAAGCCATTCTGGCCGCCGGCCTGGGCGGCAACGTGGTGAGCTACACCGCGGCCGAGAGTCTGCAGCCCTACGAGCTCATCATGCTGCAAAACGCGCAGCCCGGCGTGGCGCGCGAGCTGCGCCGCGTGTTCCAGGACGCCTGCCGCGACCTATGCGAGCATGGCGTTCCGCGCGAGCGCCTGGAAGCCATCATCAGCAGCAACGAATACGACCTGCGCCAGCGCGACTACGGTATCGCCGACGGCGTGGCCATTGCGTGTGACGCGCTGAGCACGTGGCTCTACGATGACGACGCCGCGACGCTGGCGCTCAAGTACGGCCCGGTGTACGAGGAGCTTCGTGGCGAGCTGGACGGCAGCTACTTTGAGGACCTGCTGCGCGAGCTGGTGCTGCAAAACGACCACATGGCGCTGGTCGAGCTGGTTCCGGTAGACGCTGCCGAGGGTACGGAGGGTGCCGAGGCCGCCGAGCTGGCAGCCAAGCGTGACGCCATGACCGATGCCGAGCTGGCCGATGTGGTCGAGCGCACGGCTGCGCTGCGCACCGCGCAGGAGGCCGAGGACACACCCGAGGCCAAGGCCACGCTGCCGCGTCTGCGCGTGTCCGACATTGGCGAGGCGCGCCCCGAGCCGCCGCTGGTCGTGGACACGACCGCGCCCATCCCCTGCCTGCGCCACGGCATCCCCACCAACCGTCTGGCCTACGCCATGCAGTATTTCGACCTGAGCTGCGTCGCGTTTGAGGATCTGCCCTATGTGACACTGCTCTGCCGCCTGTTTAAGCAGCTGCCCACGCGCGAGCACTCGGCCGAGGAACTCGACAACTTGCTCGCTGGCAAGCTCGGCTTTTTGAGCTTTACGACCGAGGTCATGACGCAGCCCGAAGTGGACGGCGTACGCCCCTACCTGCTGGTGAGCGCCGGCGCCCTGTCCGAGAAGATCGATGCGCTGGCGAGCCTGCCGCGCGAGGTATGGTCGAGCACGCTTTTGGCAGATGCCGACGCCGACCGCGTGCGCGACGTGCTCACGCAGATTCGTATTGGGCTTGAGCAGGGCTTTATCAACAACGGCCACTCGGCGGCGCTCGGTCGCGCGATGAGCTACAGCTCGCCTTCGGCCGTGGTGCGCGAGCAGCTCTCGGGCGTAGACTTCTACCTGTTCCTGCGCGATTTGCTCGACCACTTTAACGAGCGCGTGGACGGGCTGCGTACCAAGCTTGCCGAGCTGGTGGGGCGCATCTTTGTGGCCGATGGCTGCATGGCGAGCTTTACCGGCAGCGACGAGGACTTTGACGCGTACTGGGATGCCGCGGGCGACCTGGGGCTGGGTGCGGGCGACGGTGCTGTTGCCGGCCGCGACGCGTTCGTGGTGCCGACGCCGCGCGACCGCCACGAGGCTTTCGTCATCCCCAGCGACATCTGCTTTGCCGCGTGTGCGTGCGATCCGCGTCGCTTGGGCATTGACGTGACAGGCGCTTGGGCCGTGGCTGCCAACGCACTCTCCTACGACTACCTGTGGAACGAGATTCGCGTGAAGGGCGGTGCGTACGGCTGCGGATTCCGCGCAGCCGGCGAGCGCCAGACGGCGTTCTACACCTACCGCGACCCGGCGATCGATCCTTCGATTGAGCGCGTGAAGCGCGCGGGTGCATGGCTTGGCAGCTTTGAGCCCGACGAGGCCGCCTTTGAGGGCTTTATCGTGAGCTGCGTGAGCGGCATGGACGCGCCGGTGAAGCCGTACGCGCTCACCAAGCGCCGCAATACGACCTACCTGGCTGGGCTCGATCCGCACGCGCGCGAGGAGCGTCGCGCCCAGATGCTCGCCGCCACGCCCGGTGAGCTTCGCTCGCTCGGCGCCGACGTGGCGCGTATCGCAGCCGAATCGCCCATCTGCGTCTTTGGCAGCCGCGAAGTCATCGCCAAGAGCAACGCCGGCTTCAACGTAGTCGACCTGCTGGGCTAAGGCACAAAGGTAGATTTTTGGGACATGCCTGAAAATCTACCTTTTCTTTTGCCGCGGACGGGGCAGGCGGTCTGACTTTGGCCCGCCCCGTCCCACCAGTTTGTCTCAATCTGTAACACCTAGACGAAGATATCGGTCCCAGATGTTACAGATTGAGACAATTCTGAATGTCGCCGGCTCTTTGTCTCGATCTGTAACAGCTAGGTCCATTTATGCCGAGTTACTGTTACAGATCGAGACAAACCGCCGCAGATGCCCGCCCTTCAGCAAAAACCACCGCAAAGGGGACAGGCACTTTTGTGGTGGTTCGAACACTTGTTCTATACGCACACATGTTCTATAGTAGAGGTGCTTGCAACGAACTTAAATTGCAACTAGAATATAGTTGCAGAATGTGAGGCGGGATGACTCGATCCGATAAACTCATCGCCCAACTGCTTAGCTGCCCTTCGACGTATCGGTATACCGATTTTTTAAAAGTCATGGCTTCATATGGCTTTGAAATGGACAACAAAGGCAAGACATCCGGATCGCGCGTTCGCTTCTACAGGCCATCAGATGGCAGGATGTTCGTAATGCACGCGCCACATCCATCTGACGAATTGACAGCGGGAACCATTCGAAACATCGTTCGATTTCTGCAAGATGTCGGAGGTAGTCATGAGTAACGTTTTGGCATACAAGGGTTATTTCGCCCCAGTCGAGTTCGATGCCGAGCAGCATGTGCTAACCGGAATGGTTGCCGGCATTAGGGATGCAATTGTGTTTGAAGGCTCCACGGCTGAAGAAGTGGAGCAATGCTTCCACGACGCCGTCGACGATTACCTTGAGTTTTGCGCCGAGAAGGGCAAGGAACCCGAGCGGGCTTTTAAAGGCTCGTTCAACGTAAGAACGGGTTCCGAGCTTCACAAACAGGCGGCACTGGCAGCGGCAAAGAAGGGCGAATCGCTCAATAAGTTTGTAACCGAAGCGATTGCAGCAGCGCTGTGAAGCCAACGTCGAGTCGAAGCCGCCACCAAGGGTACCTTTGTGGCGGCTTCGACGTTTGCCCAGATAAAACCTGCCAAAATAAACCTGTCCCTTTTTGGCAGGTTAG
>CAJMPK010000059.1 GCA_905215205.1 uncultured bacterium | reverse complement strand
AGGCTGGAACTGAATACCGGCGATGTTGAGCCAGCGCGTGGCGCCACGGCTGCCGCTGCCCACCAAGAACACCAGAAGCAGTAGCCCTATCATGCCGATAAGGAAGATCCTGAGCACGTCTTCCCCAAACCAACTGTCCGGCAAGATGCGCACGATGGCAACCATAGCCAGCACGCCAACTCCGGCAAACGCGGCTTGTCGAAACAGAAAAAACGTCGCCGAGCCATTCTCGTGCAGCGCCTCGACCGAAGACGCCGAGTACACCATCAGCAGGCCAAAGCATACCAAGGTAAACAGGCAGGCCATGAATATCAAACGGGGGCGCATGATACGGGCGGGAACGCCGGCAATATAGCGTTCGCTAAACGACTGCCCGCCGCGGCTGGAACGCGGTGTGATGCGACGTGAGGAAGCACGGTCCGAGTCGGGCCTCCTCATACCTTGTCGGGGGCTCTCCTCTCTCACCGCAACCCCTATTCCATTTGTGATTTCGCTGTAGCGGCAAGCTGAGACACGTAGTCCTTAAACACGCGGCCGCGCTCCTCATAGCCCGAGAACTCATCGAACGAAGAGCAGGCAGGAGAAAGTAAGATCACGTCACCACGACTCGACAGCGAACGGGCAACGTCCACGGCGTCGCGCAGGTCATCCGCCTGGGCGATATCCACATCGCCATCGACATCGGCCTCGTCCATAGCGGCGGTGAAGCGCTCGCGCGCATCGCCAAAGCAGACGACCGAGCGCACGTTGTCCATAACGACGCGCGCGAAGTCCGTGAGCGGCGTGCCCTTATCGTGGCCGCCGAGCAGCAAGATCACGTCGTCATCGGGAAATGCCGTCAGTGCCTTCTCGACCGCATCGGTGTTGGTCGCCTTGGAATCGTTGACGTAGCGCACGCCGTCAATCTCGCCACACGGCTCCACGCGGTGCTCGAGCGGCTGGAATGAGGCAAGACCGCGGCAGACACCATCGACATCGGCACCGACCGCCAAGGCAGCCGTGGCAGCGCACAGGGCATTGATAACATTGTGATGGCCCGAGATCTTGAGCTCGGATGTAGCGATGAGCGGGGTCTCGACGCCTTTCAGACGCACGATCATCTTGCCGTCGCGCACAAAGGCGGCATCTTCGCCCTCAGGCTCGTCAAAGGCAACCTTGCAGATGCGACGACCCGGCGTGTAGATGTACTCATCGAACTCGTGAATGCCGGCGTCTTCGACGTCGACAACCGCCAGATCGTCATCGACCATATTGTCAAACAGTTTGACCTTGGCAAGCGCATAGTTCTTATGGCTCTTATGCCAGCCCAAGTGGTCGGGAGTGATGTTGAGCAGCACCGCCACGCGAGGGTGGAGCTCGGTGGTCGTAGCAATCTGATAGCTCGAGAGCTCAGCCACAAACCACTCGTTGTGGACTCGGCCGTCAATCTCGTTGACCGGCGGCTCGCCGATGTTGCCGACAGCTACGCTTGCCTCGCCGGCAGCCTTGAGCAGATAATCAGTCAGCGACGTGGTGGTCGTCTTGCCGTTGGTGCCCGTGATGGCAATCCAGTTATCGGGCGACAGGCGATAGGCAAACTCAGGCTCACCCATAATCTGGGCGGCATGCTCGCGCCCGGCCTTAAAGAAGCCCGAGAACTCCGAGATGCCCGGGCACGTCACGCATACGTCATAGGCGCCCTCGACCTGTTCGGTCCCATAGACAAACGACGCACCAGCAGCCTCGAGCGCACGCGTGGCGTCATTGGGCTCAGAGGTGCCGCCGCCATACACGGTAACGGCGCTTACGCGCTCGGGATGTGCCAGCGCCCAGCGGGCGACATCGAGACCGGATTTACCCTGACCCAAAACGAGCAGGCTAAAGACATCAGCAAGAGGCATGAAAGACCACTATCCCAACTGGAAGAACAACGCGAGGCCCAGGGCTCCGAAGGCCGCGGCGACAATCCAAAAACGGATGACGACCTTGGTCTCGGCCCAGCCCTTCTTTTCGAAATGATGATGGATGGGCGCCATAAGGAAGACGCGCTTGTGCGTAAAGTGGAAGTAGACAACCTGAATCATGACCGACAGGGTCTCAACGATAAACAGGCCGCCGATGATAAGGGAGACGACCTCGGTGTTGGTCATGAGGGCCGTGCAGGCAAACGCGGCGCCCAGGGCAGGCGAGCCGGTATCGCCCATAAAGATGCTCGCCGGATAGCAGTTGAACCACAGAAAGCCCAAGCAGGCACCGGCACACGCGGTGCAGAAGATGGACAGGTTCACATCGCCGTGCAAAAACGCCATAGCAGCCATGGCCAGCATGGCGATCATGGAGGTGCCGCCGGCAAGGCCGTCCAAGCCATCGGTGAGGTTTACGGCGTTGGAAAGGCCCGCGATCATCAGCCAGCAAAAGACAAGGTAGAGCCACGGGAAAGAGAGACCGCAAATGGTGGTCGAGAGCACGCCAAGGTCGATCGTCAGGCCACCGGGGAAACGAATCTCGGGGGCGACGCCGCACCAGTTGACGGCGAGCACCGTAAAGGTGACACAGATAATGGTTAGGCCGATCATCTTGGCATGGGGCGTCAGACCGAGCGAGCGCCCATGCGTAACGGAGGTCAGGTCGTCGATCAGGCCCAGCACGCCGGTTGCCAGCGTGGCGAGCAGCACAAGCACAAGCTCGGTGGTGAGCTTTCCCATCAAAAGGCACGTTAGCGAAACGGCAACCAGAATGATGACGCCACCCATAGTGGGCGTGCCCTGCTTAATCAGATGGCGCTTGGGGCCATCGGCGCGAACCTGCTGGCCGATGCCCTCGACCTTCAGGAGCTTAATCCACCACGGCATGAGCAGCAGCGCAATGGCAGCGGCGATGCCAAGCCCCAAAAAAGCCTGATACGTTGGATACGAGGGATTGCCGAACATGGGCTAGCACACACCTTCCACAAAGCGATCGAGCTCAACGAAGCGGGAGCCCTTGACCAGCACGACATCATGCTTCTCAAGTGCGCCGCCCATGCGGTCGAGCACCTGCTGATAGTCGGAGAACACCTGGATGCGGTCCTCGTCCATACCCATCATGCGCGCGGCATCGGCCATAAGCTGGGCCAGCTCACCACCCACGCACGCCAGCATGTCGAGCTTCTTGGCGGCGGCATAGGCGCCCACGAGCTCATGCATGCGAGGAGCCTCATCGCCCATCTCGCCCATCTCGCCCAGGATCGCCATGCGAGACCCCGTGCACGAAAGCGAGCACAGCAGATCGAGGCCAGCAGCCATGGATTCGGCGCTGGCGTTATAGGAGTCATCGACGATGCGGGCACCGCTCTTGGCGCGCTTGATCTCCTGGCGGTGACCGGTGATCGTGAGGCCCCTAAAGGCAGCATCGATCTGCTCGGGCGTCACGCCCAGGCGATAGGCAACCGCGGCGGCCTTAACGGCATTGGGAACGGACTGCACGCCGGGGATGGCAAGCATGGTATCGATCGTCTCACCCTGGCCAAAATCGAGCGTAAAGACCGGACGGCCCTCGTCATCAACACGAATGTCGCGGGCACGGACCTCATCATCGTCCGAGACGCCGGCCAGCATCACGTCGATACCAGCAGGCTGGGCGAACGTATCGCGAATGAACGGCGTAAAGTCGTCCTCGCCGCCCAAAACCAGCAGCGGCAAATAGTCGCCGGCGGCGCGCATACCCTGGACGATCTCGGCCTTAGCGCGGGCGATGTTCTCGCGGCTACCCAAAATGCCGATGTGAGAGGTGCCAATCTTGCTCACGATGGCAAGGTTGGGATTGGCGGACTGGGACAGGCGCTCAATCTCGTGGAAATGGTTCATGCCCATCTCGAGCACCAGGACCTCGGTATCGGCCGGGGCGGAAAGCACCGTGAGCGGCATGCCGATCAGGTTATTGAAATTGCCCTTGGTGGCCCAGACACGATAGCGCTTGGCGAGCACAGCGGCGAGCACGTCCTTGGTCGTCGTCTTGCCGATGGAACCGGTAATGCCAACGACCAGGCAGCCAAGCTCCAAGCGATACGCGTGCGCCAAACGCAGCAGAAACTCCTCAGGATCATCGGTCAGCAGGATGGCGCATCCTTTGTCCTGCGCCAGCGAGACCAGTTCGGCCTCGGGCTCACGCGTCATCACGACGGCGCCGGCACCCGACTGGACGGCACGGGAAGCAAAATCATTGCCGTCGACGTTTTCACCGGGAAAGGCGACGAAAATCGTCCCTTCCTCGACCTGGCGCGAGTCGATAACGCACCCGCGGCATACCCGATCGGCTTCTCCCGTCACGGTTCGGGCCCCTGTTGCGGCCACGAGGTTGTTGACGGCGATCTCTATCATTGCAGCTCCCCTGTAAACCTAATAATGCTATCGGCGTATTGTATCCCAGCGCCGCGCATGCGTGGTGCAGGGCATGTGAACACCCCTCATATGGGACAACAAACCACGCCCCAAAGATTGTAACCCCCTATTTCGTGTGCGGGATACCCAGCACGTCGAGCGCGTTGGCCATAATGGACTGGAACGGCACCGCAGCGGCATCTGAGCCGCTCGGCGTTCCGTCGAGCGTGATATAGCACAGCACCTTGGGCGATTGTGCCGGTGCAAAGCCCATAAAGGACGACATGTAGTTCTCCTTGAGGTAGCCGCCGTTCTCGTCGGCTCGTTCGGCCGTACCGGTCTTACCCGCCACGTCATAGCCGTCAACCGCGCCGCCAACGCCCGTTCCCTCGGACACGACCGTCTGCATGCACGATGTCACCTGGGATGCGGCGTCCTCAGAAATCGCGCGCTCGCCTTCGCCCCAGTCCTTCTCGTCGCCTTTGCTGGACTTATAGAAGTGCGGGGTCATCATCACGCCGCCGTTGGCGATGCCGCCCACGGCACGTGCGATCTCAATCGGCGAGACGGACAGCGCCTGTCCAAAGCTCATCGATCCCAGCGTGGCGCCGTCATACTGGTCACGCTCCTTGACGATGCCCAGGCTCTCGCCCGGAAAATCGACACCGGAGCTGTGACCGATGCCCCACTTGTCCACATAGGCGGCAAAGTCGTCGGCACCGATCTTGCGCCCCACCAGGACAAAGCCCACGTTGGACGAACGGCGCATCATCTCGCGCACATCCATGGTCATGGCGTAGTCGCGCTTGTCGGCATCGGTGACGGTATCGTCACCCACCTTGATGCTCGCCGGCACCTCAAACGACGTACTCGATCGCACGACGCCCAAGTCGAAGCCGGCGCCCGCCACGAGTGTCTTAAAGACCGAGCCGGGCTCGTAGGCGTCGGTGACCAGGCGCAGGTTCATATCCTCGGTCTTGGCGTTTTCCAGATTGGTCTGGTCGTAAGTCGGATACGAGCAGGCTGCCAAGATCTCGCCTGTCGTAGGATCGGTGACCAGCGCCGAGCCGTTCTTGGCCTTAGTCTTCTCAACTGCCTCTGCCAGGGCATCCTCGGCCGCTCGCTGGATATTGACGTCGAGCGTCGTCACGATATCAACGCCGTCGACCGCAGCCACCTTTTTATAGGCACCGCCCGCGATATAGCTGCCGTCCCTCGCGCGCTCGCGCACGAGAGAACCGTTCGTGCCGGTCAGAAGCTTGTTGTATTGCTTTTCGAGACCCGTCAAGCCGTCGTTGTCTACATTCACTACACCCAGCACCTGCGATGCCAGATTGCCGTATGGATATACGCGCTTCATGGCCTGCTCAAAAAGCACGCCGGGCAGATTCTTCTTCTCCAGCGCCGCAGCATCGTCTTCGTCCACCTGGCGCTTGATATACACCCAGGTGCCATCGGACTCGACGAGCTTGCGGCAGGTCTTTTTATCGATTCCAGTTGCCTTGACCAGCGCCGACACCGTCTTGTCGACATCCTCGACAAGCTGCGGGTTCACGGCGATGTTGCGACATTCGACCGACGACGCCAGCACGTTACCGTTGCGGTCGTAGATGGTGCCGCGTTTGGCATAGAGGGTCTGCGCAAGCAGGCGGCGCGCATCGGCACGCTCGCGCAGTTTATCGGCTTCGACAATTTGATAGTCGGCAAGGCGAAAGACGCCCAAGCCCAAGCCAAGCCCGATGAAGCCCATGACGGCTTTGCGGCGAGGCAGAGGCGCGCCTGTAAGCCATTCGGTCGACGAGCTCTTGCGCGACCTGGTGTTATGCACTTGAGGGCCGCCCGAGCCGCGAAGTCGTGACGCCGGGTCGTTGCCACGGGACTGCCCGGCGTTGTAAGATTGCCGACCCGTTCCTTGATAACCAGAACGTCCCCGCGACGAGGGACGTCCAGAACCGCGGCCCCCATCGGAACCGCGGCGATAGTCATTTGTCATACTCAGCTACCGTCTTGCTACTGAGCGGTCGCGGTCGCGTTGGCGCCCGCGGCTGCATCCTGCGAAAAGTCAAGTGTAACGCTCTCGCTGGGCTCCACCATGCCATAAGCGCCCGCAAGGTCGCGAATGCGCGTGTCGGCACCATAGACCGAATGCATGACCTCCAAGTCGGAGCTCTCATCGGTCGCCTTTTCGAGCGTGTTGGTAAGCTCGGCGTTGCTGTTGAGCACCTGGGCCGTAACGCCGGCGAGCGCCACGCGGGCGACGCCAATCGTCATGAAGATGGCCGCAATGATGCAAAACGTTTTAAGAACGCTCATGAAAACCGGGCTTACCGCCTGGTTTGCCTGACGGCCCGCGCCCGTGTAGACATCAAAGCGCGGCGTGCGCTGCTCACGGGGAGCAACGGGGGCCTGCGGCGTCTCACGATAGGCGGGCATGGCGTTCATATCATAGGCGAGTGCTGCGCTTGAAGTGTTGTAGCCCATGATATGCCGCCTCCCATCCCGAGTACGTTGGTAGTGTGTTTAAGCTTCGTTTATGGTGCGAGCGGGAGGTCCAATATCGCGCGGTCGCGCCTACAGACGCTGCGCCACGCGGATTTTGGCTGATCTCGCCCGAGGGTTGCGCTCAACCTCATCAGGCTGGGCAACCAAGGGTTTGCGGGTGATGACCTTGAGTATCGGCACGTTGCCGCACACGCACACCGGAATCTCCGGCGGACACGTGCACCCCTGGCTCATCTCCTTAAAGTGGTTCTTTACGATACGGTCCTCGAGCGAGTGATACGAGATGACGCAGATACGTCCGCCCGGGTTGAGCCACCTGGTGGCGGCATCAAGCCCTCGTTCGAGCACATCGAGCTCGTGATTGACCTCGATGCGAATGGCCTGGAAACTTTTCTTGGCCGGGTGTCCGCCATGCCGACGAGCGGCAGCCGGGATACCCGCCTTGATGATCTCGACAAATTGGCCGGTGGTTTCGATCGGTTCTTGCTCGCGGCGGCGCACGATCTCGCGCGCGATCTGCGAGGCGAACTTCTCTTCTCCGTAGACGCGTAGAATCCGGGCGAGGTCGTGTTCGTTATAGGTGTTGATGACCTCAGCTGCGTTTAAGGTGTTGTTACCCGGATCCATCCGCATGTCCAATGGGGCATCTTCGTTATACGAAAAGCCCCTGCCAGGGATATCGAGTTGCGGTGACGAAACGCCCAAGTCAAACAGGAAGCCATCGACCCCGGGCACCTCGGCCGAGCAAAGCAGCTCGTCCAAGTCACCGAAGTTGCCCTTCAGCAGCTGGTGCGGAACGCCGGGAACCTCGCGGTCCAGACGGGCGCCAGCGGCCTCAAGGGCCATGTCGTCCTGATCGACGCCGAGCAAAAGGCCCGTCTCCCCCACCTGCGCGGCCATCTTTACCGAATGGCCGGCACCGCCAAGGGTGCAATCGCAGACAACGGAGCCGCTCTTTAGCCGCAGCGACTCAAGCACTTCGCCGAGCATGACAGGTTCATGCCGATATTCTTGTGTCAAGATCCCACGCTCCATCCGTTACCCGTGCCTTGCCCTTACGAGAAGAAGAGGTCCAGCAGGGCCTCATCGTCATCGTCCTCATCGGCCGCGGCGCGATCCCAAACCTCAAGGTGGTCGTAGTTGCCCACAACCGTGACCTCGCGGTCGAGGTTCGCCTGCTTGCGGAGAGACTCGGAAAGACCGATACGACCGGCGCTATCCACATCCATCGACGTGGTGCGCTTGTTGATCGCCCTCATGAGCTTCTGGTCGTTAATGTCACGCGGGTTAAAACCCTCGTGGCCCTCACGACCCGCGAAGAGTCCTTCGACCCACTTATCGAAGGCCTCGGCAGAGAACACGTACAGAGCATCGACATCCAGGGCTTTGAACACGCGAACGTGCTCTCCAAGCTCCTCGCGAAGGGGTGCAGGCAGGGACAGGCGACCTTTTGCATCGAGATTGCGCTCGTATGCACCAGTCATTCCCATGTGCGCCCTCCCCTCGGTTACTCAGATGGCACGTACGCGGGGAACCCCCCCGCCTGTCGACGTCATTAATAATATGGGGAACCGCCCCATTTTTCAACACCTTTCCCCACCCCTTCCCCCACCACGCCCCACCACTCCACCCATCATATATTGCAGAACACCCCCAAGCATA
>CAJMPK010000058.1 GCA_905215205.1 uncultured bacterium | reverse complement strand
TTGCCACCTTTATTGCGGCGACGCGACCGGGCTTTGATATCGATACGGCGCGTGCCCGAATTAAAGAGTCGGGACTGCCGTTCGACGTGCGCTATATTCAGATTCCGGCGCTGGCGATCAGCTCGACGAACATTCGTAAGCGAGTTGCCCGCGGCATGAGCGTGCGCTATCTTACGAGCGAGTCCGTGCTCGGCTACATTCGCAAACGCAGGCTATATGCCGATTTGGGCCAAGAAGATTTTGAGTGATGGGGGTCTACGTTGTCGGTAGAGGATCAGTTTGAGGGCGATGAGCGCGCGCTGCTCAAGCGCATTCAAGAGCTGCTCGATGTTCGCATGAAGGATAAGCGCAAGCGCTATGTGCATTCGCTGGGTGTTGCCGAGACCGCACTTCATCTGGCCGAGGTCTACGGCGTCGACCGCTTTGATGCCGCTGCTGCCGGTCTGATCCACGACTGGGACAAAGTGCTCTCCGACGACGAACTGGTTACGCGCGCTCTGCATTACGGCATTAAGATTGCCGGCTCTCCTTCCGCCGCGACGCCGCTTTTGCATGGTCCTGTTGCCGCCTATGAGCTTCCGCAGCTTTTTCCCGAGCTGTCGCCGGCGGTCTTTCAGGCTGTCGACCGTCATACCGTGGGCGCTTGCGACATGACGCCGCTCGATATGGTGGTCTTTGTGGCCGATGCCATCGAGCCCAACCGCCACGGCGACTATGCGCATGCGCTGCGCAAGATGGTGGGGGAGTCGACGCTCGATGAGTTGTTCTTCTCCTGTTTTGCGCAGGGTCTGGTCTATGTGATCCAGTCCGGGCGCTATCTTTATCCCACGGCTATTACGATTTACAACCATTACGCCCAGCTGCGCTAGCTTGGGCTGTCTAGAAAGAGGTATTCCATGGCCGACGAGACCATGACCGACGAGCAGATTCTTGAAGGTGTGGCGCACAAGAGCTTCGCCGCCACGTCCGACCGCACTGCCGCCTCGCTGTCCGCGAGCGGTGTCGCCGCTGAGGATGTCGCCCGCGCCGCCGCGCAGGCCGCCTACGACAAGAAGGGCGAGGACGTTCAGGTGCTCGACCTGACCGAGCTTTCCGACGTATGCGACTACTTTGTGCTTGCCACCGGTGCCAACAACCGCCAGGTCGATTCGATCGTCGACGAGATCGAGGAGAAGGTCGCCGAGGCTTGCGGCGAGCACCCGTTCTCCATCGAGGGTCGCGAGCAGAAGACCTGGATGCTCATGGACTACGGTTCGGTCGTCGTCCACGTCTTTACGCCCGAGGCCCGCGAGTTCTACCGCCTCGAAAAGCTCTGGGGTGACGCCCCACAGCTTCCCCTCGACCTCCTTTAGTAGTTCATTTGGGATGGGGCTTTTTTAGCTACCCTTAACCGCACGCCGGGCAGTTGCATCATTCGCAGCTGCCCGGCTTTCTTTAGCTCCAAAAGTAGCTAATTTGGGACGGGGCTTTTTTAGCTACTATCTACCGTTCGCCGAACGAAGAGATTTGTCGCTCCCAGTACGTTTTTTCTGCTCTGGCTCGGGTAACGTAATTGTTATCTGTAGAGGAGGGAATGCATATGACTCGGACTGCGCGAGAAATCTCTGAATATGGCTTTTACCATGTCGTTCAAAAGGGGTGTGGCGGTCAGCTGATATTTGAGGATGAGGATGATCGACTCTATTTGCTTCGGCTGATTGCTTCGAAATGCCAGAAGTTCAAAGTTGATGTCATCGCGTGGTGCCTTATGGATAACCATATTCATCTTCTGCTTGACGACGAACATGCTCATCTGAGCGATTGCATGCATTCGATTACGACGGCGTATGCAATGTATTTCAACTCTAAGACAGGCAGGAAGGGCCCTGTTTTTCAGGATCGATTTAAGAGCGTGCCGATCCTCGATGATGATCAACTGCTCAACTGCGTGAGATACATTCACGACAATCCCGCGAAGGCGAGGATTGGGACCGCTTCGCTGTATCGATGGAGCAGCTTTAGCGAGTATATGGGGTATCCGGGCATCTGTAAAAATGATTGTGTTCTCGGGTTGCTTGGTGATTCTCGGAGATTTTTTGTTTTTAGTACTTCGGGCGAGCCCAACAGGTATTGCTTCCGTGACGGCGCTCATGTGAGCGACATGGATGCGCTGGAGTTTGCGCAGGCGCTTCTTAAGCCGTACGAACCTCATCACCTTAAGGCTTTGCCAAAGGGGGCGCGCGATGCCTGCATTCGCACTTTGAAGAGCGAGGGCTTTTCGATTAAACAGATCGTCCGTCTAACGGGCATTGGCCACTGCACCATCCAAAAAGTTAAAGTTGAAAAGTAGCACATTTGGGATGGGGTACTTTTAGCTGCGGCCGCCAAACATGGCATCTTGGGTAGTTAATTTGGGACGGGGCTATTTTAGCTACCCTTTGGCTGACGGTGAATGATTTAGGGCCGGAATGAACCTCAACCGATATATAGGGGTAGCTAAAATAGCCCCGTCCCAAATTAACTACCCATGCCGTGTCCGACCGAAGGCGGCAAATACCACCGTCCTAAAAAGATTAGTTTTTGAAGCGGGATTGGCGGCCGAAGGATAGGGCGGTATTGCCGAACTTGTCTCGGACGGCGTCGATGGCGACGGAGAGGTCGCGGCGGTCGCTGGATTGGGCCCCGCGGTCATCGATCTCGCAGAACAGGTCGGTCTGGATGCCGCCTTGGTGGTCGAAGTCGCTCATGCCGATGCCCGCTAAGCGAACATGCATGCCTTCCTGCCAGATGTTGTCGAGCAGTTCGAGTGCAACCGCCACGAAGATGTTCTCATCGTCGGTCGGATGAGGCAGCCGGCGCTGTGCCGTACGCCCGCTGCCATACGAATACTTAAGCTTGAGCGTTACCGTGGCACCCGTCAGCCCCTGACGGCGCAGGCGGCGTCCCACTGACTCTCCCAACAGCGCAATCGCCGCCTCAATATCCCCACGCTCAGTCAGATCTTTAGCAAAGGTGCGTTCATTGCTGACCGACTTGACCTCGCGCTCTTCATCGAGGCTTGTGACTACGGAGATTTCGAGTCCCAGCGCACGTTGGCGCATGCGTTCGCCGTTGACTCCAAAAATAGAGGCCAAGGTTGATTCCGGTGCGCGTGATAGCTCGCCGAGCGTGTAGATGCGCATACGGCGCAGTCGCTCCTCGGCCGAGCGCCCGATGCCGCTCATGGCAGACACCGGCAGCGCGGCCAAAAAGCGCTGCTCGGTTCCAGGACGTACGATGGTCAGCCCAAACGGCTTGTCCCGCTCGCTTGCGATCTTTGCGACCGTCTTGTTGCAGCCGACGCCAATGGAGCAGGTCACTCCCAGCGCCGCCACGCGATCACTGATGCGCCGCGCAACCAGCAGCGGGTCTTCGGGCGCAAAGCGACCCGGTGTGATGTCGATAAAGGCTTCGTCGATGGATACGCGCTCAACACGCGGGGTCTCGTCGGCGAGAATCGCCATGACCTGCGCGCTGACCTCGTGGTAACGATCGAAATGGCCGTGCGTCCAAATGGCCTGCGGACAGAGGCGCCGTGCCTCGGCCGAGGGCATGGCGGAGTGCACGCCAAAGCGACGTGCCTCGTATGAGCAGGTGGACACAACGCCGCGGGAATCGGCATCGCCACCCACGATGAGTGGCTTGCCTCGCCACTCGGGATGATCGAGCATCTCCACGCTCGCAAAAAACGCATCGAGGTCCATGAGGCCCACCGCCGGACCCGTCCAGGGAGGCGGCGTGACGCCCGTAGCATCCTCATAACCGTATGTATGTTCGCGTCTTTTCATGGCATGAGTATACCGCGCAGCTCATGTGGGGTGCGTGGATGTGCTTGCAAATCGCGAATTCTTGTCTAAGATATGGATTTGCCTTCGACTACACCGAAGAAGTTGGTCTCACGGACTTCACCTGCCCGCGTCGATGGCGTATTATGTTCAACTGTTTGTTTGTAGTTGCAGCCTAAAGCTGCTTGGTTGGAGGAGTTTCCTTTGGCAGTCAAGATTCGCCTTGCTCGTCACGGCGCTAAGAAGCGTCCGTACTACCGTGTCGTCGTCGCCGATTCCCGCGCCCCGCGTGACGGTCGTATCATCGAGGAGGTTGGCCGCTACAACCCGATGACCGCCCCCAAGACCATCAACCTCGATCTCGAGAAGATCGCTGACTGGCAGTCCAAGGGCGCTCAGCTCACCGACGCTGTCGCTGCTCTGGTCAAGGCCGCCAACGAGGGCGAGAAGACCGAGACCGTCGTCAAGAAATCCAAGAAGCAGCTCGCCAAAGAGGCCGAGGCCGCTAAGGCTGCCGCTGAGGCCGCTGAGGGCGCCGAGGAGTAAATCGTGCCTGAGGTTGACGCTGCACAGCTCGAGGGTGAGGCAATGCTCTCAGATCGCATCGCCGATCTCGTCGAATATCTCGTTGTTCAGATCGTCGACGACCCGGATTCCGTGAGCCTTGAGGTCATCGATGGTGACGACGCCTCCACGATTGAGGTTTCTGTTGCCGAGGATGACGTCGCTAAGGTCATCGGCCGTCGTGGCCGTACCATCAAGGCCATTCGCACGCTCGCCCGTGCACTGGCCGCTCGCCTCGACACTGCAGTCGAGGTAGAGGTTCTGGGCTAGGACCTTGAGGTCCCAGTACAAAAACATCGCCCGTGTGGTCAAGCCGCACGGAAGGAAGGGGGAGGTCCTCGCGCAGCCGCTGCGGGGGCTTCCTTCTGTATTGACGCCGGGTATGCGCGTTGCCTTGACGCCGCCGGCGCTCAAGCGCGACCGTTTTTGCACGGTCGTATCCGTCACCGATACGGGCGATGGCGATCTGGTCTCGTTTGAGGGCATTGACGACTTGACGGCCGCCGAGGGCATCACCGGATGCTACGTGCTGGCAAATCGTGACGACTTTCAGCTCGATTCGCTCGACGCCGCCTATACCGACCTGATGGGTCGCGAGGTGGTCGACGAGCGCTTTGGCTCGCTCGGCACGATTGTCGAGATCATGTCGACGCCCGCCAACGATGTTTGGGTTGTCGAGGGCGATCGGTACGGCGAGGTGCTGATTCCCGTGATCGAGCAGGTTGTGCTCGATCTTCCCGATCAGGGGACAATTTCCGTCCATGTTATGGACGGTTTGATCGATATGGACAAGTAGGGAGGATAACATGCTGATCGAGACCCTTTCGGCCTTTCCCGAGATGTTTGAGCCCGTCATGTCCACGTCGATCTTGGGCCGCGCCCGCAAGGCCGGCCTTTTTGATTTTAAGGCCTATAACCTGCGCGACTGGACGCACGACCGCCATCGCACCGTCGATGACGAGCCGTACGGCGGCGGGCAGGGCATGCTCATGAAGGTCGAACCCATCGCCGAGGCCATCGAGGCTATTAGCTCCGAGGGTCCCAAGCCCACCGTGGTGTTTTTTACCCCCTGTGGCGAGCCCTTTACGCAGCATGTGGCCGAGCGCCTGCTCAAAAGCGAGCGCCTGCTATTTGTGTGCAGTCGCTACGAGGGCGTCGACGAGCGCGCGTATGCGTATGCCAATGAGCGTCTGTCGATCGGCGACTACGTGCTTACGGGTGGCGAACTTCCCGCTATGGTCGTTGCCGATGCCGTCGTGCGCCTCATTCCCGGCGCCCTTGGTGACGAGATGAGCAACGTCGACGAGTCGTTCTCGACCGCCGAGGACGGTGGCCTGCTCGAGTACGCGCAGTACACCCGTCCCGCCGAGTTCAACGGTGAGGGCGTGCCTCCTGTGCTCGTGAGTGGCGATCACGCCAAAGTTGACGCTTGGCGCCGCAAGAACGCCATCGAGCGCACCTGTCGCTGGCGTCCCGACCTGATCGAGACGGCGCGGCTTACGCCCGAGGAACGCGCATACGCGCAGGAGATCCTGGACGCATCGTATTCGCAGAGCGAGGAGTGAGAATGGTTCCATCGCAGCATTCCGTGCTAAAGGGTGCGTTTGAGTGGATCTTGGTCGTTGCGATCGCACTGGTCGCCACCTTCCTGATTCGTTCGTTTGTGATCGAACCCTTTGTGGTGCCCACCGGCTCCATGGAGTCCACGATTGAGATCGGCGACCAGATCCTGGCGCAAAAGGTGAGCCTCGAGCTCGGCCAGCCCGTCAGCCAAGGCGATATCGTGGTGTTCCACAACCCCGATGGCACCTCCGAGCACGATGTTCTCGTCAAGCGTGTTATTGCCACGGCCGGTCAGACGGTCGACCTTCAGAACGGCAAGGTGGTCGTTGACGGCCAAGCACTCGACGAGGAATACACGACCGGCATGAGCTGGCCGCTTTCGGTCCAGGCTCCCGGCGCTCAGGTAAGCTATCCCTACACCGTTCCCGACGGGTGCGTGTGGGTGATGGGCGACAACCGCGAAAACTCTGCCGACTCACGCTACTTTGGTCCCGTCGATCGCTCTGACTTGATCGCCGTGGCGCTTGTGCGCTACTGGCCGCTCAACCGCATCGGCGCTATCGATTAAAAACCGCTATAGTACAGTACCTAACCGTGTAATCGTTTCGACGAGGGGATATTAGAGGCATGAACGCTTCATCGCTTTCCTTCCAAGACATCATCCTGCGCCTCCAGCAGTACTGGGGCGAGCAGGGCTGCGTCATTATGCAGCCCTATGACTCCGAGGTTGGTGCCGGTACCTTCCACACCGCGACCACGTTGCGCTCGCTCGGTCCTGCCGAGTGGCGCACCTGCTACGCTCAGCCTTGCCGCCGTCCCGCCGACGGCCGCTACGGCGAGAACCCCAACCGCATGCAGCACTACTATCAGTTCCAGGTGCTCATCAAGCCCTCGCCGGTCAACGCCCAGGAGCTTTACCTGGGGTCTCTTGCCGCTATCGGTCTGGACCCCAACGACCATGACGTCCGTTTTGTCGAGGACGACTGGGAGAGCCCGACCCTGGGCGCCTGGGGCCTTGGCTGGGAGGTCTGGCTCAACGGCATGGAGGTCACGCAGTTTACGTACTTCCAGCAGGTAGGCGGCATCGAGGTCGACCCCGTGCCCGTCGAGATCACCTATGGTCTGGAGCGCATCGCCATGTACGCCCAGGGCGTCAACTCCGTCTACGATCTGGTGTGGAGCTATCTGCCCGACGGCACGCCCATGACCTATGGCGACGTGTTCCTGGAGAACGAGCGTGAGTTTAGTGCCTATAACTTTGAGGTTGCTAACGTCGAGATGATGCGTCAGAAGTTTGACGACTACGAGGCCGAGTGCCACTCCTGCCTGGAGCGCAAGCTGCCGCTGCCCGCATACGATTGCGTCATGAAGTGCAGCCATGCCTTCAACCTGCTCGATGCCCGCGGCGCGCTGTCCGCGGTCGAGCGTGCCAACTACATCCTGCGCGTCCGCGCCGTCGCCAAGGCGTGCTGCGAGGCCTATATGGCCGAGGTCGCCGGAGTCAACGAGAATGCCGACCAGGAAGGCGAGGTGGCGTAAGCCATGGCAGACGCTAAGGATTTCCTGTTTGAGATCGGTACGGAGGAAATGCCCTCCGCACCGCTGAACAATGCCGTCAAGCAGCTTGGCACCATGATTGCCAAGGGCCTCGACGAGGCCGGTCTGGCCCATGGCGAGGTCCGCGTGATCTCGAGCCCGCGTCGTCTGGCTGCGCTCGTGGCCAACGTCGCTACCGCGACCGATGAGGTCCATGAGGTCAAGCGCGGCCCCGCGGCAAACATTGCCTTTGATGCCGACGGCAACGCCACCAAAGCCGCCCAGGGCTTTGCCCGCAAGTGCGGTGTGGCTGCCGAGGATCTGGTCCGTCGCGAGGACACCGACGGTCGCGAGTATGTGTTCGCCGAGAAGAACATTCCCTCCGCACCGGCTACGCCGATTCTGACCGCCCTGTGCGAGAAGACGATCGCCGGCCTGCAGTGGCCCAACTACCGCAGCCAGCGCTGGGGCCACGAGCACGCTACGTTTGTTCGTCCGGTCCGTTGGATCTGCTGCCTTTTGGGCGAGGATGTCGTGCCCGTGTCCTTTGCCGACGTGACGAGTGGCAACACCACGCGTGGTCATCGCGTACTTGGCCCCGGTGACCATGTGGTCGCCAGCCCCGCTGTTTACGAGCAGGTGCTCGAGGACGCCGGCGTGCTTTCTGCCGAGCGCCGTCGTGAGGCCATCCTTGCCGGTATCGCCGAGGTCGAGGCTGCGCGCCCCGGCTGCCACGTCGATACGCCTAAGAAGGTCTTCGAGGAGGTCATCAACCTCTGCGAGTGGCCGACGGTGCTCGTCGGTACCTTCGACGAGGAGTTCCTCAAGGTCCCGCATGAGATCATCTGCGAGTCCATGCTCACCAACCAGCGCTACTTCCCGATCTATGACGCCGAGGGCAAGCTCACGCGTGAGTTCGTGGTCGTTTCCAACAGCAAGCCCGAGAATGCCGAGCGCGTGATCGACGGCAACGAGCGCGTCGTGCGCGCCCGTCTGGACGACGCCAAGTTCTTCTACGAGGAGGACCTGAAGATCTCCCTCGACGAGTTCCGCGAGCGTCTGGCCAAGGTCGCCTTCCAGGAGAAGCTCGGTAGCGTGCTCGCCAAGTCCGAGCGCATTGAGCAGCTTT
>CAJMPK010000057.1 GCA_905215205.1 uncultured bacterium | reverse complement strand
ACTTAACGAGGTGATGCAGCAGATGAGTACTTCCAACTATATAACCATGGGTGACGCCGCGCGCCTGCTGGGCGTTACGAAGGCCCGTATATCGCAACTGGCTGCATCGGGAACGCTCGCGTGCGATATCGTCGGTGGGCGGAAAATGGTTCAGTACGATTCCGCGATTGGTTATCAAAAGGTCCGTAAGCGTGGGCGCCGTCCCGCAGCTGACGTAGGGCGCAAGTTCACGTTGATGTCAGCCGACCACGAGGTCGCGCATGTCTCGTTTGATCCAACGCGCGAGTTTTCCTTTGAAATTGCCGACATACTCGATGCACGAAGGATGCCGTTTGGCACGTGCTCGAGTTCTTCTCCAACGGTGAATAAACGAGCACTCAACACGTGGTGGAGTCACCGGTCGGTGCCCGACGTCCGCCCCGGACTCATCTCGCGCTATCGCGAGCTGGGAATTGACAGCGGTATTGAAGTGCCCGTTCGTTGCCTGGGTTTTTCGCTTTCGGATTGCTATTGGCTAAGACCGGTCGACTGCGACGAGCTCAATTGGCAGCACCTCAATTACTTCGAAAACAATTTTGAACGGTCGGCACCCGAGCATCGTTCAGGCTGGCTTGAGGGCATCGGACTCAAAAATCCTGACAATACGTCCGAGGGCGAGCTCCCCAAATCCTGGATGATCCGCAATGGCGTTCGCATCCTGGTTAAAGGATGCGGAATGGACGATCAGCGACCGTTTAACGAGGCGGTTGCAACAGCTCTACATCGGCGTCTGCTATCCAAAGGTGAGTTTGTTCCCTATACGGTCGAGCGCATGTTCGACGGGCCCGTATGCCTATGCGATGACTTTCTTAATGGCCGTGAGGAATACGTGCCGGCCGCTTATATCAGGGACGCACTCGGTGGCCAGCGAGGAAACTCAACATACGATCGATACTGTCGCTTTCTTGGCAGACACGGGGCTGACGAAGCCACGGTAAGAAAATCCATGTCGCAGATGATTGTCTGCGATGCCCTACTGGCCAACAGCGACCGCCACTGGCGAAACTTCGGCATCATCCGCAATGTCGACACGCTGGAAACGCGGCCTGCACCGCTGTTCGATAGTGGCAATTGCCTGTGGTTCAACGTGCCAACCGCCGTGCTCATTGCCGGGGAGTTTGGATTTGCCGCCAAACCGTTTGGTCCGGACCCTTCCACTCAGCTAGCATTTGCTGACTCGCTCGATTGGTTCGATGCGTCGCATCTCGATGGGTTCGTCGACGAGGCAGTCGAAATCCTCTCACAAAGCGCATGGGCAACAGCAGGCAATCGCCTCAAGGCCATCCGCCGCGGTCTCGAGCGCCGCACGATAGAGGTAAGCGCCGCCGTTGAGGTGCTACGGCACGTGCAAAGATAACAGCACTGCCCTCTGTAAGTTGCGGTGAAATAGGGACTGTTTAAGCGTTTAAAACCGCCAAACAGTCCCTATTTCACCGCAACTTAGAGAGGACGGCCTCGGTCGGCACTGCTGTGTCAGCCGAGGCCGCTACATCGTTAGCGCTGGACGTAGGCGCGAACCAGCTCAAAGGTGTTGCGCACGCCGTCCATGTGGCTGCGCTCGTAGTTGTGGCTCGCGTACACACCGGGGCCGATCAGGCCGTGACGAATGTCGTAGCCGGCAGAAAGCGTGGCCTCAACGTCCGAGCCGTAATGCGGGTACACGTCGATCGCGTAGTCGAGCTCCAGCTCGCGCGCGATATTGGACAGCGTGGTCACCAGATCGTAGTTATAGGGGCCACCCGAATCCTTGGCGCAGATCGACACCATGCGCTCGGTGCAGCCCAGGTCGTCGCCCACGCAGCCCATGTCAACGCTGATCATCTCGCGCGTGTCGGCCGGCACGAAAGCGCCGCCGTGGCCGACCTCCTCGTACACGGTAAAGAGCAGCGACACCTTGCGCGAAAGCGTCACCTCGCCGTCAGCAACGGCACGGGCCAGACCCAGCAGAATCGACGCCGACAGCTTGTCATCCAGGAAGCGGCTCTTAATGTAGCCGCTCTCCGTCACCGTGGTACGCGGATCCATAGCGATGATGTCGCCGGTCTGAACGCCCAGCTCAAGCACGTCGTCCTTGCTGTCGACGTTCTCGTCGAGCAGGATCTCCATGTTCTTCTCGATGGTCTTGACCGGCTCATCGGCCACATGCGCCGAGGGCTCGGTATTGAGGACCACACCCGTGTAGACATTGCCATCGCGCGTATAAACGGTGCAGTTCTCGCCATCGGCCGTAGACCACTGGTGCCCACCAAGCGTCGTGGGACGCAGGCGACCATTGTCCTTAATGGAGCGCACCATGGCGCCAAGGGTATCGACATGGCTCGCCAACACGAGCGGCTCGCCCTCGCCGCCAAGCTCAACCAGCACGTTGCCCTTATTAGAACGCTCAGGCCCAAACCCCATATCGCGCAGGGTCTCCATCAGATAATCAGTAGCCGCACGAGTAAACCCCGTAGGCGAAGCGATAGAAGTCAGCGTCTTAAGCTGTCCTGCGATATAGGAGAGCGTCTCCTCTAGAGAAGCATCAATATTAGAAGTCATATGCATCCTTCCAAGTAAAACTAAGACCGAGTCCCGATTTTAACCGTTCTGCACGGTCAATGCCCCAGGAGCCGAGCCACCTCCAGACGTCCTCGCACCGATTTTGCGCACGCGCACGGCTTACAATCCCAATCTTGCATAAATCCTATCGGTATCTGCATAGAAATGAGGAATCTTTTTGCTTCGTCTCAGGGTGCCCCACCTTGGGCCGTGCAAAAAACGGAGTATTCAGCACCGTGGCCCCAACGACCCCATCGCGAACGACAAAACGACGCGGTTACAGCAGTGTTGCAAGTCGTCGCAAAGCAGAAACTCGGTAACAACCCCCTCCACTCATCGATAGCCCACCCACAATGGCTGTCGATGGGCGCCTGCGGGCCACTACGGGCCATTCAAAACGTTATGCATTTTTAAGAGCTTGCTGAATACTCCCAAAAATGCACGCTGGGAAGTGCACCACCTATCCGCAGCGGGCAGTATGCCTTGGTTTTGCCCGTCTCGGGGTATCGACGCAGCACAAAAAGCCCCGCCGTGCGTAGCGCGGCGGGGCCAGCGGCAAGTCAAAAGACCATACGCCTACAGGCGAAAGAACACCAAACGAGGCTAGGCAGCCGGGCAGATCTTCTTGAAGAGCTCGATAACGTCGTCGAGCGTTGCCTCGCGCGGATTGCCCGGGAAGCAAGCGTCGGCCATGGCGTCCTTGGCCAGGACCTCAATCTCGTCAGCCTTCATGGCCTCGCAGACGTGCGGGATGTTCACGTCGGCGGAGAGCTGCTTGACGGCGGCGATGGCGGCGTCGGCGGCCTCGTCGGTGCTCATGCCCGTGGTGTCAACGCCCATGGCGACGGCGACCTTGGCCAGGCGCTCGGCGCAAACCGGCTTGTTGAACTCCATGGCGATCGGCAGCAGCATGGCGCAAGCGACGCCGTGCGGGGTGTCGTAGTGAGCGGACAGGGTGTGCGCCATGGCGTGGTCGATACCCAGGCCGACGTTGGAGAAGCCCATGCCGGCGACATACTGGCCAAGAGCCATGCCCTCGCGGCCGGAGCCGGGCTGACCGGACTTGGCCTCGGCGACGGAGTCGCGCAGGTTCTCGCTGATCAGCTTAATAGCCTCAAAGTGGAACATGTCGGAGAGCTCCCAAGCGCCCTTGGTGGTGTAGCCCTCGATGGCGTGGGTCAGAGCGTCCATACCGGTGGAGGCGGTCAGGCCGGCGGGCATGGAAGCCATCATGTCGGGGTCGACGACGGCGACCTCGGGGGCGTCGTTGGTGTCGACGCACACGAACTTGCGGACCTTCTCGGGGTCGGTGATGACGTAGTTGATGGTCACCTCGGCGGCAGTACCGGCGGTCGTCGGCACGGCGATGGTGAACACGGCGTGGTTCTTAGTCGGAGCAACGCCCTCGAGGCTGCGGACATCGGCGAACTCGGGGTTGTTGATGATGATGCCGATGGCCTTGGCGGTATCCATGGAGGAGCCGCCACCGATAGTCACGATAGCGTCAGCCTCGGCGGCCTTGAAGGCCTCGACGCCGTCCTTGACGTTCTGGATAGTGGGGTTGGGCTTGATCTCGGAGTAGAGGCTCCAAGCAATGCCGGCGGCGTCGAGCTCGTCGGTCACCTTAGCGGTAACGCCAAACTTGACCAGATCGGGGTCGGAGCAGACGAAGATCTTCTTGTAGCCGCGACGCTGGAGTTCGCCGGGGATCTCCTTGATGGCGCCGGAACCATGATAAGAAATGGTGTTGAGAACGAAACGATTAGCCATTGATAGCCTCCCATCGTGTGCGGGGCATCCATTACTCCCCGCGCTATAAGTCCCATCCTAACGCTTTTGAAACACAAAACGCGTGAGAACGTCAAAGTTGTTAAAGCGTTTCAACAGATGATGAAAAATATTGCGGCAAAGGGACAGCCCCTTTGCCGCATTCGGTTACTTTCGACAGCCCTCTTTCCAAGCCTCGGCCGCAACCTTCCAGCGTAAGCGCAAGTCGCGCTCGCGGTCGATGAACATGATGGCAAACGCGACAAACAGCAGCAAGCTCGCCACGACGATGGCGTGCAGGCCCATGCGCTCAATACACCAGTTGCCCAGCACGGCGCCAAACACAAAGGTAAAGATCACGCCAAAGTACAGCACGCCGTTTTCCAAAAAGCCGCGCTTGTGGGTGATGATGTAGTCGTCCACGTTTTGCAGCGCATTGCGCAGGTTACCGATGCACATGGTCGTAGCGATGCCGTGACCGTGGATCTTGCGGAAGCTCTCGACCTGCATGCCGCAGGCAAACGAAGTGAGGCAATTGGCGAGCAGGTTGTAACCGCCACCGGGGATAAAGCTCACGCCCAGCAAGATGACGGCTTCAAAGAACACCGTCACTTGGCGCCAGTGAATCACGCTGCCAAAACGCTCGTGTACCAGGTCGGCAAGCATAATGCCCACAGCAAACGACACCACAGGGAAGAAGTAGCGCCCCGCAAGTGCCCAATTGCCCTCCGAGATGCTCACGCCCACGAGCAAGATGTTGCCCGTCTGCGCGTTGGCGAAAACATGGTCGCGCCCAATGTACGAATAAACGTCCATAAAGCCACCGGCGAGCGCCAAGATGATGCCCAGCTCAATAGACTCCGATATCTGCTTGGCACGCTGCATCGTCGTGCATCCTCCTTGTTGACGACCCTCTCGTGCGTTGGCGGACATATAGCCGCCGTTCATACTGTAACCCATTGACAACATGGCGTGCGCGCGAGACGGGTTCTCCAACGCACAGGTACACAGTCTGGAAACAAACGACGCCCGCATCGACGCGCCGATCCGCCAGCTCATGTACTCCACCAGTCTTTTTAGCCCCGTCCCAAAAAGACTGGTTACAATTACGTGCAGCATACAAACACCGGGAGGGATCGTGGCAAAAAAGCCTCAGCACGCTCAGAACAACCAGCGCAGTCAGCAGGGCAAACAGGGCCAGCAGCAAAAGCGCGACGGTAAGGCGCAGGGCTCGCGACCCACGCATGCCTCAGCAGCACCCTCGCGTCCTTGGCGTCCAGGCCGCGATAAGTTCCTCCCCGTCAGCCGCGCCGACATGGATGCGCGCGGCTGGGACCAGTGCGACTTTGTCTACATCTGCGGCGACGCCTACGTGGACCATCCCAGCTTTGGCATGGCCATCATCAGCCGCGTCCTCGACGCGCACGGCTACAAGGTGGGCATCATCTGCCAGCCCGACTGGACCGACCCCGCCAGCATCAGCGTGCTCGGCGAGCCGCGCCTGGGCTTCCTCGTCAGCGCCGGCAACATGGACTCCATGGTCAACCACTATTCGGTAACTAAGCACCGCCGCCACGCCGACGCCTATACCCCCGGCGGCGAGGAAGGTCACCGCCCCAACCGTGCCGTCACGGTCTACGGCAATCTCATCCGTCAGACGTTTAAGGACGCTCCCATCATTATCGGCGGCATCGAGGCAAGCCTGCGTCGCCTGGCCCATTACGACTACTGGCAGGACAAACTCAAGCGCTCGGTGCTGCTCGACTCGGGCGCCGACATCCTCATCTACGGCATGGGCGAGCACGCGATCGTCGAGATCGCCGACGCGCTCGACGCGGGGCTGCCCGTCGATCAGATCACCTATATCAACGGCACCGTTTACCGCACGGGTTCGCTCGACGAGGTCTACGACTACGACCTGTTGCCCAGCTGGGACGACCTTGCCGCCGACAAGCTCAACTACGCGCGCAGCTTTAACGTGCAGCAGCAAAACATGGACCCCATCACCGGGCATCGCCTGGTAGAGCCCTACCCCAACAGTGTCTATGTGGTGCAAAACCCGCCGTCGGCGACGCTCACCACCGACGAGATGGACGAGGTGGCCGAGCTCCCCTACGCACGCGATTGGCATCCCGACTACGACGCGGCAGGCGGCGTGCCGGCCTTTGCCGAGATCAAGTTTTCCATTAGCTCCAACCGCGGCTGTTTTGGCGAGTGCTCGTTTTGCGCCCTCACCTTCCACCAGGGTCGCGTACTGCAGATGCGCAGCCACGACTCGATCATGCGCGAGGCCGAGCTGCTCACGCGCGATCCCGAGTTTAAGGGCTACATCAACGACGTGGGCGGACCGACGGCAAACTTTAGCCGCCCGGCCTGCGACAAGCAGCTCAAGCACGGCGTGTGCAAGAACAAGCGTTGCCTGTGGCCGAGCGTATGCAAGAACATGGTGGTCGACGAGAGCGGCTACACGCAGCTGCTACGCGACCTGCGCCAGCTGCCGGGCGTCAAAAAGGTCTTCGTCCGCAGCGGCATCCGTTTTGACTACACCATGGCCGATACCTCGGACGAGTTTTTGCGCGAGCTGCTGGAGCATCACGTCTCGGGCCAGCTGCGTGTAGCGCCCGAGCACGTGAGTGACGCGGTACTGTCCGTGATGGGCAAGCCGAGCCGCGCCGTCTACGATGCGTTCTGTCGCAAATTTGAGCGCTTGAACCATGAATACGGACTCAAGCAGTACGTGGTGCCGTACCTGATCTCGAGCCACCCCGGTTCAACCATGAAGGAAGCCGTGGACCTTGCCGAAGCCGTGCGCGACATGGGCTATATGCCCGAGCAAGTGCAGGACTTCTACCCCACCCCGTCCACCATGTCGACCTGCATGTACTACACCGGCGTGGATCCGCGCACCATGGAGCCGATCTACGTGGCGCGCGACCCGCACGAAAAGGCCATGCAACGCGCGCTGATTCAGTATCGCAAACCCGAGAATTACAAGCTGGTGCGCGAGGCATTGGAAAAGGCCGGGCGTCGTGACCTGATCGGCTACACCAAGCATTGTCTGATCCGTCCCGTACCGCCGCGCCCGGGCGAGACGTCTGCTGGCGGCGGGCATGGCACCGGTAAGAAGGGCGGCAAACCGCATGGCGGCGGCGCTGGCGGCGCCGGCAAGGGACCCAAAGGCAGCAAGGGGCACGGCGGCATGTCGCGCGCACAGAACACTGCCGGTCGCAATCGCGCGGCCCAGGGACGGCAGGGCGCCAACGGAGGCGGACGTCGCAACTAGGGCAGCGGTGCGCTCGCTGCGTCCATCCCACACGCGTGGCGCAGTGAGCGCATTGCCTCAACGAGGATGACGCCGGCGATAGCGACCGTAATTGCCACGTCGAACGGCGTGTTCACAAACCACAGCAGGCCCATGAGATACGACCCGGCGTTAAAGGCAAAGTGCAGCAGGATCGTGTAGCGGAGCTTTCCGGTCGTCACGAGCACCCAACCAAAGATGAGGCCGGCGGCACCCGCGTAGCAACCCTGCACCCAATTCATGTGCATAAAACCGAAGATTGCCGCCTGCAGCACAATCGCCGCGGCGATACCCCACGTGCTTGGGGCCGCCCAGGGCACCATGGCTCCGTCCTGCGCGCTCGCACGACGCCGGCGCTTCCAAAGTGGGCGGCACTGCGGGTTAAACGCTCGGAGCGAAAACTCAAAAATGATGCCGCGCACCAACAGCTCCTCGCAAAACGGAGCGCCGAGCACCGTAGTCAGGACGGCGAGATAGCTGGTGTCGCCCATGCCTGTTTCCTCGACAAGTTCACTGTAATCGGCCGCGGCCTCGGGCAACAATGACAGTACGGCGTCGGTCACGTAGCCAACGACCACCTGCAGTGCCAAGCCGATCACGATAACGCAGGCAATGCGCTTCCACGCGCTACGCACTCCCCCGCCAAGCGGACGCTCACCTTGCCAGCGCGCGATAAACGACCGCGGCCACAAATAACGCCACCATAGCAGCGCCATCAAAAACGACGCCGTCTGAGCGACGGCTTGAAACCATTGAATATCGAGGCTGTCGATCGGGAAACCCGTCAGCGCCGACACGATGTCCAGCGCGGAGAACAAAACCATGCTCAGGACAATATCGGCAGCGACGACGCCAAAACAGGCAAGCGCCCAAACCAGCGCATTGAGCATGCCGACCTCCTCCCAACGACTAGTCATTGGGGACGTTCTTCAACGACTAGCTGTTGGGGACAGTCTTTGCCAAAGGCCCCGCTGGGCGAAATGTCGAACGGAAAGGTGCGATCGCGTCGGAAATGTTGGTGTAAGCGCGCCGACGGCTGACCGCTAAACGCAAG
>CAJMPK010000056.1 GCA_905215205.1 uncultured bacterium | reverse complement strand
GGGGTAGGCGATTTATCGTAGTAATCCGGCATAGTTTTGTTCGCAGCGGCACAACCGCGCGTTCAAGCGCGGGGCCGGTGGGGCATTTTTGCCCCACCGGCCCCTGTTCCAGCGCTATTCCAGCTTGGTTTCTACCGTGGGAGTCTTATCCGCCGCAACTGGAGTACGGGCGGTGTCCATGCTCAGGCAGTGTTTGGGGCAGCTTTCGATGCACTCGCCGCACACCACGCAGGCATACGGATCGATCGACCACGTTCCGCCCTTTCGATCGACCGCGAGCGCGCCCGCCGGGCAGCGACGCGCGCACATACCGCAGCAAATGCACACGTCCATGTCGTTGACGATATGCCCGCGCAAGCGCTCGGGTGCCGTCAGCTTCTCCTGCGGATAGCGCACCGTTACCGGCTGCTTGACCATAGAGCCCAAGGCCGTCTTGGCAAATGTCAGCAAACTCATGCCGCGCCTACCTTTCCGTGCAGCTAATGCAGGGGTCGATGGTCAGGATAATCATGGGCACGTTGGCAAGGAGCACGCCCTGCAGCGCATGCGTCAGACCCGCCAGGTTTTGCGACGTCGGCGTGCGCACGCGGAAACGGTCCAGATTCTTGGTGCCGTTGCCGCGCACATAGTAATACGCCTCGCCACGCGGCTGCTCAATCACAACCTCGCCGCGTGCGCCGTCGGTCGGCGTAAGCTTGGTGCGCCCGCCGATCCCGTCGTGCGGAATCTTGCCCACAAGCTCCTTAATGATGTCCATGGCCTGCGTAACCTCGGCACAACGCACCTGGCAGCGGGCATAGCAATCGCCATCGGTAGCAACGATGGGCTCAAACGCAGCCAGATCCGCATAGGCACTGTCGCCAAACATGCGCACGTCGTAGTCCACGCCCGAGGCGCGACCGAACGGGCCGACCATCGACAGATCCAGCGCGTCTTTCTTGCTGATCACGCCCACGCCATGCAGGCGCTCACCGCAGCTATTGTCGTCCAAAAACGTATGCACCAGGGCCTCGTAGTCGGGACGCATGGCATCGAGCGTCTGGACAATACCCGCCAACTCGGAGTCCTCGATGTCGTGCTTAAGGCCGCCGATCTCGTTAATCGAAAGGATCACGCGGCCGCCGCAGGTGCTCTCGAAGATCTTGAGAATCTGCTCGCGCAGGGTCCACGAACGATAGAACAGCGCCTCAAAGCCGAAGGCATCGGCGAGCAGACCCAGCCACAGCAGGTGCGAGTGGATGCGCGAAAGCTCGTGCAAAATGGTGCGGATATACTGCACGCGGCCGGGCACCTCGATGTCGAGCATGCGCTCGCAGGCGCTGGCATAGCCATAGCTATGGCCCACGGCGCAGATGCCGCAGATGCGCTCGGCGATGTAGCCAAACTGATGCATATCGCGCTTTTCGGTGAGCTTCTCGAGCCCGCGGTGCACAAAGCCGATCTGCGGAATTGCCTCGAGAACGCGATCGTCCTCGATCACCAGGTCCAGATGAAGCGGCTCGGGCAGCACCGGGTGCTGCGGGCCAAACGGAATTACGGAGCGATGTGCCATGGACCTTACGCCTCCTTTTTCTGCTTGTCGCGGGCGGCCTTGGCGGCAAGCGCCGCACGGACCTTGGCCGCTTTCTCGGGATCCATGGCGGCGAGCTTTGCCTCCATCTCGGCAGCCTTGAGCGCGGCCTTCGCAGCAGCTTCATCGTGCTGAGCATCGGAACCGGCAGCCGCAGTGGGCTGAGCAGCGGCGCCCGCGGCATCGCCGGCGCTCGCAGCGCTCTCCCCTGCAGCAGCCGCAGCCGCGGCGGCCTTCTCGGCAGCGGCCTTGCGCGCCTTGGCCTCGGCAGCCGCGCGGACCTTCATGGCCTTCTCGCGCGCGGCCTTCACCTCGGGCGTGATAACGCTCATGGGTTCAGCGGTCGAGACCTGGTAGAAAAAGCCCTTAAAGTCGACCTGCATATCGGTAATGGCAAGGCCAAACAGGTCGTGGGCCTCATTTTCAAACGGGAACACCGCCGGATAGTACGAGCTGATGGACGGAATCTCCTGGTGCTGGTCGATGCCCTCGACTACCAGGTTCTCGATCGCATAGCTGCCGTCCTGCGCAATCTGCTCCTGAGCAGCACGAACGTTGATAAACGTATAGACCAAGCGATACGTGCCGTCGTCGACGTTGCGCTCGGCGTGCATTTGCACAAAACGCGCGCCGACGCCCTTGAGCGCCTGAACATGCGGCAGGAGCTCGTCGATCCCGACGGTGGTATAGATAGCCTTTTGCATTACTCGGCCTCCTTTGCAGCGGCGGGCGTCTCAGCAGGTGCGTCGCCAGCGGCATGCGCGTCGCCGGCCCCAGCCGCGGCCACAAACCCGTCCTCGCCCAGCTCAACGCCACCGTCCCAGGTAGCGGCGCCGCCCACGGTAAGCGGGTCACCACCAGCGCGCATCACGGCCTCCTTCTGGTCCAGGATGCCGCACGCCTCCACAATGGCATCGATCACGGTCTCGGGACGAATGGCGCACCCGGGCGCGTACACGTCCACGGGAATCGCGCGGTCCACGCCGCCGATCACGTTGTACGCATCGCGGAACACGCCGCCCGAGCACGCGCAGATACCGCAGGCCACCACGCACTTGGGCTCGAGCATCTGGTTGTAGATCTGGCGCACGACGGGCAGATTCTGCGCGTTGACCGAACCCGTCACCAAAAAGATATCCGCATGCTTGGGGTTGCCGGTGTTGACCACGCCAAAGCGCTCCGCATCGAACAGCGGCGTGAGCGAGGCCAGCACCTCGATATCGCATCCGTTGCAGCTCGAGCCGTCGTAATGAATAACCCACGGCGAGCGCGACATTTTATGATCCATGGATGCCGCCTCCTAAATAAACACGTCGACAAGGATGGGCATAAGGTTGAGCAGGCCAAACACCAGCGCCACGGCCCATCCGAGCTTAAAGCAGCTGCGCCAGGTGCTGCGTGCGAAGGTGTTGTCGATCAGGACCTCGACAAAATACGTCGCGGCCATCACGACCAGGGCTACGACCCAGCTCACGGGGTTGTCCCAAACAAAGAACATGCCCACCCACATCAAAAACAGCACGGTCTCGCACCAGTGCATAAGGGTCATCTTGGCCAGCGTGCCGCCGCTCATCTCGGTGGCGACGCCCTGGACGATCTCCTGATGCGCGTGATGCGAGTACGAAAGGTCAAACGGCGACTTGCGCAGCTTGATGGTGAGTACCGCGAGCAGCGCGAGGAAAACGGGAGCGCTGTACACGATGATGGGGGCCGACTGCCCCGTCACGGCGATGGAATCGAAGCTGTCGGTGGCGAGATACAGGCCCACGCTCATCAGCAAAACGGCGGGCTCGTAACTCATAACCTGCAGCAGCTCGCGGTCGGCACCGACCTGGGCAAACGGGCTTTGCGTCGAGGCGGACGCCAACACCACAAAGATCGCGGCGAGGGTAACCATGAAAGCGCACAGCAGCGTGTTGGAACCCGACACAAAGATGCCGCCGCCCACCACGGTAAAGATGAGCGCGCACGCCATGTAGGTATCATCCATGGTGTTTACGCTGGCAGGGGCCTTGCGCAGCAGCTTGGCAACGTCGTAGAAGGGCTGCAGCAGGCGCGGGCCCACGCGGCCCTGCATGCGAGCGGACAGCTTGCGGTCGATGCCGTCGATCAAGCCGCCCACAAGCGGCGCCAGCAAGGCAAACGCCACGGTGCCAATAAAAATGCCCACGACGCCCGAGCCTTCAAAATACTTGCCGCGCAGCACCGAGGGCGCGCTCATGGCAAGCCTCTCGGGCCCAATCCACGCGCAACACAGCAGCGCAAACAAGATAATGCTGCAGCACACGACGCTACCCGCGGGGCCAATACGCTTCTCGCCAAGGGCGTCCTCCGAGTACCAATTGCGCTTTTCGGCCTTCACCTCGTGTCCCATCGAGCCGCGGAAATGGCGATATTTGTCGGTTCCCACACCCGAAAGGTACACGTTGACGTGCGGCTTATTGCTCACGCGGAACGACGTCAGCAGCACCACGGCGATAAACGCCACGATAACCACCATCAGGTACATGGCATCCTTGCCAATAACATACGGCACGCGGCCAAACACCATGGCCAAGTAAGGCGACACCAGACCGCTCGAGATAACCGGAAACGCCACGCAGCACAGAATCAGCAGCGCGGCGATGGTGTTGAGCGCCATCCATTCGGTCTTATGGACATTGACCTCAACGTTTTGAGCCGTGGGGTCGACACCCGAAAGCTTGGCGAGCCACTTACCCCAGAAGTAAAACGTCGCGGCCGAGCCAAAGGCCAGCACCATGATCATGAGCACGTTGCCGGTCTGCGCAAACGCCACCAGGGCGCCCCACTTGGATACGAGCATGCCAAACGGCGCCACGAACATGCCCATGATGCCTAGCATCATCAGGCGCGTCAGGTGCGGCATGCGGCTGAACATACCGTCCATGTCCTCGATATCGCGGCTGCCGATATGGTGCTCGGCCGTGCCCACGCACAGGAACAGCAGCGACTTAGCCACCGTATGGAACAGGATCAGGAAGATGGCCGCCCATACGGCCTCGGGCGCGCCGACACCCAAGCAGGCACTGATGAGGCCCAAGTTGGAAATGGTGGAGTACGCGAGTACGCGTTTGGCGTTGCTCTGCGAGATGGCCATGAGGGCAGCGAGCAAAAACGTGATGGCGCCCACACTCGTGACCATAAAGCCGGTCACGGGATAGATGGCATAGAGCGGGCTCAGCTTGACCATCAGGAACACGCCGGCTTTGACCATGGTTGACGAGTGCAGCAGGGCACTCGTGGGCGTGGGGGCAACCATGGCACCCAACAGCCAAGTGTGGAACGGCATCTGTGCGGCCTTGGTGAGTGCGGCGAGCGACAGCAGAATGACCGGCATCACCAGCAGCGCGGATTGCGCGGTTCCGGCGCCGGAAAGCTCGATCATGCCCGAGATGGTCAGCGGCATGCCGTTAACGTGCAGATACATGAGTCCGGCCAAAAACGCGATGCCGCCCAGCATGTTGAGGATAATCTGGGTAAAGGCGTTCTTGATGGCCTCGGGCGTGCGCGTGTAGCCAATCATGAGGAACGAGCACACGGTGGTGATTTCCCAACCGCAGAACAGCCACTCCAGGTTGTCGCTCGTCACGATGACGAACATGGCCGAGAGGAACAAGAACATAAGCGCCAGGAACTGCGGGCGACGGTCGGGCGCGGCCTGCCCACGCAGCGCGGCCTCGTGCTCATCGTGCGCTTGGAAGTCCTTCATGTAGCCCAGGGCATACACGCAGATTAGGCTGCCGACGATGCCGACGGCGAGGACCATGATCACGCTCATGTAGTCTAGGTAGAGCGGCGTCGCCGTGACGGCTTCGGCCGCGGGCAGCGTCATGGTCGAAAAGACAACCGAACCCACCAGCTGCACCACGCCGAACACCGTGGTGAGCGCGTTCCTATATTTGTACGCGTTGTACAGGATGACAGCGCACAGGATGACATCGATGGCGGAACTGACGATCGAGAGCACATGCGAGGTGCCGGGGGCAACCTCAAAGCTCTGCGGACCCGTGCCAAAAAACATGACGGCGACTACAACTGTCACCGCCATAATAATGCCGGAACCTATGAGCCCCACCGCATCGCGGGCGCGGTCACCGCGCGCGAGCAGCATGCCCAGCGCCGGTACCAGCGGAAACAGGGTAAGGAAATACAATAGCGTCATACCATCACTCCCCCATGCAAAAACGCTGCAATTGTTTAACGTTATAGCTCAATTGAGGAGTAGCGGCGGCAGGTTTTCGGTCAACTGGGGAGTTTTGGGCGTACGGGGTAAGGGCATGTCCGCATTGGAGCAGAGGCGCGGCAAGAAAAATGCGCCCCTGTGGGCACACCATCCCGTTTGCTATTCCGCCTTTTTAACGCGCGGCTTGCGACCGCGCGGCTTATCGACCAGTGCGGACTCACCGCTCTCGCGGTACTGACGGCACCAAGCCTTGACCGAAGACTCGCTGGGAATCTTGTGCTTGATCATGGCCTCGCGAACCGTCAAGCCGTTTTCCAGACGGTCCTTAACCACAGCGAGCTTTACGTCGTACGAATAGGTGTGATGACGAGTGCCCGCGTTGAGCACGGCATCGGCACCGCCCACGGCATATGCGCGGGCCCACTGACGAGCCGTGGCCTGGGGAATGCCAAGCTTTGCGGCGAGGGCGCGGTGACCGACCCCCTCTTGGAGGATCTCGACGGCGCGCTGCCTAACCTCGGGCGCATGCGTGCGAGTCCTTGTTGCTTCTGACATACCTGCCACTTCTTAGCCTCAACCGTTAATCTGCCTTCTTACGTGCATGTTAGATAGTAGCATTTTGCTGTTTGCTCAAAGCAGTTAATTAAAATAGGCGCGGCGTTATCTGGGCATTTGGCATCAATTTACGACATTTCTTTATCGATTATTTACGCTGGTAGCTGACTCGCAGCTAATCGTCATTCGCTTGTCAACAAAATTGGCATCTCTTTATATCCTTTGGTATAGAGGATATAGTTATTAACCCCTCCCCCAATAATTTTGAGTGATCTGCAAGGCAGTAGACGTCCTCACTCCTCATGATTACCGCACATTGCCATCCACCGGAGCAAAACAAAAAGGGCGGGACCTGCTGCGCTTGCAGGCCCCGCACCGATTGACACCCGACGGGACACAGCCGGGCGAAACGAATCCGTGCTACCGTCCCGCCTGGCCGCGATGTTCAACTACAGCTCGTTGGCCGCGTGATATGCCGTGCGAATGGCGCTCGCAATGTCGGCGGTGCGCTCGCCCGAGCAGTCGCCCACGCAGGTCACGGGCACCGTCACGCCATCCAGGTCAAACGCGTTGGCCTTGGAGCCCACGGCCATCACCACGTAATCGCAGGCGATCTTCACCGGCTCCTCGGCGCCGTCCTCGGTAGTGCGAATGGCCTCCACGCCCTCGTCGGTAATGGCGGTCAGGCGGGTCTTCACGTGCTGCTCCACGTTGTGCTCGGCAAAGTCGCTCATGATCAGCGGCAGAATGGTCTCGGACTCGCCCGCGGCAATCTTGTCGAGCATCTCCACGATCGCCACCTCGCAGCCATGCTGCAGCAGGTACTCGGCAGTCTCGGTGCCCACCAGGCCACCGCCAATGACGGCGACGCGCCCGCTGAGCTCCACCTTGCCGGCCAGCACGTCCCAGCTCGAGACGACCTTCTCCGAGTCGGCGCCCGGAACGGGGATGACCACGTCGTGTGCGCCCACAGCCACAATCGCGGCGTCGGCGGCGTTGAGGTCCTCAGCGGTAGCGGCATGGTTGAGCTCAACCTTCACTCCCAGGCCGGGCAGAATCTTCTCGTAGTACTCAACCGAGCGCATGATCTCGTCCTTGCGCGGAGGCGCGGCCGCCAGCACAATCTGGCCGCCCAGATGATCGCTCGCCTCGTAGACGGTCACATCGTAGCCGCGCTTGGCCGCTACGCGCGCAGCCTCCAGGCCGGCGATGCCGCCGCCCACCACGGCGATCTTCTTGTCGCCCTCGCCCGGCTTAATAGCGATGGTCGCCTCGTCACCGTTCTCGGCGTTGAGCACGCACGAGATGTACTTGCGGTTTTGAATCGCGTCGACGCAGCCCTTGTTGCAGTTGAGGCACTCGCGGATGGGCTCACCCGTGGCGGCCTTCAGCGCAATGTCGGGGTCGCACATGAGCGAGCGGCCGTAGGCGATGATGTCGGCCGCGCCGTCTTCCAGAATCTTCTCGCCGGCCTCGACCGAGACAACACGGCCCACGGTTGCCACCGGCACGGAGACCAGGGCCTTGACGCGCTCGGCCACGGGCAGCGTCCAGTTGTAGGGCATGGCGCCCATGGGCGGAATGGTGTCGCCCATGTTGCCGGTGTGGTTGGCCTGCGCGACCTGGATCATGTCGATGCCCGCGCCCTCGAGCAGTTTGGCGAACTCGCATGCCTCGTCGGGCTGCAAGCCACCCTTGCCGCGCGGCGTGCCATCGGGGTTCTCCATGATCACGGGGAGCTTGTACTCCACCATCAGCTGCGGCGCGGCTTCCTTAATGGCAGCGACGACCTCCAGCGCGTAGCGAACGCGGTTCTCGAACGAGCCACCGTACTCGTCGGTGCGTTGGTTGAGGATGGCCGAGCACAGCGAACCCACCAAGCGGTCGCCGTGGACCTCGATGGCGTCGATGCCGGCCTGCTGCGCGCGGGCGGCCGAGGCAGCGATGGCCTCCTTGATCTGGGTGAGCTGATCCACGCTGGCCTCGTTCACAAAGTGCTGCATGTCGTGGTGCAGCTTGGCGTAGGCCTGATTGCGGATCTCGTTGGACTCGGCCATCTTGGCGGCAAAGGCCTCCTCGTCGCCGGCGGCCTTGGCCTCCTGCGCGGCCTTGGCGGCGGCCATGGAACCCATGACCATGCGGCCGACACCGGGCACGTCGTACTCGGGGTGGAACAGCTGCAGCGCAACCTTGGCGCCGTGCTTGTGGACGGCGTCGGCCAGCGCCTTAAACGTGGGGATCTGGGCGTCGGTCGCTAGCTTGGGCGTGGGGCTCGCGGTCATAACGGGAGCGACGTCGCCGATGACGATGTAGCTCACGCCGCCACGGGCCAGGCGCTCGTAAAAAGCCAGGCTGCGCTCGCCGATGGAACCGTCACGCTCCTCGTAGCCGGTAGTCAGCGGCGGGAACATAATGCGGTTCTTGAG
>CAJMPK010000055.1 GCA_905215205.1 uncultured bacterium | reverse complement strand
TGAATATAAATGTGACAAAGGGACTGTCCCTTTGTCACATTGTTACGGTTAAAGCGAGAGGTTTCTGATCGACGTTACGCAGGAAGCCTCATCCACGCCCGAAACGCGGAACACGACATCCTCGCCGCATTCGCCATAGAGGGCCATCAGGCCCATCACGTCGCGACCATCGACATGACGGTCACCAATGCTGACCGACACGTCACTACGATGCTTGGCAATAATGTCATAGAGCAGCGCAACCGGGCGGGCATGCAATCCCAACGGATCTTTAATCGTCTTTGTAAACTCGACCATGTCCCCTCCCGCGGCATCGCACATTCGGCCGGCAAACCCAGCCACGTGGTAGTTATTGTACCGTTAGATGCTTGTCGAGAGCCCCTCTGAACACCTCGTGGTCAAAAAGTGGCAAATATGAGTACTGTCATCAATTTAGTAGCAGCAAAATCAGACCCCCATAGCCCGATTTAAGCGATTACAGAGGATAAAGAGCCCTCGATTAACGTCTCTAGGGGGTTATATAAATTGAATTTAAGCCCTTTTTCACGCAAAACAGACCGGAAAATATGGCACTTCTTTTGCAACAGTACTCATATTTGGCATTTTTTGCCCATAGGGTCCACAGCTCATCTCACACGCATAAAAAACGAGGGAAGGCACGCGTCCTTCCCTCGTTACAGGCAATATGTAGCCGCTTGCCTACATCAGGCGCAGGCTGACGTCCTTGAGCTGGGCGCCGGAAACGGCACTCGGGGCGCCCGACATGAGGTCGGAGCCGCTGGCCGTCTTGGGGAACGCCATGACATCGCGGATGGAGTCGGAGCCGGTGAGCAGCATGCACACGCGGTCCAGGCCCAGAGCGAAACCGCCCATCGGGGGCGCACCAAACTTGAGCGCCTCCATGAGGAAGCCGAACTGCGACTCGGCACGCTCCTCGGTAAAGCCCAGGAGCTTGAGCATGGACATCTGCATCTCGGCGTTGTGAATACGCATACCGCCGCCGCCGGCCTCAAAGCCGTCCATGACAAAGTCGTAGGTGCAAGAACCGGCTGCCAACGGATCGGCCTCGATCTTGGCGATGTCGGTCTCGGTCGGCAGGGTGAAGGGCTGGTGCTCGGCGGCGTAAGCCTTGCGGTCCTCATCCCAGTGGAACAACGGGAAGTTGACGACCCACAGGAAGTCGTGGCCCTCGCGCTTGATCTCAAGTGCGTTGGCCATGTGGGAACGCATGCCGCCCAGGATCTCGTCAGAGAGCAGGCGCGGGCCGGCGGCGAACATCACAAGGTCGCCGGGCTCAACGTCCATGCGCTCGCGCAGAGCCGCCATCTCCTCGTCCGAGAAGAACTTGACGATGGGGCTGTTGATGGAGCCGTCCTCGCGGAAAGCGATCCAGGCCAGACCCTTGGCGCCAAACGTGGAGGCCACGCCGGCAAGCTTATCGATCTTGGCACGTGCCCAGGCACCGGCACCCTTGGCGTTGATGGCCTTGACGACAGAGCCCTCCTCGTTTGCGGCAGTCGCAAAGACCTTAAACTTGGAGTTGGCAAAGATGTCGGTCAGGTCGACCAGGTGCATGCCATAGCGGGTATCGGGCTTGTCGGAGCCATAGGTGTCCATGGCATCCCAGTAGTTCATGCGACGCAGCGGCGTGGGCATCTCGACACCCATGCGGCCGAAAGCATCGGCCAGAACTTCTTCGAGCGCGCTCATAACGTCGTTCTGGTCCACGAAGGACATCTCGATATCGACCTGGGTGAACTCGGGCTGACGGTCGGCACGCAGGTCCTCGTCGCGGAAGCACTTGGCAACCTGGTAGTAGCGCTCGACGCCACCGACCATGAGCAGCTGCTTCAAGAGCTGCGGGGACTGCGGCAGGGCGTAGAAGTTACCCGGCTGAATACGGCTGGGAACGATGAAGTCGCGAGCGCCCTCGGGCGTGGACTTGAACAGGGAGGGCGTCTCGACCTCCATGAACTCACGGTTGTGCAGCGCCTCGCGAATGGCAAAGGTGAAGTCGGAGCGCAGCTTGAGGTTGGCCATCATCTCGGGACGACGGAGGTCCAGATAGCGATAGCGCAGACGGGTGTCCTCGCTCGTCTCGATGCCGTCCTCGATCTGGAACGGCGGAGTGACGGACGTGTTGAGCACCTCCGCGTGGTCGGTCAGGACCTCGATCTCGCCGGTCGCGAGCTTGGTGTTGGTGGTCTCCTCGCCACGAGCGCGCACGACGCCGTGGATCTTGATGGGCCACTCGGGACGCATGGTCTCGGCGATCTTAAAGGCGTCGCCGTCGGAGTGCTCGGGGTCGAAGGTGAGCTGCGTGATGCCCTCGCGGTCGCGAAGATCGCAGAAAATAAGGCCGCCGTGGTCGCGGCGACGGCTCACCCAACCGGTGAGGGTGACCTCTTCGCCCACGTTCTCGAAGCGAAGCTCGCCGCAGGTACGGGTGTGCATGGAATGCTCATCGATGGGACGGGTCTGGCTCATACCAGTGATCCTCCTTTATGGATCTGTGCCGCCCCGTGTCGTTCCGGGCGGCGTCGTACAGATTTGCCCAGCCTGCGTAAACCGCGCAGCCAGACATGGCGTTCTATCTTATCGCACCTGTGTCGATGTACCGCGAAAAAGTAGCTCCTGCCCAAAGACTTGACGGAGACGAAACAATTGACGCGGCCTGGCCGTCGCCCAGGCGCGCCGCGTGCGACAATGTGCCCCAATACAACTGCACTCGGAAAGGCCCGCCATGACTGCACGCCTCATCGTTATGGATATCGACTCCACGCTCATCAACCAGGAAGTTATCGACCTGTTGGGCGAGGAGGCCGGCGTAGGCGAGCAAGTGGCGCAGATCACTGAGCGCGCCATGCGCGGCGAGCTCGACTTTAAGCAGGCGCTCGAGGAGCGCGTGGGGCTGCTTGTCGGCTTGGATGAGAGCGTGTTCGAGCGCACCTTTGAGCGCGTGACGTTTACTCCCGGCGCGCTGGAGCTTGTGCGCTCGGCGCACAGCAAGGGCTGGAAGGTCGGCGTGGTAAGCGGCGGCTTTCATGAGGTCGCCGACAAGATCGTGGCCGCCGCGGGCATCGATTTTTGCCTGGCCAACCGCCTGGAGGTCGTAGACGGCAAGCTCACGGGTAAGCTGGCGGCAAGCATTGTGACCAAGGAATCCAAGCTCATCCAACTGCTGGATTGGGCAGTTGAGTGCGGCGTCGATATGGCCCACACCGTCGCGATCGGCGACGGCGCCAACGACATCCCCATGATTCAGGCCGCGGGCACGGGCATCGCATTTTGCGCCAAGCCCAAGACGCGCGAGGCAGCCCCGTTTACCATCGACGAACGCAACCTGATGCTCGCCATGGACATCATCCTGCGTGACTAGTCGATCAGTCTAACAATTGAATCAGTCTGTCCTATAGTTTCCGAACAATTTTGTCTTAGTGTTCGGGAACATACCCTTTGAGTGCTAGACTTTGCGCCGTCGAAGGGAACATATATGGATAAGCGAGATCTTGAGCAGCTGCTGAGCGATGTTGCCGGCGGATCAGTCACCCCGGCCGTCGCCCTCACGCGCATCCAGACGGCGCCAACCGCTGATCTGGGTTTTGCACAGCTCGATCTTTCGCGCGGGGTACGCCAGGGAGCCGGCGAGGTTGTCTACGGTGCCGGTAAAACCGCCGAGCAGATCGCCGCCATTATCGAGGCGCTGCGCGATGCCGGCCAGGAGCGCATCCTGGTCACGCGCCTGGACAGCGAAAAAGCAGCCCGTACCTCGGAGCTCCTCGACAACGGCATCGACCTGGGATATGTCCCGGACGCACAGCTCGCCCTCGTGGGCGGCAAGCCCTCCCCTACCGGCAACGGGCGCATCGTCGTCGCCTGTGCCGGCACGAGCGACCTGCCCGTCGCCGAGGAAGCCGCGTTGACGGCCGAGTTCTATGGCAACGAGGTCGACCGCCTCTACGACGTGGGCGTCGCCGGCCTGCACCGCCTGCTCGCGCATGCCGAGGAACTTGCCCAGGCACAGGTGGTCATCGCCATCGCCGGCATGGAGGGCGCTCTGGCGAGCGTTGTCGGCGGTCTGGTGAGCTGTCCGGTCATCGCCGTTCCCACCAGCGTGGGCTACGGCGCAAGTTTTGGTGGCGTAGCCGCACTGCTCGCCATGCTCAACTCCTGCGCCAGCGGCGTTTCGGTCGTCAATATCGACAACGGCTTTGGTGCCGCCTATCAGGCAAGTCTTATCAATCATCTGAGCGCCGGCACATCCCGCGCCCGATAAGGAGCATTCCATGTCCAACCATCAGCACACGCTTATCATCGACGGAACCTCGGGCATCAGCGGCGATATGACCGTCGCGGCTCTGCTCGACCTGGGCGCCAGCGAGGAGCACCTGCGCGAACAGCTCGCCACGCTGCCGGTCGATGGCTTTGAGATTGCCGTGACGCGCGTGAACAAGCACGGCATCGACGCCTGTGACTTCGATGTTCAGCTTGCAGAGGAGCTCGAGAACCACGATCACGATATGGCCTGGCTCTACGGCAACGAAGCAGCTGTCGAGCATATGCACGAACACGAACACCACCACCATGGCCATGGCGAGCACGAGCACTGCCACGAGCATGACCATGAGGCCCATGGCCATGGCCACGAGGACCACCATCATGCCCATCACCATCACCACCGTTCTTTGGCGGACGTCACCGCCATCATCGACGGCTCACAGCTAAGCGATGGCGCCAAGCGTCGTGCGCTCGCCATCTTTACCGCGCTCGCCGCCGCCGAGGCCAAGGCCCACGGCAAAACGCCCGAGACCGTCATGTTCCACGAGGTGGGCGCCATCGACTCCATCGTTGACGTCTGCTCGGTCGCCATCTGCCTCGACGACCTGGGCATCGAGGAGATTGTCGTCGAGTCGCTCTCCGAGGGCCACGGAACCATTCGCTGCGCCCACGGTCTTATGCCCATCCCGGTGCCCGCCGTCGTCAACCTATGCCAAGCAGGCAATATCGCCCTCACGCCCGCACCGGTCGCCGGCGAGCTCGTGACGCCCACGGGCGCCGCCATCGTCGCCGCACTGCGCACGACCGAGCACCTGCCGGCCTGCTACCGCATCGAGGCCGTCGGCTACGGCGCAGGCAAGCGCCCCTACGAGGGCTGCTCCGGCACGCTCCGTTGTCTGCTCGTTCACGTGGATGCATAGCCATGGATGCCCGCAAAGAAAAAAGCCGCGCTGCCATCGTTGCGGCGTTCTCCGAGCTGCTACGCGAAGAGGACTACGGCAAGATCACCGTCGGCGACATCATCGCTCGTGCCCATGTTGGTCGGGCCACGTTCTACGGCCTCTTCAAGAGCAAAGACGACCTACTGTCCGAGCTCGTGAGCGACATCTGCACCCACGCCCTCGACGACGATGGTACGCCGCTCGACGACCCACTCGTGCAAGTCGATCATATCCTCAACAACCTCTGGGATCGTCGTCAGGGTGTACGGGCACTGGTAGCCGGCGCCGGCTCCCGCGTCTTCGCCGACTGTCTCCGCAAGACCATCATGTCGCGCGCAGCCGAAACCGTGCCCGTCGACCCCTCAGGCCCCGCCGGCACCATGGACCGCAGCTTCTTACTACACCACATAGCCTCAAGCTTCGTAGGAATGGTCCAATGGTGGGCCTGGCATAACTTCCAAGCAGACAAAGCCGACGTAGCCAAAGACTACCTCTCGGCCATAAAGCCCCTCTTCAACTAAGTAAGAAGCTCATCCCAAAGTTCCGCCCCAACCCAAAGCACAATCCATCCCAAAGTATCGACAACAGCCCAACGCCCCTACCAGCAACAAGCCCCTCCCATCCAAATTCAGATATATATGTTGGGTTGCTTGTACGAACGCAACAAAGACCCCGCAGCTGGCCGCATGGGGTAACTTCCCAGCGCATTCCGCAGGACGCAAAAAGGCTCGCCGCACGAAGTGCGCAGCGAGCCTTTTTGCATGTCCGAGGACGCGCTGGGAAGTTACCCCATGCGGCCAGCGGACAACTATGTAGCCTCAGACTAGAACATGCCCAAGAAACCGTGCACAAACAGTGCAGCCAGAGCGGCACCGATAAACGGAGCGATGCCAGGAACAAGCAGGCCGTACTTCCAGTTGTTGTCGGCCTTGTTCTTGATCGGCAGCACCTGATAAGCCATGCGAGGACCAAGGTCACGAGCCTGGTTCATGGCGAAGCCGGTGATGCCGCCCATGCCCATGCCAACGGCCCAAACGATCAGGCCGACGCAGATAGCGAGCATCAGAACGTTCTCACCAGCGCGGCTAGCGGCAGCAAGGATGGCGCTGATGAACACAAAGGTGCAGATAGCCTCGCAGAAGAAGTTACGGGCATAGTTCGTACCCTCGGTGGTGGGGTTGGTCGAGAAGATGTTGCGCTGGGCAATGGGGTCGACGACGCCCTCGGAAGCCTTGAACTCATCGGCATACATAAGCCAAGCGATTACGGCGCCCACAAAGCCGCCGAGCATATCGGCAATCATGAAGGGGATGCAGCTGCTCCACGGCACCAAGCCGACGATGCACTGGGCAAGCACCATGGCGGGGTTCATGCACACGGCGCCGCCAAAGACAAACAGGCAGACCGAGATGCCAAAAGACCAAGTGGTGATGGCAAACATATGGCCGGAACCCTGATACTTGGTGCCCTTGAGCACGGTATCGCAGTGCACGCCCACGCCAAAGATGATCATGAGGGCCGTTGCGCCGAATTCGCAGAGGAGTTTGGTAAGCATAAAACCTTATCTTTCTTGTCGGTTATAAACGATTCGTTTAGGCCGCGTACTAGTGCTGAGCGACGACAACGCCCAGGCCATCGGGAATGACGGCCACCTTGGCATCGGCACCCTTCATCTCAAAGGCGAGCTTGAGCGCCTCCTCGATAGTGTTGACCGGCGTCATGTGCATATCCTTGATCATCTGGTGATCGCACAGGTCGGTAACCATGATCACAGGGTGATGTGCCAGGATGCGGGCGAAAATCTGGCTCGTCCACTGGTCGGGCAGGGTCTCGTCCTTGGGACGATCGATGCAGGCACGCTCAAACTCTGCCGGATCGTTGTCGGCGATGTTGTGATAGAAGCCCTCGCCACCGTGACCGTCGGCGCAACCGGCGACATCGATGATCACGCCGCCCTCGGGAAGTGTGGCCTCGGCAGCGCACATGCCCTTCACGGCCTGGTAGATGTTCTGGTCGAGGGGGTAGCCACCGTTGGTGGTGATGGCAATCTCGCACTCGACGGGCTCAACGCCGGCGAGGCTCTTCACGAACTCGCAGCCGGCCTCGTGCGCCTTGTGAATGTCGCCGGCAAAGGATCCGATGACCTCGTGCTTGCCGTTGAGCACCACGTTAAGCACAAAGGCAAGGTGAGCCATCTCGGCAGCGGCAAACATGTCCTCGCTCACGTGGTTGTGGCACAGGTTGCCGGCACGCGAGTGGGAATCATTCACAAACTGACCGTTGTGGTTGTACATGATGGTCTTATAGCTGGCGATGCCAGGCAGGACGGACTTGCGACTACCAGAGAAACCGGCAAAGAAGTGCGGCTCAATAAAGCCCTCGGCAAGCAGCAGATCGCAATCGGCCGCAATCTTGTTGATGATGCACTCGCCGCCAGAAGGCAGGGTGCCGATCTTTTTCATCATGCTGTCGTCAGTCGCGACGTGCATAACGATTTCCTCGTTGGCAACGATCTCCTCGCCATACTTGTTGACGAGTTCCTCGTGCGTCGAGGGGCGGTGCATACCAGTCGCAACCAGAATACGAACGCGAGCCTCAGGCGCTGCAGTATGGATGTGATGCAGCAGAATAGGCATCGTTACACGCGAAGGAACCGGACGCGTATGGTCGGAGCTAATGATGACAATGTCCTTCTTGCCAGCGCAAAGCTCCTCGAGCGAAGGCGAGCCATAAGGGTTGGCAAGCGACTCCTCTACCAGCTCTTCCTGTGATTTTGTAGTCTTAAACTCGTTTTGATGACCTTCCATCACACCCGCGAAGTTCTTATCCTCGAGCTCCAGATGCAACGTCTTGTGGTCAAACGGCAGTTCACATTCAAACAATGACGAGCGCCCTCTTCCTTTCAACTGACACACTAGATAAACCGTTGGAAGGATACGCCGCTCACCGAAAAACACCACCGTCCACCGACTCATTAACACAACGTTCATATTTGACCCACAACAAAACGGCCGCGATCCCAAAGGGAACCGCGGCCGCCTGTCAAAGACACTATAGACAGGATGATTTACGCAGCGCCGAGGCAAACATCCACCCCGAGACGTTCGCACGTAAGCCATTTTGCATAAATGCGTTAATTAATTGCATAAAATGGCGCATGGATTTCTAGCCGTAGCAGGGTAGTACCCTCCGGAGCGTGCATTTTTGCGAGTATTCAGCATCGCGGGATAAGATTTTGGTGTCAAAAGTCTTTCAAAAGTTAGATAGTCCTCATGACTCGTCCCATCTAGATAGCATGCGGCGAGAAACCAGCTATATATGAACATCGCCAAAACCCATTCGTCATGCAAAAGCATCAACAGAGGCCGCGAACGTCGCCTATAGTCCTATGCATCAATCTTTAGCTGCTGAAAACTCCGTTTTTTGCACGTCGTCCCAAGCACCACCCTCACCCAGCGGCTGATCCGCCGAAGACCAGACATCGCAGGGCCCGCCATTAGTTTACTTTTAGGCACACTCCGCAGGACGCAAGAAGCCCTCGCCGCACTCCACGCTATGCGCGAAGCGCGCCTTATTCCCTTCAGCTTTAATCCCAGAAGACCGAGGACGCAGGGACCCGAT